>NZ_JASGES010000063.1:0-21212 GCF_047606205.1 Propionicimonas sp. | reverse complement strand
GCGGACCGCGCCGCCGGGGGCGGCGCCGGACGGGGCGGCGGAGCCCACCCCGGACGGGTCCGACATCGCCGCGTTGCTGCGGTTGTGGAGCTACCTGCGCGACCAGCGCCGCACCGTGTCGGGCAACGCCTTCCGGCGCCTGTGTCGCGCGGAGTACCTGAACTTCCTGCGGGTGCGGGAGTGGCAGGACCTGCACGCGCAACTCCGCGAGGCGTGCACGGAGGTGGGCTACCACCGCAACGACGCCGCGGCGGGAATGGACGCCGTCCACACCGCCGTCCTGTCCGGCCTGCTCTCCCACGTCGGGCTGCTGGACGAGGCCAGCCTCGCCAAGCCGACCCGCGGCAGGCGGCGGGGGCCGGCCGAGTACCTGGGCGCGAGGGGAGCGCGGTTCGCGATCAATCCCGGCTCGAGCGCCGCCCGCACCAACGCGCCCCTGGTGATGGCCGTCGAACTGGTCGAGACCACCCGCCTGTGGGCACGGACGGTCGCTCCGGTCACGGCGGACCAGGTCGAGGCGGTCGGGGGACACCTGCTCAAGCGCAACTACTCCGAGCCGCACTGGTCGGAGCGGGGTGGCCAGTGCGTCGCCTACGAGCGGGTCACGCTGCTCGGTGTCCCGATCGTCGCCCAGCGGCTGGTCAGCTACGCCCGGATCGACCCGGTCGTGGCTCGCGAGGTCTTCATCACCTCCGCGCTCGTCGAGGGACGCTGGCGCACCCGGCACCACTTCTGGGCGCGCAACCAGGCGGTGCGCGCGGAGGCGGAGGAGCTGGCCGACCGGAATCGTCGCCGCGACCTGCTGCTCGACGACGCGTCCATCGCGGCCTTCTACGAGGCCCGGATCCCGCCGGAGGTCGTGACGGTTGCCCACTTCGACCGCTGGTGGCGCGACGCGCGACGCACCGAGGAGCACCTCCTCGACCTGACCCTGGCCGATCTGGTGGTTCCGGACGCGGACCTCGACACGCAGGCCTACCCCGACCACTGGGCGACCGGCGGCGAGGACCTGGCGATCGACTACGCCTTCGACCCGGGCACCGGGCACGACGGCGTCACGGTGACCGTGCCCCTGGCGCTGCTCACCCGGCTCGACCCGGCGAGCTTCACCTGGCAGGTGCCGGGGCTCCGTCCGGACGTGGCCACCGAGCTGGTCCGGGCGTTGCCGAAGGCGCTGCGGACCCGCCTGGTGCCGGCCCCGGACACCGCGCGGCGGGCCCTGGACTGGCTGGCCGTCCATCCCGGCCCCGACGGCGAGACGCTCTGGGCGGGCCTGGGCCGGGCGATCCTCGCGCTGACCGGCGTCCAGGTGCCCGGGGATGCCTGGCAGCCGCAGGCGATCCCCGACCACCTGCAGGTGCGGTTCCGGGTGGTGTCCGAGGGCGCCCAGCCCGTCGTCGGACGGGATCTGGCCGACCTGTCGGAGCGGTTGGCGCCCCGGGTCAGCCGCACGCTCAACGCCGCGGCCGGGCATCTCACCCACCCGGGCGCGCGTTCGTGGGAGTTCGGGACGCTGCCGGAACGGATCGACGAGCCGATGCCCGGCTTCCCGGCGCTGGTCGACCGCGGCGACAGGGTGGGCGTGCAGGTCTTCGCGGACGTCGATGCGGCTCGGCGCGCCCACCGCGACGGGCTGCGCCGGCTGATCACCCTCACCACGGTCGACCCCACCCGGTCGATCGTGTCGCGGATGGGCAATGCGACCAAGCTGGCCCTGGCCACGTCCCCGTACCCCGACGTGCCGGCCCTGCTGGCCGACGCCCGCCTGAGGGCGACCGGCGACCTGATGGATCCGGCCGGAGGGCTCTGGGGGATCAGGGACGCCACCGCGTTCGAGCGCCTGGCCGACCGGGTGCGCTCCGACGCCGCGGCGGCGATGCAGAAGGTGGTCACCGCGGCGGGCGAGATCCTGCAGCTGGCCGGCGAGGTGCGCCGGGCGCTGCCGGCCGCGCCCGCGGACACGCGCGACGACGCGTCGGAACAACTCGAGGGGCTGGTCTACCGCGGTTTCGTGTCCGCGACGCCGCTGACGGCGTGGCTTCGGCTGCCGACCTACCTGAAAGGGATCCAGCGCCGCCTGCAGGCCGCGGCGTCCAACCCACGCCACGAGGCGGAGGGGCTGGACGTGATCGGTGTCCTGGAGGACGAGTACGCGGCGCTCTGTTCGCGGTTCCCGTCCGGGCCGCTCCCTGACCGGGTCGCCGACGTCGGCTGGCTCCTGGAGGAACTCCGGGTGAGCCTCTTCGCTCAGGCCCTCGGCACCGCGGTCCCGGTCTCGGCGAAGCGGGTGCGGACCGCGATGGCCGCGGCGTCCTGAGCGGTGCCGGGTTCAGACAGTCAGCGCGGCCCCGTCGGTGCCGGGGCCGCGCCTGGTGGGGCGTCCGCGCGCACAGGAGGGGTTCGTGCGGCGGACGCGAATCCGCGCTGGCGAGAAGGGGGTCAGACGCTCGCGAGGCGGGTGCGGATGGTTTCGCCCTCGGTCATGGCACGGCGGAACCAGTGCCGCTTGTCGACCTTGCGGGGAAACGTGGGAGTAGGTTCGATCTGGCGAGCGATGTCGAGGTCCTCGACGAGCCGCTCGCGATCCCTGTCGACGACTGCGTAGCTCAGCATGCAGAAATTCTCTCGCCTTCTTTCATTCGGGACAAGCGGAGTATCCCGAACAACCATACGGTTGTGCCGTATTGTTGTTCCATGCTCGATCTGAACCGTCTGCGCATCCTGCGGGCCGTCGTCGCGAGCGGTTCGGTGAACGACACCGCCCGGCGGCTGGGCCTGACTCCTTCGACCGTGAGCCAGCATGTGCACACGCTGGAGAGGGAGGTCGGGTTCGCCCTCGTGGAACGTGTGGGACGCGGGATCCGACCGACTCCCGCCGCGGTCGTGCTGGCGACGGCGAGCGCGGAGGCCCTGCGGTCGATGAAGGAACTGGACGGGGTGGTCCGTGAGCTCAGGGAGGGGGCCACCGAGCGGCTGACGATGCGGACGTTCGCGTCCGCCGCGTACACCTGGGTGCCTGCGGTCGCCCGGACGCTGCGCAGCGAGTTCCCCGGTCTGACCCTCGAACTGTCCATCTACGAGACGGACACCGCAGAGCTCGCCGGCCAGGCGGATGTCGAGGTCCACACCGAGCTTCCCTACGATGAGCCGACCGTGCCGCCGGCTTACCGCAGGGTGGAGCTGGGTCTGGACGACTTCCTGGTGGCCGTCCCGCCGGACCACCCGCTCGCCGAGGCCGAGAGCTGCGAGCTGAGCGAGTTCAGCGAGGACGACTGGGTGCAGTACGACTTCAGCGACGAGATCGCGACCCGGCTGGCCGCCCACGCCTGCGCGGTGGCCGGTTTCACGCCCCGCTACGTGTCCCGCGCCCAGGACCACGTCACCGGGTTGGCGTTCGTCGCTGCCGGGGTCGGGATCGCCCTGGTTCCGCAGCTCGCCGTGGGCTGGTCGGGCTTCGACATCGGCTACGTGCGGCCCACGAACCCCACTCCGCACCGTCGGATCGTGGCACTGCTGCGGGACAGTGCGCGGACGAACCCCGCCGCGGGGAGGACCATCGAGTTGCTCACGGAGCTGGGCGGCCGGCTCGGCGAGTTCAACCCGGCGCTCCGCCGGCACGCCCCCGGCCCGAGCCGCCTGGGCTGAACCGCCCTGGGCTGAACCGTCCTGCGCCGAACGGCGCCGGCGTCAGCCGAGAGCGCAATGCCGGGGTGCCCGGGGACCCTCGGGGTACAGTGGCCGGGTGCTGGATCCTCGGCTGCTGTACACCTTCGACCCGAGCCTCTGGGAGGCCGTGCGGGGGACGCGTCCCGCCCTGCTGCACCTGCTCGACGGCTACATCGACGCGGGCTCGGTCACCCACACGGCCGGCCACTACCTGCTGGAGGTGTGCGAGCACGAGGTGCTGGTCGAGTTCGACCACGACCAGTTGCACGACTACCGCTCACGCCGCCCGCAGATGGTGTTCGACACCAACCACTGGGTCTCGATGACCGACTACTCGCTGGTGATCCACCGGGTGCTGGACGCGAACGGCACACCGTTCCTGTTGTTCACCGGCCCCGAACCGGACACGCAGTGGAACCGGACGGCCGCCGCCGTTCTCGGCATCGCGGAGCGCCTGGACGTCTCCCGCCTGCTCACCGTTTCGGGCGTCCCGATGGCGGTCCCGCACACGCGACCCACGCTCGTCACCGCCCACTCCACCGACCCCACGACCGTCAGTGGCAACCCGATGTGGATCGACCGCGTCCAGCTCCCCGGCAGCTTCTCGCACGTGCTGGAGTACCGCGCCGGCCGGGTCGGGATCCTCGGCCAGGGGTTCGTTGCGCACGTGCCCCACTACCTGTCGCAGGCCGCCTTCCCACAGGCCTGCGACGCGGTGCTGCGCAGGGTCGCCGACGCCGCCGGCCTGGAGTTCCCGCTGGCGGAGCTCGCCGAGCGGATCGCCACCAATCTCGAGGGCATCGAGTCGGAGACGGCCGAGGACGCCGACTTCCCTGCGGTCGTCCACGCCCTGGAGGAGCAGTACGACCGGCTGAGCAACAGCGGTGCCGCGTCCGTGCCGAGCGCCGACGAGATCGGCGCGGCCGTCGAGCAGTTCCTCGCCGAGCAGGACCCGCCGCCCGACTTCCGGCGCTGACCGTGCCGGAGTCCGTGGACGAACTGATCGGGATCCTCGACCTCGACCGGACCGGTGAGAACGTCTTCGTCGGCCAGGGAGACACCGGCTCCGCCCGCCAGCGGGTGTTCGGAGGGCAGGTGCTCGCGCAGGCGCTCACGGCGGGCTATCGCACGGTGCCCGAGGGCCGGGTCGCCCATTCCCTGGGCGCATACTTCCTGCGCGCAGGCGCCGCGGCGACGCCGATCACCTACACCGTGGAGAGCACCAGGGACGGTGGCAGCTTCTCCACGCGGCGGGTGGTGGCCGACCAGGGCGGCCGGGTGATCTTCACCATGGTGTGCTCCTACCACGTGCGGGAGGCCGGGCTCGACCACTCCGACACCGCTCCCGCCGGCGTCCGGCCGCCGCAGGAGTGCCCGCCGCTGTCGGAGGTGCTGGGAGCGCGGTCACGGCGGGCCGCCGACGCGTGGCGGCAGGAGTGGGGCGTCCTGGAGACGCGGTTCGCGTCCGACACCTCGACGCTCAGCGCGGCGGGGGCCTCCGACGCGGCGATGAAGGTGTGGGTGCGGACGGAGAGCGGACTGCCCGACGACCCCCAGCTGCACCAGGCGTGCCTTGCCTACGCCAGCGACCTGACCCTGCTCGCCGTGAGCACGGTGCCGCACCCGGTCGAGTTCGCCGGCCCGAACATGCAGGTCGCGTCGATCAACCACTCGATGTGGTTCCACCGGCCGGCCCGCGCCGACGAGTGGCTGCTCTACGACCAGGTCTCACCATCGGCGTCCTCGGGGCTGGGTTTCAGCTTCGGGCGCCTGTTCTCGGCGGGCCGGCTCGCCGCATCCTGCGCCCAGGAGGGCCTGATCCGCCTGGTCGACTGACACTCGCCGGTCGGCGGCCGGTCCCAGACGCACGTCGGCCCGGGAGAGAACTCCCGGGCCGACGTGGCGCGAAGGGTGATGTTGGATCCGGACCTCAGGCGGCCTCGGCGTCCCCGCGCAGCTTGGAGATGGCGTGCCGCTCGATCTGGCGGACGCGCTCTGCGGTGATGCCCCAGACCGCCGCGATGTCGGCGAGCTTGGCCTGGCGACCGTCCAGCAGGCCGTAGCGGCGGCGGACGACGTCCGCGGACCGCTCGTCCAGGCCGGACAGCATGGCGTCGAGCCTGGCGCGATCCTCCGCGTCGAGCACGACCTCGTCGGGACCGGGCGACATCTCGCGGGCGAGGAGGTCACCGAGGGCGGTGTCGCCGTCCTCCTCGACGGGCGCATCGAGGCTGACGTGGTCCCGGGAGAGCCGCAGCAGGTCGATGATCTGCTCCTCGGCCACGCCCAGCTCGTCCGCGATCTCGACCAGTTCGGGCTCGCGGCCCAGGCGGCGTTCCAGCGTGCGGCGCACCGCGGAGACCTGGTTGACCTGCTCCGCGACGTGCACGGGCAGCCGCACGATCCTTCCCTGCTGGGCGATGCCGCGCGAGATCGACTGGCGCACCCACCAGGTCGCGTAGGTCGAGAACTTGAAGCCCTTGGTGTAGTCGAACTTCTCGACGGCACGGATCAGGCCGGTGTTGCCCTCCTGGACGAGGTCCAGCAGCGGCATCTGCGCCCGCCCGTACTTGCGGGCGACCGAGACGACCAGGCGCAGGTTCGCAGTGATGAAGCGCTGCATGGCCTCGTCGCCCTGGCGCGCGATCTCGCGCAGCTCGTCCTCGGTGGCCGGCACCGTGCGCAGCCGGGTCTCGTCGTCCCCGAGCGTCCCGTCGAGGAGCGCGTGCGCGTAGCGTCCGGCCTCGATCAGCTTGGCGAGCTGCACCTCCTCCTCGGCGGTGAGCAGCGGGGTCTTGGCGATCCCGTCCAGGTAGAGGCCAACCGCGTCCTTGCCGTCGATGCCTTCGTTGGTGCGGACCCGATGTGCGGTAGCGATCATTCGTCATTCCCTTTCGCTCGTGCCAGCAGTACAACGTGCGGACCTGTCGTTTTGCTGCCGCAAACGCCCCCGAACATCCTCTGGACAGGGGCGTGGGGGCAGATCAAGACCACGGTTGTACCCGGCCTGCGACCGTGGGCTCTCGCACACGGCTCCAAACGCCGCGCTCAGCCGCGAGGAGAGGTGGCGTCGATCAACCAGGCGAGCTCGAAGGCGGCGTCGCGCCACGCCTGGTAGCGGCCGGACGCCCCACCGTGGCCGGCGACCAGTTCGGTGCGCAGCAGGACAGGGCGCTGCGAGCCGGAGTCGTGGCGCAGCCGGGCCACCCATTTGGCCGGCTCGGTGATCTCCACGCGGGTGTCGTTGAGGCTCGCCGTGACCAGGATCGCCGGGTACTGGGTGTTCCGGACGTTCTCGTAGGGGGAGTACCCGCGCATCCGGAAGTAGGCGTCCGGGTCGTGCAGCGGGTCGCCCCACTCCTCCCATTCGCTGACGGTCAGCGGCAGGTCGGGATCGAGGATGGTGGTCAGTGCGTCCACGAACGGGACGGCGGCGTGGACGGCGGCGAAGGCATCCGGGGCGAGGTTGACCGCGGCGCCGACGAGCAGGCCGCCGGCGCTGCCGCCCTCCGCCGCCAGCCGGTCCGGGCTGGTGTAGCCGGCCGCGACGAGGTGCCGGGCACTGGCGACGAAGTCGGTGAAGGTGTTCTGCTTCGCCGCGAGCTTGCCGTCGAGATACCAGGCGCGACCGAGTTCGCCCCCGCCCCGGACGTGGGCGACCGCGTAGACGTAGCCGCGGTCCAGCAGGCTCAGCCGGGCGATCGAGAAGGTCGGCGGGATGCTGATCTCGTAGGCGCCGTAGCCGTACAGCAGACAGCCCGCCGAGCCGTCCAGCGGGGTGTCGGCACGGTGCACGATCGAGAGCGGGACGCGGGTCCCGTCCGGCGCGGTCGCCCATTCCCTGCGCTGCACGTAGTCGCCGGGACGGTAGGGCCCGAGCGCGGGATGGTCGAGCACGGGACGCTGCTTGAGCAGCGTACGGCTGCCGTCGATGAGCGACTGCTCCAGCACCTGGTCAGGGGTGACCATCGACTGGTAGTGCAGCCGGATCCGGTCGGTGTCGGCCTCGTCTCCGTCGTCGGCTTCCAGGTGGTAGAGCGGTTCGTCGAAGGTGATCTCGACCTCCTCTCCCACATCGCCGGTGGCGTTGCGCGGGCGCAACGCCACCCGTTGCAGGCCCTCTCGGCGAAGGCTCACCACGAGGACCCGGTCGTAGGCCGTGACGCCCAGCAGGCGTGTCCCTGCCTCGCCCGGACGCAGGGTGCGCCACTGCTCGGGGGAGGTCGCGTCCAGTGGTGCCTCGGCGAGGGCGAAGTCGGGAGCGTTGTCGTTGTGAACGATGAACAGGCGGTCTGCGGCGACCTCGACGTCGTACTCGACCTGCTCGCGACGTGGCGCGACCGACCGCAGGCGCGCGGAAGGGTCGAGGGTGTCCAGCAGCCAGACCTCGGTGCTGGTCTTGCTGGCCGCGCCGAGGATCACCCACCGGTTGTCCCTCGAGCAGTCCACGCCGAGCCAGAACCGCTCGTCGGGCTCGGCGTGCAGCAGTTCGTCGGGGTCGGACGTGCCCAGGCGGTGCCGCCACAGCCGGTCCGGACGCCACGCGTCGTCCACGGTGAGGTAGCAGAACGAGTCCTGGCCGGCCCAGCAGCCGCCCCCCGCCACCTCCTCCACCTCGTCGGGGAGCCGCTCGCCGGTGAGGAGATCGAGGAACAGCAGCCGATACCGTTCGTCCCCCGAGGTGTCGAGCGAGTACGCGGCGCGGCGTCCGTCGGGAGACACCTCGAAGCAGCCCAGAGCGAAGAACTCCTCCCCGGCGGCGAGCGCCTGCACATCCAGCAGGAGTTGCTCCCCCTCCGGCGGGGCAACGGCCGGGTCGGGCAACGAGTCCCTGCCGCGCGCCGGGCAGCGGAACAGGCTGGGATAGTCCAGACCTTCGGTGGTTCGGGCGTAGTACCAGAACTCGCCCAGCCCGGGATGTCGCGCGAACTCGGGGACGCTGAGATCGGTCTGGAGGGTGCGTGCGGAGATGTCCTCGAAGATGGCCCGACGCAGGTCGGCCAGCGGTTCGGTGCGGGCAGCCGTCCACTCGTTCTCCGCCTGGAGGTAGGCCAGGAGTTCGGGATCTGACTTGTCCCGCATCCACGCGTAGGCGTCGACGAAGGTGTCGCCGTGGTGGACGCGCGGCTCGGGGCGGCGCGGTGCGACGGGAGGCTGGGCGGATTCAGGCACGACGAACAGACTAGGGCGGTCACGGAAGCCGGGGGCCTCGGCTTGGGAGTTCGGGGTCGCCGTGGCACAATGGGACCTGCGAAGTATTGACAACCCCCGGTTGTCGTGCGCCCTTGAACGCTCTGCTGAGAGGTGAGCCCATTGCCCCCACGTTCCCGTGCCGCCGCTGTTTCCGCTACTGAGGAGGCTGTTGTCGAGGCTCCCACGCGTCGCGGCCGGAAGGCTGCCTCACCCCCGGTGAAGGCTGTGCCGAACCCCGAGCCGGCGTCCCCGGCGACCCCCGAGGAGGACGAGCCGACCGAGCTCGTCGAGGAGGAGCTCGAGGAGGACGTCACGGTCGAGGAGGTGCTCGACCCGACGAACGTCGAGAACGTGAAGTTCGAGCGGGACGGCGACGACGTCGTCCTCACCGTCGGAGGCAAGAAGCGCAGCCTCGACGACGTGGACGAGGCCGACTTCGAGCCCGCCGAGGAGGCGAAGACCGAGAAGGAGTTGTCCGAGGACGAGGGCTTCAGCCTGTCCGACGCCGACGACGCCGACGAGCCCGAGCAGCAGGTGCTCGCCGCCGGCGCGACCGCCGACCCGGTCAAGGACTACCTCAAGCAGATCGGCAAGGTCGCCCTGCTGAATGCCGAGCAGGAGGTACAGCTCGCCAAGCGCATCGAGGCCGGCCTGTTCGCCGACGAGACCCTCAACGAGGGCAGCGTGTCCGCGTCCGACCTCGACGACCTGGAGTGGATCGCCGAGGACGGCCGGCGAGCCAAGAACCACCTGCTGGAGGCCAACCTGCGGCTCGTGGTGTCGCTGGCCAAGCGCTACACCGGCCGCGGGATGCTGTTCCTCGACCTGATCCAGGAGGGCAACCTCGGCCTGATCCGGGCGGTGGAGAAGTTCGACTACACCAAAGGCTACAAGTTCTCCACCTACGCGACGTGGTGGATCAAGCAGGCGATCACCCGCGCGATGGCCGATCAGGCCCGGACGATCCGCATCCCGGTCCACATGGTCGAGGTGATCAACAAGCTCGCCCGCGTGCAGCGGCAGATGCTGCAGGACCTCGGCCGCGAACCCACGCCGGAGGAGCTCGCCAAGGAACTCGACATGACCCCGGAGAAGGTCGTCGAGGTGCAGAAGTACGGCCGCGAGCCGATCTCGCTGCACACCCCGCTGGGCGAGGACGGAGACTCCGAGTTCGGCGACCTGATCGAGGACTCCGAAGCCGTCGTCCCCGCGGAGGCGGTGAACTTCACGCTGCTGCAGGAGCAGCTGCACGACGTGCTGGACACGTTGAGCGAGCGTGAGGCGGGCGTGGTCAGCATGCGGTTCGGGCTCACCGACGGCCAGCCGAAGACGCTGGACGAGATCGGCAAGGTCTACGGCGTCACCCGGGAACGGATCCGCCAGATCGAGTCGAAGACGATGAGCAAGCTGCGCCACCCTTCCCGTTCACAGGTGCTGCGCGACTATCTGGATTGAGGTCCCGCCGGCCGGGCCGGTTTTCGGCTGTCACCGAATTGAAACCTGCCGAGCCCGCGGTCGGCGTAGCCATTCCGCAGGGGGCTCGGTAGATTCTATGGATGGCAGCTCCCGAGAATCCGGCCAGCGTCGGCGCACCGCTCGTGGTGTTGTCCGAGGTGAACAAGCACTTCGGCACCCTGCATGTCCTGAATGACATCAACCTCACCGTGAAGACCGGTGAGGTTGTTGTCGTACTGGGGCCGTCGGGCTCGGGCAAGTCCACGTTGTGCCGGGCGATCAACCGGCTGGAGACGATCGACTCCGGCACGATCACGATCGACGGGGTCCCGTTGCCTGAGGAGGGCAGGGGGCTCGCGGACCTGCGCGCCGACGTCGGCATGGTGTTCCAGTCGTTCAACCTGTTCGCCCACAAGACCGTGCTCGAGAATGTCACCCTCGGCCCGACCAAGGTCCGTGGGCTGAAAGCCGCGGAGGCCGACCAGCGTGCCCACGAACTGCTCGACCGGGTGGGCGTCGACAATCAGGCGGCCAAGTACCCCGCGCAGCTCTCCGGCGGGCAGCAGCAGCGGGTGGCGATCGCTCGCGCCCTGGCGATGAACCCGAAGGTGATCCTGTTCGACGAACCGACCTCGGCGCTCGATCCGGAAATGGTCAACGAGGTGCTGGACGTGATGGTCACCCTCGCCCGCGCCGGAATGACCATGATCGTGGTGACCCACGAGATGGGATTCGCCCGCAAAGCCGCGGATCGGGTGGTGTTCATGGCCGACGGCCAGATTGTCGAGGAGAACACCCCGGAGGAGTTCTTCACCAATCCGCAGAGCGCACGGGCGAGAGACTTCCTGAGCAAGATCCTGACCCACTGAACTCATCCATCCCACCGACGAATACCCACACGAAGGAGAGAGAGATGAAGTACGCAAGGCCCCTCGGGGCACTCGGCGCAGCCGTGGTGATGGCCATGGGCCTGTCCGCCTGCGCGAGCGGAAGCGCCGCCGGCGGCGATCCCGGTACCGGCGGCAAGGTGATCATCGGCATCAAGTTCGACCAGCCGGGCCTGGGGCTGAAGAACGGCGACGCCTACGAGGGCTTCGATGTCGAAGTGGCGAAGTACGTCGCCAAGGAGCTCGGCTACACCGACGTCGAGTTCACCGAGACCCCGTCCGCCCAGCGCGAGACCATGCTCCAGTCCGACCAGGTGAAGATGATCTTCGCCACCTACTCGATCACCGACGACCGCAAGCAGAAGGTCGCCTTCGCCGGGCCGTACTTCATCGCCGGTCAGGACCTGCTGGTGGCCGAAGCGAACACCGACATCACCGGGCCGGAGTCACTGAACGGCAAGAAGCTGTGCTCGGTGGTCGGCTCGACGTCGGCGAAGAAGATCCAGGACCAGTTCGCCAACCAGGTGCAGCTGCAGGAGTACGACACCTACTCCAAGTGCGTGGAGGCGCTCGCGTCCGGCTCGATCGACGCGGTCACCACGGACAACGTGATCCTGGCCGGGTTCGCCGCGCAGAGCCAGTACGCCGGCAAGCTGAAGGTGGTCGGCAAGCCGTTCAGCACGGAGCGCTACGGCGTCGGCATCAAGCAGGGCGACACCAAGCTGTGCACCGCCGTCAACACGGCGCTGGAGAAGATGGTCTCCGACGGTTCCTGGCAGAAGGCCCTGGACGCCACGGTGGGCCCCTCGGGCTTCACGCCGGACGCCAGCACCAACCCGCCCAAGCCGGACGCCTGCGCGTAGTTTCCTGACCCCGGTGGCCCGCCGTCCGCGGGCCACCGGGGCCCAACCTGAGGGAGGTCGATGTCCGGACTCGGCACGCTGTTCGCCCAGTACAACGTCCTCGGCGCGTTCTGGATGACGGTCCAGCTGACCGTGTGGGGTGCTCTGGGCGCCCTGGTGATCGGGACCGTCGTCGCGGTCTGCCGGGTGTCTCCGGTCGGGGTGCTGCAGACCTTCGGCGCGTGGTTCGTGACCATCCTGCGCAACACACCGCTGACCCTGATCGTCGCGCTGTGCTCCCTGGGCATCTCCAACAACCTCAAGATCCACCTGGCGCCCAGCGACTCGAACACGTTCATCGTGGACAACGGTTTCCGCTGGGCGGTGGTCGCCCTCGCCTTCTACCACGCCACCTTCGTGGCCGAGGCGATTCGCAGTGGCATCAACACCGTCCCGAAGGGCCAGGCCGAGGCGGCCCGCTCGATCGGGCTCGGCTTCGGGCCGACCCTGAGACACGTCGTCCTGCCGCAGGCGTTCCGTGGCGCGATCGCCCCGCTGGGGAACACCCTGATCGCCCTGACCAAGAACACGACGGTGTGCGCGACCGTCGGGGTCGCCGAGGCGGCCTACATGATGCGCAACATGATCGAGTTCAATCCGTCACTGCTGTACTGGATCTTCGCGATCATGGCGACCGGTTTCGTCATCCTGACCCTGCCGATGGGGCTGTTGTTCACCTGGCTGTCCAACCGATTGGCGGTGCGCCGATGAGCGAGGCAACGGTCCTGTTCGACGCGCCCGGTCCCAGGGCCCGGGTTCGGTACCGGCTGATCGCCGTGCTGGGGGGTCTGGTCCTGATCGGGGTGCTGGTCTTCGTGCTGGTGCGGCTGGGCGATCCGGCGAACAACCAGCTGGACCCGGCGAAATGGCTGCCGTTCCTCACCGCCGGAGCGTGGACGTCCTATCTGCTCCCCGGTCTGGCGGGCACGCTGGTCGCGGCCGTGACCTCGGTGGTCCTGTCGATCATCCTCGGCATGGCTCTGGGGATCGGGCGGCTCGTCCAGCGCCGCTGGGTCCGCTGGGTCTGCGGTGCCTTCGTGGAGTTCTTCCGGTCGGTGCCGGTGCTGATGATGATGCTGTTCGCCTACTACGCGGGCCTCTACACCCTGCGGATCTCGGGGCAGGCACTGCCGCTGTTCGGCGTCGTGGTCGGCCTGACGGTGTACAACTCCTGTGTGCTGGCCGAACTCGTCCGCTCCGGGGTGAACGCGCTGCCGGCCGGCCAGCGGGAATCGGGGCTGGCGATCGGGCTGACCCCACTGAAGACGCTGACCATCATCGAGCTTCCCCAGGCGATCACCGCGATGCTGCCGTCCATGCTCAGCCAACTGGTGGTGATCCTGAAGGACTCCGCGCTCGGCTCGATGATCACCTACCTCGACCTGCTGCGCTCGGGCGGCTACCTGGCCTCGGCCTATGCGAACCTGATCCCGACGCTGATCGTGCTGGCCGTGATCTACATCGTGCTGAACAGCCTGCTCACCCGGCTGGCCGGCGTTGTCCAGACCCGGCTGCGACGCGGTCCACGCGCAGTGGTGACCCAGAAGGTGACCGCGGGCATGGTGCCCAGTGTCGCCGCCGAACCGGACGTACCCCCCACGATCATGCCGCCACCGGACCACCGGCCCGGGCGGGAGAAGCCGCACCGGTAGGGCCCGCAGCCGGCCACCGTCGAGGAGTGGGCTGTGGATCGAGGTCAGTTCGCGGCACGGACCAGGTCGATCACCTGGGCGAGTTCGTGGACCAGGGGGACCCCGAGGCGGGCGAGGCGCTCGCGGCCGTGGTGCCCGCCGGCGAACAGGACGCACTGCGCCCGGAGCGTGTGGGCGATCTCGAAGTCGTGCTCGGAGTCGCCGACGAAGAGAACCTCGGCCGGGTCCAGGGCGGACGCGGCGAGCCAGCGCTCGGCAACGGCCAGCTTGGAGGCGGCATAGATGTCGGCGATGCCGTAGCTGCCGTCGAGCAGCTGATCGAGCGCGAACGGAGCCAGCTGCGTGGCGAGGTTCTGCTGCTGGGAGGCAGAGATCACCACCTGGGCGACCCCGGCGTCGCGCACCGCCGCCAGTGCCTCCCGGGCTCCGGGGTGCAGCTGACAGGCGCGAGCCGCCAGCGAGTACAGCTCGATGTAGCGTTGTGCGGCGGCGTCGAAGTTGCCGCCGGGCCCGGTGTCGAAGCCCAGCTGGGCGTAGTAGTCGATGATCGGGAAACCGAACACCGACCGGTAGGCGGCCACGTCGGCCAACCCTGGCAGGCCGAACTCTGCGAGCAGCTGGTTGGTGACGCCGAGGCAGCAGTCCAGGTCGTCGAGCAGGGTGCCGTTCCAGTCCCACACGACCTGCCGGACCCGCCGCCGGTTCAGCACGGCGTGAACCCGTGCACCCGGCCCAGGAAGCCCAGGGCCGCCCGGGCGACCTCGACGATCGTCTCGGCCCGGCGGAAACCGTGGGCCTCGCCCTCGAACAGGACCAGTTCGGCTTCCAGTCCCTTCGCGCGCACCGCCTCGGCCATCGCGGTCGCCTGGTTCGGGGGAACCACCTTGTCATCCAGTCCCTGCAGGATCAGCATCGGGCAGCTCAGCCGGTCGAGGTGGTGGATGGGGGAGCGGGCGAGGTACACCTCGCGCCCGGACGGGTACGGGGCGACCAGGCCGTCGAGGTAGCGCGACTCGAACTTGTGGGTGTCGCCGGCGAGGGTCTCCAGGTCGCCGATGCCGTACAGGCTGATTCCCGCCGCGAACACATCGGTGAACGTGAGTGCGGCCAGCGTCGTGTAGCCGCCGGCCGAGCCGCCGCGGATGCTCAGTCGGTGGCGATCGGCCCGTCCCGCCTCGGCCAGCGCGAGCACTCCGCGCGCACAGTCACGGACGTCGGCGAGGCCCCAGTTGCCGTCCAGCCGCTCCCGGTAGGCCCGCCCGTAACCGGTGGAGCCGGAGTAGTTCACGTCCAGAATGCCGATGCCGCGGCTGGTCCAGAACTGGACGGCGAGGGAGAACGCCGGATCGGAGAACGCCGTCGGCCCTCCGTGACTCCACACCTGGACGGGCGGCAGCTCGCCGACGAGGCCGGCCAGATCGCCATTGCGGGGCGGGTAGAACCACCCGTGAACCGGCCCGTCGGGGGAGTCCCAGGTGAATGCCTCCGCGACCGACACCACGTCGGCGGGCAGCTCGACCACCGCCGCCACACGGACGGGCTGCTGCGCGCCGGTGGCCCAGTCGATCTCGACCAATGCGCCGGGCCGGTCGGGATAGCCCATCACGGCGAGCGCGCGCGGGCCGGAGCCGGCCAGCTCGATCGAGACCGCGTCGCCGGCCACGGGTTCCAGCCGGCCGACGGCGGCGCCGTCGGGGGCTTGCGGGTCGTAGCTCAGCACGCCGAGCCTGCCGAGCCCGTCCTCGATCCAGGTGCAGCCGATCCGTCCCGAGCCGATCAGGCTGTACGGCACCGGGTCGAGCACCCACAGGGGGCCGCAGAAGTCGAACGGAGCGTCCCACAGGGTCTCGGAGCGGCCGCCGGGCCGCCAACGCCGCAGGTTCCAGTAGCCGGACTCGTCGCTGAGGTGGATCAGCCCCCCGTCGGCGTCCCAGGCGGGGAAGAGGCCGCTCACCCCGGGGCCGCCGGCCAGGACCGTCCGATCGCTGAGCCGCTCCAGCGGCGCGACCACGATCGAGGCACTGTCCCACGGCATGTCGGGCAGCTGCCACTCGCACCAGGCCAGCAGTCCCTGGGCGATGAGCGAAGGGTGGGCGTAGAAGTCGGCTCCGTGGACCAGGACCCGTCCGCCCTCTGGATGGTCGCCGTCGAGCGAGAGCGCAACGATCGCCTGCTCCGGGGTGGCGTCTGTGCCCCGATGGTCCTCCCGGACGGCCAGCAGCAGGCGCCGGGAGGCGTCCAGGCTGAGCGCGGCGAAGCGCAGCCCCCCGACCGCGGCCAGCACCCGGTCGGCACCGTCCTCGACCAGGTGGAGCGATCCATCCGCACCGGAGGAGTAGGCGACCAGGCCGTCCCGGACGGTCCACGCGCCGCCACCGTACTCGTTCACCGCAGACCGGACACTGGCCCCGGCCGAGACCTCGGCGGGCTCGCCGTCGTCTGCCTGGTACCACAGGCTCACCCGCCCGGCGTCGGTGGGACGAGCCTCCGTCCAGTAGCGGACGCCGGCGTCGATGAGTCCTGGTGAGAGCCGGACGCCGCCGACGGCCAGATCGACCGGCTCGATCGGGGAGGGCCACGAACCGTAGGGCAGGCGAGTCACGCCGTCAGGCTATCGATCTCGGCCCCGAACGCGCTCAGCAGCGGCTGGTTGAGCAGCACGAACCGGACCCGCCCGATCCCGATCCGGGGATGTCCGGCGACGGCCGCGACGGCCACCCGCGCCGCCGTCGCGGCGTCCCAGCCGTAGGCGCCCGCGCCGACGGCAGGGAAGGCGATCGTGCGCGCGCCCAGCTCCTGCGCGATGTCGAGGCTGCGGGTGTAGCAGGAGGCCAACAGCCCCTCCTCGCTCTGTCCGCGGTTGCGGTTGGGGCCGACGGTGTGGATCACCCACCGAGCCGGCAGCTCCCCGGCTTCGGTGGCAACGGCCTCGCCCACCGGCAGCCCGTCGGGCCAGGTCGTCCTCCTGACCCGGCGGCAGGCTGCCAGCAGCCCCGGCCCGGCTGCGGCATGGAGGGCGCCGTCCACCCCGCCGCCGCCCAGCAGCGTGGAGTTGGCGGCGTTGACCAGCGCGTCGGCGGGCTCGAGGGTCAAGTCACCCAGGATGGCGTCGATGCTCATGCCAGCCAGTATCGCCGCCGCCGGCGGCACTGCCCAGGGACGACCGACGGGCCCCGGGGAAGACCCCGGAGCCCGTCGTGAGAAGTGGACCTCAGCTGAGCTTGCTGGTCTCGTCGTGGATCTTCAGCGCCACCTGGCTGAGCTTCGCCGAGTGGGCCTTGCCGTGGTGGCCGCAGAAGAGGAGCTCGCCGCCGGAGTTGAGGGTGACGCGGACGTAGGCCTGGGCGCCGCAGCGATCACAACGATCAGCCGTGGTCAGGGGTTCGGTAACTGTTGCGGTCATCGGATCGTCCTCTCTCCACCCTCGCGAATCTTCCTTCGTTCGCGTCCGGAACAACGAGGCGGGCGCCCCGTTTGTTCCCGGCACCAACAGTGTAGGCAGCTTGCCCGACAATCCCCGGAACCACCGACACCGTCACGCGAATGCAAAGAAGTGTTACCCCGTCGAGATAATCTCAGCCGGTGGCGACGACGAAAGCGGCCGAGGGCAGGGACTACGAGGCGCGGCACCTGCTGGTGCTCGAGGGGCTCGAGGCCGTCCGCAAGCGTCCGGCGATGTACATCGGCTCGACGGACACCCGTGGTCTCATGCACTGCCTGTGGGAGATCATCGACAACGCGGTGGACGAGGCGCTGTCCGGCTATGGCGAGCGGATCGAGGTGACGCTCGACCACGACGGCAGCATCCTGGTCGTCGACCACGCCCGCGGCATCCCCGTCGACATCGAGCCGCGCACGAAGCTGACCGGCGTCGAGGTGGTCTACACCAAGCTGCACGCGGGCGGGAAGTTCGGTGCCGGCAGCTACAACGCCACCGGCGGCCTCCACGGCGTCGGGGCGTCGGTCGTGAACGCGCTCAGCGTCCGGCTCGACGTCGAGGTCGATCGCAACGGCGCGACCTGGGCGATGAGCTTCCGCCGGGGCGTGCCCGGCACTTTCGCCGGGCCCGGGCCCGACGCGCCGTTCACCCCGGGCAACGAACTCCGCAAGGTGGCCAGGGTGGGCAGGGGGGTCACGGGCACGCGGGTGCGCTACTGGCCGGACCGGCAGATCTTCCTCGCGGACGCGCAACTGGCCCTGCCGGCGCTGCTGGCCAGGGCCCGCCAGACCAGCTTCCTCGTGCCTGGTCTCGAGCTGGTGGTCACCGACGCCCGCGACGACGAGCCCACCACCGAGGTGTTCAAGCACGACGGCGGCATCTCCGAGTTCTGCGACTTCCTCGCCTCCGACCCGCCGGTGAGCGAGATCCTCCGGCTGCGGGGCACCGACACCTTCACCGAGACCGTCCCGATGCTGGACGAGAACGGCGCAATGACGCCGACCGACGTCGAGCGGACCCTCGAGGTGGACATCGCCCTGCGCTGGGGCACCGGCTACGACACCCAGGTGCAGTCGTTCGTGAACATCATCGCCACACCGAAGGGCGGCACCCACGTGCAGGGCTTCGAGCGCGGGCTGGTGCGCGCGTTCGGCAGGGGGCTGGACGGGACGCGGCTGCTGAAGGCCGGTGAGGAGGTCGTGAAGGACGACGCCCTGGAGGGGCTGACCGGCGTCGTCACCGTCCGGCTGGCCGAGCCGCAGTTCGAGGGCCAGACCAAGGAGGTCCTCGGCACGCCTCCGGTGACCCGCCTGGTGGCCCGGATCGTGGAGAGCGAACTCGGAGACTTCCTCACCTCCACGCGGGCCGCGCAGCGGACGCAGGCGCGCGCGGTGATGGAGAAGGTGGTCGCAGCGTCTCGCACCCGCGTCCAGGCGCGTGCCCACAAGGAGGCACAGCGGCGCAAGAACGCGCTGGAGTCCTCGACGCTGCCGGCCAAGCTCGCCGACTGCCGCAGCACCGACCTGGACCGCACCGAGTTGTTCATCGTCGAGGGCGACTCGGCGCTCGGCACGGCGAAGCTGGCCCGCGACTCCGAGTACCAGGCGCTGCTCCCGATCCGGGGAAAGATCCTGAACGTCCAGAAGGCCTCGGTGGGCGACATGCTGAAGAACGCGGAGTGCGCGTCGATCATCCAGGTGGTCGGGGCCGGCTCGGGGCGGACGTTCGACATCGACGCGGCCCGCTACTCCAAGGTGATCTTCATGGCCGACGCCGACTCCGACGGCGCCCACATCCGCACGCTGCTGGCGACGCTGTTCTTCAAGTACATGCGCCCGCTGGTCGAGGCCGGGAGGGTCTACACCGCGGTCCCGCCGCTGCACCGCTTCGAGCTCACCAACCCGCGCAAGGGTCAGGAGAAGTACATCTACACCTACAACGAGGCCGAGTACCGCAGGAAGCTGGCCGAGCTCACCAAGAAGGGGCAGGCGTTCAAGGAGCCGCAGCGGTACAAGGGCCTGGGGGAGATGGACGCCCACGAACTGAGCGAGACGACGATGAACCCCCGCCAGCGGACCCTGCGCAGGATCACCGTGGACGACGCCTTCGCTGCCGAGGGCACCTTCGAGAAGCTGATGGGCAACGACGTCGCGCCGCGCAAGGAGTTCATCATCGAGGGCGCCTACGCCCTGGACGCCGAGCGCATCGACGCCTGACACCGCGTCCGCCGCCACGTAGGCTGCCGGAACCCGGGACGGTTCCTGACTCAGTTCGTACGCAGGGCGGACCGGGACCGGGGACGGTTCCTCACTCGGTCCACAGGAGGCGCGATGAGCAACACCGAGACCAGGTCGGACGTGCTGGACTGCGCGGCGCCCGACGAGCACGACCCCGAGCACGTCCAGGTGCTCGAGCCCAGGGACGTCCACCTCGGCGGCGAGGACACGCTGTCGGTGCGCCGGACGCTGCCGTCGCTGCGGCGCTCCTTCGTCGGTGCCTGGTGCTTCGCCGACCACTACGGGCCCGAACAGGGCGTGTGCATGGATGTGCCTCCGCACCCGCACACCGGCCTGCAGACGGTGAGTTGGCTGTTCGAGGGCGAGATCGAGCACCGCGACTCCGGCGGTGTCCACGCGATGGTGCGGCCGGGGGAGGTGAACCTGATGACCTCCGGACACGGGATCGCGCACTCCGAGGTGTCCACACCCGCCCGCGACCTGCTGCACGGGGTCCAGCTGTGGGTGGTGCTGCCGGCGTCGAGCAAGGACCTGGTCCGGGAGTTCCAGCACCACGTCCCCGAGAAGTTCGACGCCCCGGGCGTCCGGGCGAGGGTGCTGATCGGCAGCCTCGCCGGGGTGACCTCTCCGGTCCACACCGAGACGCCCCTGCTCGGCGCGGAGGTGGTCCTGGAGGCGGGCGCGACCTGGGAACTGGCGGTCGACCCGGGTCACGAGCACGGCGTCCTGGTCGACACCGGACACGTGGACGTCGACGGCGTCCGCCTCGACCGCACGGTGCTCGGTGTCCGCGATGCCGGTCTGGACCACCTGCGGCTCTCGAACCCGACCGACGCGCCGGCCCGGATCATGCTGCTCGGGGGTGAGCCCTTCGAGGAGGGCGTCGTGATGTGGTGGAACTTCATCGGCCGGAGCCACGAGGACATCCTCCGGCTGCGCGAGGAGTGGAACGAAGCGCCCGAGGACCGGTTCGGCCGGGTCGCCGGGTACCGGGGTGCGACGCCCCGGCTGGAAGCGCCCCCGATCCCGGCCGACCTGCGGCTCAGGCGCCGGTTCCGCCGCGGCCGCCAGGAGGGGGCTGCGGCCCGCCGCGAGCGCTGAGGGTCAGCAGATCCGCTGCAGCAGGCCGGTGTCCACGTCGTAGTGGAAGCCGCCGACGCTCGCGCGTCCGGCAATCAGGGGGTGGCCGGCGAGCAGCTTCACGTCCGCGCGCAGGCGTCCGGTCTGGTCGGGGTCGGCGCCGAACTCGAGGCCGGACGCGTCCCGCCCGCTCGCCTGCGAGACCCGCCGGGAGAGTTCCTCGTCGTCACCGGAGGCCATGGCGCACTTGCTGTGACTGACCACGAGGATCCGCCGGACGCGAAGCAGGTTCACCCCGAGGATGCAGCCGTTCATGGCGTCCTCGGTGACGTGACCGCCCGGCGTGCGCAGGATCTTCGCCTCGCCGAGGAACAGGCCGATCATCTCCAGCGGCTGCAGCCGGGAGTCCATGCAGGTGACGACGGCGATGCCCGCGTGAGCGTACCCGTCGAAGTTGCGCGGTGCGGAGGTCGCATAGCGCTGGTTGGCCAGGAGCAGGTCGTCGAAGGTGTCGTCCACGATCACACCCTAGACGGAGCGTGGTCGCGGGCCGCGGACACCGGGGCGAGCCGCCGACGTGGCGAGCGTGATCCCGGGCGTCGACGATGGAGCGGGCGCCCCACCGCCCATCCGGGTCGGCGGCACAACGGGCTCGCCCGGAGCGGTGCTGGGCCGCCCGGAGGCGGGAGCCGTCGGCGGGC
>NZ_JASGES010000062.1:0-16211 GCF_047606205.1 Propionicimonas sp. | reverse complement strand
GGGGGACGGTTCTCGCGGACCGTCGGGTCAGGGGCGGGGCTGGAACGCGTCGGGGGTGCCGTCGGCGTCGTCGTCCACCTGCTCGGCCAGTTCGACCTTCCGGTAGTGGCGGTTCCGCAGCCCCAGCACCACCGAGGCGAGCAGGGCCGCCAGCACGGACGCGGTGAGGATCGACACCTTGCCGATGTCGTCGCGCGGCGAGCCCTGTCCGAAGCTGAGCTCGCTGACCAGCAGCGAGACGGTGAACCCGATCCCTCCGATCACGCCAAGGCCGAACACGTCGATCCAGGCCAGGTCGGGATCCAGCCGGGCGTGCCGCAGCCGGGTGACCAGCCACGTCGCCCCGGTGATCCCGATGGCCTTGCCGGCCACGAGACCGACGATCACGCCCAGCCCGATCCGGCTGGTCACCGCGTCGACGAAGCCCTGCGCGCCGCCGAGGGCGACACCGGCGGAGAAGAAGGCGAACAGCGGGACCGCGATCCCGGCGGAGAACGGCCGGATCCGGTGTTCGAGGACCTCGGCCAGGCCGGCTCGGGCGTCGCCGCCCTCCGGCGGACGGACCGGCACGACGAAGGCCAGCAGCACGCCGGCGACGGTCGAGTGCACCCCCGAGGCGTAGCAGATCACCCACGCGGCCACCGCCGGCGGGGCGAGCAGGAGCCACGGCGCCCACCAATGCCTCAGCAGGAACCGCTGACACCGGTGGGCGATCAGACCGAACAGCGCCACCGGGACGAGCTCGAGCGCCAGATAGCCGGTCTGCAGGCCCCGGGAGTAGAAGAACGCGATGATCGCGATCGCGATCAGGTCGTCGGCGACCGCGAGGGTGAGGAGGAACGTGCGCAGGGCGGCCGGCAGGTGCGCCCCGATCACGGCGAGGACGGCGAGAGCGAATGCGATGTCGGTGGCCGCGGGAATCGCCCAGCCGGCGCGCGCCAGCGGGTCGGCGATCGTGAACGCCGTATAGATCAGCGCGGGCACAGCCACGCCGCCGACCGCGGCCACCACCGGGACCAGCGCGGTGCGCGGGTCGCGCAGGTCGCCCACGACGAACTCGTGCTTCAGCTCCAGCCCGACCAGGAAGAAGAACACGGCCAGCAGCCCGTCGGCCGCCCAGTGGCCGATCGACAGCTGGAGGTCGATGCCCAGCACCGACCCGCCGACGTGCAGGTCGCGCAGCCCGACGTAGAAGTCCGGCGCCAGGTTCGCGGCCAGCATCGCCGCCAGCGCGGCGCCGAGGAGCAGGATGCCCCCGGCCGACTCGCGACGCAGGATGCCCTGCACCCGGAGGAACTCCGCGTAGGCACCCCGGGCCAGCGTGACCGGAACCAGGGGGTGGGTCACCAGATCTTGACTCTCTCCTCCGGCGCCAGCCACTCCTCGTCCGCGCTGGTCACGCCGAAGGCGTCGTAGTAGGACGGGAGGTTGCGCACGACCTGGTTGCAGCGGAACTCCTCGGGGGAGTGCGGGTCGGTGGCGATCTGCTGACGCAGCGCCTCGTCCCTGCGCTTGGACTGCCAGGCGCGGGCCCAGGAGAGGAAGAACCGCTGGTCGGCGGGGAGGCCGTCGACCACCTCGGCGGGTCCGTCGAGGGTCAGTTGCCAGGCGTCATAGGCGATCGAGGCGCCGCCCAGGTCGCCGATGTTCTCCCCGATGGTCAGTTCGCCGTTGACGTGCAGGTCGGGCAGCTGCCGGGGCGCGAGGGCGGAGTACTGGCCGATCAGGGCCTTCGTGCGTTCGGTGAACGCCTCCCTGTCCTGCGGCGTCCACCAGTCGCGCAGCCGGCCCTCCCCGTCGCAGGTGGAGCCCTGGTCGTCGAAGCCGTGGCCGATCTCGTGGCCGATGATCGCCCCGATCGCGCCGTAGTTCACCGCGTCGTCGGCCTCGAAATCGAAGAACGGCGGCTGCAGGATGGCCGCGGGGAACACGATCTCGTTGCGCAGCGGGTGGTAGTACGCGTTCACGGTCTGGGGAGTCATCAGCCACTCCCAGTCGCGGATCGGACCGCCCAGCTTCGACAGCTCGTCGTCGGTGTGGAACGCGGCGGCGCGCAGGACGTTGCCGATCAGGTCTCCCGGGACGATCGCCAGCCCGCTGTAGTCCATCCACACGTCGGGGTAGCCGATCTTCGGCGTGAACCGGGCGAGCTTGTTCAGTGCCTCGGCGCGGGTGGCCTCGGTCATCCAGTCCAGGCGGGAGATCGACCGGCGGTAGGCCTCGAGCAGGTTGGCCACCAGGATGTCCATGCGCTCCTTGGCCGCGGGCGGGAAATGCCGCTCGACGTACAGCTTGCCGACGGCCTCGCCGAGCGTCCGCTCGACAAGGTCGACGCCGCGCTTCCAGCGCTCCTTCAACTGCGGGATGCCCTGCAGGACCGTGCCGTAGAAGTCGAACCGGGCCTGGACGAGGGGATCGGGGAGGTAGGGCGACAGCGAGCACACCAGGGTCCAGCGGCACCACTGCTTCCAGTCCTCCAGGCGGGACGCGGTCAGCAGGCCGGCGACGTCGGAGAAGAACGACGGCTGGGCCAGCACGATCTCGTCGACGGCGGGGACGCCGGCCGCAGCGAGCACCCGCGTCCATGGCACCCCGGTGGCGTCGAGTGCGGTGAGCGTGGTCGGGTTGTACATCTGGCGCAGGTCGCGGGTGCGCACCTTGTCCCAGTGCAGGGCAGCGATCTCGGTCTCGAGGCCGACCACCTGGCCGGAGCCGCTCGAGGTCAGCCCGGCCAGGGTCAGGGTGCGCTCGACGTGGTCGCGGTAGGCGGCCAGGATCGCCGCGTGCTGCTCGAGCCGGTAGTACTCCTCGTCGGGCAGGCCGATGCCCGCCTGGCCGGCGAACAGGGCGTACCGGGTGGGCTCGCCGGGATCGGAGTCGACCTCGAGGCCGATCACCGCCCCGGTGCCCCGGCGCAGGCTGCGTCCGAAGTAGTCGAGCAGATCGTCGACCGTGCCGATGGCGTCGATCTCCTCCAGCAGCGGACGGAGCGGGTCGAGCCCCACGGCGTCCACGCGCTCGGTGTCGGCGAAGCTGCCGTACAGCTGCTCCACGAGGTAGGCCTCGGTTCCGGGCTCGGAGCCGGACAGGCCGGTCACGATCTCCCGGATCGCCTCCTCCGAGGCGTCGCGCAGCGCCATGAAGGCCCCGGTGGCGTGCTTGTCGGCAGGGATCTCGGTCGCGGCCAGCCAGTGGCCGTTGACGTGCCGGAACAGGTCGTCCTGCGGGCGGACGGTGGGGTCGAGGTCGAAGTCGGTCACGTCCGACAGGTTACCGGTCGGTCCGGACGTCGGCGCCGGGTGCTAGCTTCGAGCCGGAACGGCGCACCGCCGACCTTCCGCGAGGAGGAACCAATGACCGTGACCAGCGCGGAACGACCCCTGCTGGACGCCCACGCGCTCGACGCCGACGCGGTCCTGGCAGCCCTGGTCGCCGATGCCGGCGGCCTCACCACCGCCGCGGCCCAGGAGCGACTGGCGAGCCACGGGCCGAACACGATCCCCGAACCGCCCACCGACCCGGCGTGGAAGCGGTTCCTCTCCCACTTCGACGACATCCTGATCTACATCCTGCTCGCCGCGGCCGCGCTCAAGGTGGCCCTCGGCGAGTGGGTCGACTTCTGGGTGATCCTGGGTGTCGCCGTGATCAACGCGGTGATCGGCTACGTCCAGGAGGGCCGGGCCGAGCAGGCGCTCGCCGGTATCCGGAACATGCTCACCGACGATGCCCAGGTGCTGCGCGACGGCGAGTGGGGCAACCTGCCGGCCGAGAACCTGGTTCCCGGCGACATCGTGCGGGTCTCGGCGGGCTCGAAGGTGCCGGCCGACCTGCGCCTGCTCGAGGCGAGCAACCTGAGGGTCGAGGAGGCGGCGCTCACCGGCGAGGCGGTCCCGTCCAGCAAGGCGGTCGATCCGGTCGCGGCCGGTGCGGGCATCGGTGACCGGGCGTCCATGCTGTTCAGTTCGTCGCTGGTCTCCGCGGGCCAGGGGATCGGGGTGGTCACCGCCACGGGCGCCGACGCCGAGATCGGCCGGATCACCAGCCTGCTGTCGGCCGTGGACGACCTCGACACGCCCCTGACCAGACAGATCGGCCGGTTCGGCAAGCAGCTCTCCCTGGTCATCGCCGCGATGGCGGTGCTGATGGTCGTGATCGGCAAGGCGCTGCACGGCATGCCGGCGGGCGAGCTGATCTCCGCGACGATCGGGTTCGCGGTCGCGGCGATCCCCGAAGGCCTGCCGGCGCTGGTCACGATCACCCTGGCCCTGGGCGTGCAGCAGATGGCGCGGCGCAACGCGATCGTCCGCAAGCTCCCCGCGGTGGAGACCCTCGGCTCGATCACCCGGATCTGCTCGGACAAGACCGGCACGCTCACCACCAACGAGATGACGGTGCGGACGGTGGTCACCCGCGCCGGCGAGTACACGGTGAAGGGCCTCGGCTACAACCCGTCCGGTTCGATCGGGCTGCGCGGCGCCGACGTCGACCTCGCCGCCCGCGGCGACCTGCGGTCGGTGGTCACCGCCATGAGCGTCGTGAACGACGCCGTCGTCGCCGAGGTGGACGGGCACTGGACGCTGGTCGGTGAGCCCACCGAGGGGGCGCTGCGGACGCTGGGGATGAAGGCCGGGTTCGATCCGTCCACCTACCCCCGCACCGCGGTGCTGCCGTTCGACTCCGCGCACAAGTACATGGCCACGGCCAACACCACCCCCGAGGGCCACCACGTCGTGCTGGTCAAGGGCGCACCTGATCGCCTGCTCGACCGCTCCGAGCTGCAGCTGTCGGCGTCCGGCGCACCCGAACCGCTCGACCGGGCCTGGTGGGACGCCCAGGTGGACGCGTTGTCGAGCCAGGGCCTGCGGGTGCTGGCCGCGGCGTCGCGTCCACTCGCGACCGCCTCGGCGCCCGACGCCATCGATCACGACGACCTCACCGGGCTGGTCCTGCTCGGCCTGTGCGGGATCGTCGATCCGCCGCGCCCTGAGGCGATCCGCGCGATCGCCACCTGCCACGAGGCCGGCATCAAGGTGACGATGATCACCGGTGACCACGCGGGCACCGCCACGGCGATCAGCCGGGAGATGGGCATCTTCGACGAGAGCACCGAGGCCGCGATCACCGGCGCGGAGCTGGAGGCGGCCACCGACGAGCAGCTGCGCACGATCGTGGAGCGCACCGAGACGTTCGCGCGGACGAGCCCGGAGCACAAGCTGCGCCTGGTCAGGGCGTTCCAGGCCAACGGCGAGGTCATCGCCATGACCGGTGACGGGGTGAACGACGCCCCGGCGCTGAAGCGGGCCGACGTGGGCGTGGCGATGGGTATCAAGGGCACCGAGGCGACGAAGGAGGCCGCCGACATCGTGCTCGCCGATGACAACTTCGCCACCATCGAGCACGCGGTCGAAGAGGGGCGGCGGATCAACGACAACCTGCACAAGTCGGTGCTGTTCATCCTGCCCACGAACGGTGCGCAGTCGCTCGTCGTCCTGGTCGCGGTGCTGTTCGGCCTGACCATGCCGCTGGAGTCGGTGCAGATCCTCTGGGTGAACATGGTCACCTCGATCACGCTCTCCCTCGCGCTCGCCTACGAGCCCGCCGAGCCCGACATCATGCGCAGGCCGCCGCGTCCGCCGGGCACTCCACTGGTCAGCGCCAGGTACCTGCCGAGGCTGGCCATCGCCTCCGTCCTGATCGCCGCGGCCACCCTGGCGACCTTCGTGATCGGCAGGGTGATGACCGGCGGCGACCTCGAGATCGCCCGCACGTGGGCGGTGAACACCCTCGTGCTCGGCCAGGTCGCGTACCTGTTCAACTCGCGCTTCCTGCGCGAGTCGAGCCTGCGCAGGGAGGCGATCGGCGGCAACCCGGTGGTCTGGGCCGTGGTGGGCATCCTGGTCGTGCTGCAGGCGGCGTTCGTGTACGTGCCCGTGCTCAACTCCTGGTTCGGTTCGGCCGCGGTCGGCGTCTTCGGCTGGCTGATCCCGCTCGCGTTCGCGGTGGTGATCTTCGTGGTGATGGAGGCCGCGAAGGCCGCGGTGCGGCGGGCCGAGACCCGCTGAGCCCGGCCGACTCAGCCGAACAGCTTCCGCAGGAGTTCTGCGACCGGCCGGGCCCCGAACGTGGTGTTGCCGAGCGCCGCGGCCGTGTCGCCGGTCGCCGGGTCGTGGATCGAGCGCATCGACACGCCTGCCTCACGGCGAGCACTTGAGTCGTTGATCGATAAAGTGTATCGTTTACTTTATCGATCAAGTCGCGGGGGGAGGTGTCGCATGGGTGCAGGCACAGCGGCACCGGTCACGATGAAGACCCTCGCCGAGGATCTCGGCGTCTCCGTGACCACGGTCTCCAACGCCTACAGCAAGCCGGACCGGCTCTCCGAGGAGTTGCGTGAGCAGATCCTCGCCAGGGCCCAGGAGATCGGCTACTGCGGGCCCAGTGCCGCGGGCCGCGCCCTCCGTTCGGGCAGGACCGACGTGTGCGGTTTCCTGTTCGGCGGAGAGGTGTCGCGGGCCTTCTCCGACCCGTACTCGGTGATCTTCCTCTCCGGTCTCAGTGAGGCCCTCGAGGAGCACGGCGCGTCGGTGCTGCTGCTGCGCGCCTCGGGGGCGCAGGAGGCGGAGAACCAGCTTCTCCAGCGCGCCGCCATCGACGCCATCGTGGTGGGCTCCACTCTCGGCGCTCACCCGGGCCTCGACGTCCTCCGCCGGCGGGGCATCCGGATCGTGGGCACGCACGCGGGGGAGGACGGCGACTGGGTCGCCATCAATGACGCGAAGGCCGGACGGCTGGTCGGCAAGCACCTCACCCGGCTGGGCCACCAGCGCGTGGTCGTGCTGGCGCCCAGCCGGTCCGTGCAGCAGGGCGAGGAGGCCGAGGCGGACGTGGACGCGGTCATCGACGGCCGGGTCCCGGTCTACTCCGGCTTCGTCACCGAGCGCCTGCGCGGCCTGCGGGAGAAACTCCCGGGTGCCAGGATCACGGTGGTGTGCACCGACCACAACACCCGAGAGGCCGGCCGCTCGGCGGGCGCGCACGCCCTCGACGTCCAGGGCGGGCCGAGCGCGATCGTCGCCCTCAGCGACGTGCTCGCCGTCGGTGTGTGGGACGCGGTCACCGAACGCGGCCTGACCCCCGGCAGGGACCTGTCGATCGTCGGTTTCGACGATATCCCGGACGCCGGATTCCTCGGCATCACCACCGTCCACCAGCCGATCGCGGAGAAGGGCAGGCTCGCCGGCCGGCTCGCGATGGATCCCGACCGGTCCGAGCGGCAGATCACCCTGCCGGTCGAGCTCGTCGTCCGGACGAGCACCGGCCCGGCGCCCAGGAACTGAGCACGACGAAGAAGGAGACGACCATGACGACCGCCCTTGTGAACCAGATCACGCTCGCCGAGCGCAACCTCGCCGGCGTCCGCGGCCTCGATGCCGCCGCCCGGCTCTCCGCCGCGGAGCCCACGCCCTCGCTGCGCGAGCTCTTCGCGCGACTCATCCCGGCCGGCGCGAAGCGCGCCCGGCGGACCGACCCGACCTATCAGCCCGCCTGAGCTCGTCACCGCCAGGATCGCGGCGTCACCGGCGCCGCGATGACGGGCACCAGGCCCACCGCAACGGCCCGTGTCGTCACCCTTCGGGGCGCGACGCGGGCCGTTCGCGTCAAGCCTCCCAGGTGTCGGTGCCGGTGACCAGCTGCTGCAGCGTGGCCAGGCGTTCGGCGGGATCGGCCTGCACGGTCAGCTGTGCGCGGGCCAGGTCGTCGTAGGCGGGCCGGTCGACGTCCCGGAGGATGCCGATCGGGGAGGTGGCCAGGCCCGCGGTGTCGGTCAGGCGCGACAGCGCGAACGCCACCCCCGGGTCATCGGCGTGGGCGTCGTGGACGAGGATGTCCTCCCGCCTGGTCTCGGCGACGTCGACGATCCGCAGCTGGCCGTCCGCGGCACGGACGACCGCGCGGGACTCGTCCGGGCCGAAAGTGATCGGCTCGCCGTGACGGAGCGGGATCAGGCCGCCGTCCGCACCCTTGAGGCTGTCGAACGCCCCGTCGTTGAAGATCGGGCAGTTCTGGTAGATCTCGACCAGGGATGCCCCCCGGTGGCTGATCGCGGCGGTGAGCACCTCGGTGAGATGGGCCCGGTGGGAGTCCACGGTCCGGGCGACGAAGGTCGCCTCCGCGCCGAGCGCCAGCGACAGCGGATTGAACGGACGGTCCACCGAGCCCGCCGGCGTCGACTTGGTCACCTTGCCCTGTTCGGAGGTCGGCGAGTACTGGCCCTTGGTCAGCCCGTAGATGCGGTTGTTGAACAGCATGATCGTGATGTTCACGTTCCGCCGCAGCGCGTGGATCAGGTGGTTGCCGCCGATGCTGAGCGCGTCCCCGTCGCCGGTGACCACCCACACCGCGAGGTCGGGACGCGTCATCGCGATCCCGGTCGCGATCGCGGGCGCACGACCGTGGATCGAGTGCATGCCGTAGCTGTCCACGTAGTAGGGGAACCGCGACGAGCACCCGATGCCGGAGACGATGACGGTGTTCTCCTTGCGGATGCCCAGGGTCGGCATCAGTCCCTGGAAGGTGGCCAGGACGGCGTAGTCGCCGCAGCCGGGACACCAGCGCACCTCCTGGTCGGAGGTGAAGTCCTTGCGGTTCAGCGGGGTGAGGCTCAACGGCACCCCGGAAAGGCCCTTGCCCGGTGTTGCCAGGGTCACGTCGATTCCTCCCGGTCGATCAGTTCGGAGATGTCGGCGGCCAGTTCCGACAGCGAGATCGGCAGGCCGCGGACGCGTGAGTACGGCTGCACGTCGACGAGGTACTTCGCGCGCAGCACCATCGCCAGCTGGCCGAGGTTCATCTCGGGCACCAGCACCCTGTGGTAGCTGCGCAGCACCTCGCCGAGGTTCGCCGGCAGCGGGTTCAGGTGGCGCAGGTGGGCGGTGGCGAGGTTGCGTCCCGAGCCGCGGACGCGGCGCGCCGCGGCCGAGATCGGCCCGTAGGTCGACCCCCAGCCGAGAACGAGCACCTTCGCCTGGCCGCTCGGGTCCTCCACCGCGACGTCCGGCACGACGGCGCGGACCCCGTCCACCTTCTGCTGGCGGAGGTTCACCATGAACTCGTGGTTGGCCGGGTCGTAGGAGACCGCACCGGTGCCGTCCGCCTTCTCGATGCCGCCGATCCGGTGCTCCAGGCCCGCCGTGCCGGGGACGGCCCACGCGCGGGCCAGCTTCTCGTCGCGCAGGTACGGCCAGAACTCCCCGTCGGGGCGGTTGGCCTGGGTGGCGAAGTGCGGGTCGATCTCCGGCAGCGCGGCAAGGTCGGGCACCTGCCAGGGCTCCGCGCCGTTGGCGAGGTAGCCGTCCGACAACAGGATCACCGGCGTGCGGTAGTCGATCGCGATCTTCACCGCCTCGTACGCGGCGTCGAAGCAGTCACCGGGGGACTGCGCGGCGATCACCGGCAGCGGGGCCTCGCCGTGGCGTCCGAACAGCGCCTGGGTGAGGTCGGCCTGTTCGGTCTTGGTCGGCATTCCGGTCGCGGGCCCGGCCCGCTGGATGTCGCAGATGACCAGCGGCAGTTCCAGCATCACCGCCAGTCCGATGGTCTCCATCTTCAGGGCCAGGCCCGGGCCGGAGGTCGCCGTGACGCCGAGCTGGCCGGCGAAGGAGGCACCGAGCGCCGACCCGATCGCCGCGATCTCGTCCTCCGCCTGGAAGGTGAGGACGCCGGCGGTCTTGGCCGCGGCGAGGTGGTGGAGCACATCCGAGGCGGGCGTGATCGGATAGGCACCGAGGAAGAGCTGCAGCCCGGCCTTCGCCGCGCCGGCCATCAACCCGTAGGCGAGCGCCCGGTTGCCCGAGATCTGCCGGTAGGTGCCGTGCGTCGTCGCGGGTGCGGGAGCCACCTTGTAGCGGTTCGCGAACACCTCGGTGGTCTCGCCGAAGGCGTAGCCGGCCTTGAACGCGGCGATGTTCGCGTCCCGGATCGCCGGCGCCTTGGCGAACTTCGTCTCGAGGAAAGCGATGGTTCCCTCGGTGGGGCGGTGGTACAGCCAGTCGAGCAGCCCGAGCGCGTACATGTTCTTGGTGCGCGCCGCCTCCTTGCGCCCGAGTCCCAGCGCGGACACGGCTGCGGTGGCCTGGCCGGACAGGTCCAGGGCGTGCACCTGGTAGTCGGCCAGGCTGCCGTCGGTCAGGGGGTCGGAGGCATAGCCGACCTTGGCCAGGTTCCTGGCGGTGAAGTCGGCGGTGTCCGCGATGATCAGGCCCCCGCGGGGCAGGTCACCCAGGTTCGCCTTCAGCGCGGCGGGGTTCATCGCGACCAGCACGTCTGGGCGGTCGCCGGGGGTGCGGATGTCGAAGTCGGCGAAGTGCAACTGGAAGCTGGACACGCCCGCCACCGTGCCCGCCGGAGCGCGGATCTCCGCGGGGAAGTTGGGCAGGGTGGAGAAGTCGTTGCCGGCCACAGCGGTGTCGTGGGTGAACCGGTCACCGGTCAGCTGCATGCCGTCGCCGGAGTCACCGGCGAATCGGATCACGACATGGTCGACGGTCGTCACTTCGGTCATGCGATGCGTTCAACTCCTGGTGCCGTCGACAGCGCGTCGGGCAAGTCTAGTTCGGTGGATCCGAGGGAAGCGTAGGCGCTGAGTACTGCTTCCACCACCAGGGGGTGCACGCCGATCGGCGCCGACACCACATCCGCGCCGGCTTCCCGCAGCCGGTCGGCGAACACACCCGGTGCCAACAGGTAGGACGCGATCGCCACCCTCGCGTGCCCCGCGGCGCGGAGCGCAGCCACCGCTTCGCCGACGCCGGGCTCGGCGGCGGTGAGGTAGGCGGGGACCACCACTCGCCCGATCAGCTCCGACAGCTGCCGCGCCGCGGTCGCGACCTCGGCCACCGATCGGCGCCGTCTCGACCCTGCGGCGGCCAGCACGACGGCGTCGGCCGGCTCGCCGGCCTCCCGCAGCCGGTCCGCGACCGCTGCCAGCAGGCCGGGACCGATCATCCCGGCCAGCCGCGCCCGCCCGCCGGACGCGTCCACGGCGGCCGGCAGGTCGCTGGTGACGTGGTACCCCGCGGTCAGGAAGCACGGGACGACGACCGCCTCGTCCAGTCCAGCCAGGGTCTCGGTCAGAGTCGGGGAGAGCAGGTCGGCCCAGCCCACGCGCACCTCGGTGCCGGGAAGGCGACGCCCCACGGCGTCCACGAGGCCGTGCGCGACCGCCTGGCCGGCGGCGCTGCGGGTGCCGTGAACGGCCACCACCAGCGCCGGACGGGTCGGCCGGACGCCGCTCACAGGTGCAGCCCGCACTCGGTCTTGGCCAGGCCGGCCCAGCGCCCGGCCCTGGGGTCCTCGCCCGGCTCGACGCGACGCGTGCAGGGCAGGCAGCCGATCGAGGGGTAGCCGTCGGTCAGCAGCAGGTTCACCGGCACCTGGTGGGCTCCGGCGTAGTCGAGGAGCTCGTCGAAGGTCCAGGCGGCGATCGGGTTGACCTTCACCATCTGGTGGCTGGCGTCCCACTCGACCACCCGGGCGTTCGCGCGCAGGGCGTTGTCCTCCCGACGGATCCCGGTCACCCACGCCTCGTACCCGGCGAGTTCGGCGTTGATCGGATCGACCTTGCGCAGCTGGCAGCACAGCGTCGGGTTGCGGTCGTGCAGCTTCGGCCCGTGCTCGGCGTCCTGCTCGGCCACGGTCTGCAGCGGGAGGACGTCGATGATCCGGGCGTCGATCACGCTGGCGAGGGCGTCCCTGGTGCCGATCGTCTCGGGGAAGTGGTAACCGGTCTCCAGGAAGAGCACGTCCACCCCCGGGGCCACCTGCGCGACCAGGTGGGGCAGGACGGTGTCGCCGGCCATCGAGCACGCCACGGCCAGTGACCCGCCGAAGGTGCGTGCGGCCCAGGCGACGATCTCCTCCGCGCTGGCGTCGGCCAGGTCCTGCGCCGCGCGCTCGGCGAGTTCCCTGAGGTCCTCCGCCGTCCGGGTGCGGCCCGGACCGTGAGTGGTGAGTGTCGTGATCATCGCAGCACCTCCTCCTCGGCCCGGTGCGACCAGGCGGCGAAGGACTCGCCCGGCGCCCTGCCCGCCACGAAGGACCGCGTGACGCGTTCCACGTAGTCGGGGAGTTCCGCCGCGGTCACCTTCAGCCCGCGGACGGTGCGGCCCAGGCCCGCGTCCTCGCGGTCGGCGGACGCGAGCCCGCCACCGAGGTGCACCTGGTAGGCGAACTCGTCGGCGCCGTCCGCGCTCTTCATCAGCTGCCCCTTGAGCCCGATGTCGGCGACCTGGATGCGCGCACACGAGTTCGGGCACCCGTTGAGGTGCAGGCTGATCGGACGCTCGAGTTCGACGCCGTCGAGCCGGGCCTCGAGTTCGGCGATGGTGTTGGCTGCGGTGGCCTTGGTCTCGACGAAGGCCAGCTTGCAGTACTCGATCCCGGTGCAGGCCATCGTCGAGCGGCGGAACGGGCTGGGCGCGGCGGTCAGGCCGAGCGGTTCGACGGCGGCGAGCAGGCCGTCCACCCGGTCGGGGTCGACGTCGAGCACGAGCAGCTTCTGGTGCGGGGTGAACCGCACGCGTCCGGAACCGGCGGCCTCCGCGGCGTCGGCGAGGGCGGCGAGGATCTCGCCGGACACGCGGCCCACGGTCGGTGCCAGCCCGACGTAGCGCCGGCCGTCCTTCTGGGTGTGCACGCCGACGTGGTCGCCGGGCTGGTCCGGGATCACCGGCGCGGGCCCGTCGACCAGGCGGTAGGCGAGGTACTCGGTTTCGAGCACGTCGCGGAACTTCTCCGGCCCCCAGTCGGCCAGCAGGAACTTCAGGCGGGCCTTGTTGCGCAGCCGGCGGTAGCCGTAGTCGCGGAAGATCCCGATCACGCCGTGCCACACCTCGGCGGCCTGTGCGGGGGTCACGAACGCGCCCAGGCGCTCGGCCAGGCGCGGCGAGACGCTCAGGCCACCGCCCACCCACAGGTCGTAGCCGGGGCCGAGATCGGGATGGACAACGCCGACCAGGGAGATGTCGTTGATCTCGTGCACGACATCGAGGCTGGGGTGGCCGGTGATGGCCGACTTGAACTTGCGGGGAAGGTTCGACAATTCCGGGTCGCCGATGAACCGCTCGACGATCTCCGCGATCACCGGGGTGGGGTCGATCACCTCATCGGCCGCGATGCCGGCGACCGGGGAGCCAAGGATGACCCGCGGGGTGTCGCCGCACGCCTCCGTCGTCTGCATGCCTGCCGCCTCGAGCCGCGCCCAGATCTCGGGGACCTTCTCGATCTCGATCCAGTGGTACTGGATGTTCTGGCGATCGGAGATGTCCGCGGTGTTCCTGGCGTAGTCGGTGGAGATGGACGCCAGCGTCCGCAGTTGGCCGGTGGTGACCGCGCCGCCGTCCAGCCGGACCCGCATCATGAAGTACCGGTCGCTCAACTCGTCGGGGCCGAGGGTTCCGGTGCGGCTGCCGTCGATGTCCTGGCGGCGCTGGGTGTACAGGCCCCACCAGCGCAGGCGGCCGTGCAGGTCGTCGGCGCTGATCGAGTCGAAGCCCTCGCGGGAGTAGGTGTCGAGGACGCGCTGGCGCACGTTCAGGCCGTCGTCCTCCGCCTTGAATTCCTCATTGTGGTTCAACGGGGCGGGGCCGTCGAGCGCCCATTGACCGTTCGACCGGGGGGCGCGTGCGGTGCTGGTCATGTTTCCTCACTGGGTTCGGCCTTCGCGCCCAGCCGGATCCGGGGGGGATCCCTTCGGGCACTTCCGGCCCGGTTGTCGGTCTTGGGACTACGGGCGCGTCAACACGCGCAACACATCGAACCGGCGGAGGTATTCCTCAGCGCGCACAGGCGGATCGGTTCGGACACGGCGTAGACCCTAACACGGGAAGTTGAGCTTTCATCCATCCCCATGTCAGTCATTGGGACGATTCGTCTCGCATGGCTGGACGCCGGGGCGGCAGGGGCGACCGGGCCGGCGGCCGGAGTCGGATAGGCTGGCGGGCGTGCCACCAGCAAGGATGGGCGCGTGGCGGTGACCCAGCAGACGTCAGCGACCGGCAGCCGGCGCGACTACTGGCGCGCCCGGGTGGCCGGGTGGCGCGGTGACATCCGCAGGGCCTGGACCTACCCGGCGGTGCGTCGTGGCTTCCTCGGCTCGGCGCTGCTCTTCGCCGGCTCGCTCACGCCTGCCTACCTGCCGCAGAACAGTCCGTGGTGGGAGCCGATGCGGGCGCTGGGACTGGACAACTGGTGGGCCAAGGCGTTCGGGACGGCCCTGGTGGTGGCCGGCGTCGCCCTGCTGGTCGAGGCGTGGTTCACGTTGCGGCCCAGCCTCTACCACGAGGTCAAGCACTGGCCGATCACTCTGCTGTGGAGCCTGCCGCTGCTCCTCGCGCCACCGATCTTCAGCCATGACGCGTACGCCTACGCCGCAGAGGGCTGGTTGCTGCAGAACGGCCTGAACCCCTACGACAACCCGATCTCCGTCCTGCCCGGCCCCTTCGCCGACCAGGCGGCATGGCTGTGGCGCTACACGACGGCGATGTATCCGCCGCTCAGCCTGGAGATGTTCCACGGCCTGGTGATGCTGGCAGGCAACGACCCGTACTGGTCCGCCGTCGCGATGCGGATCCCCGCCCTGGCCGGCGTCGGGCTGATCGCCTACTTCGTGCCGCGGATCGCGCACCGGATCGGCGCCGACGTGCAGATGGCCGCCTGGTTCTCGACGGTGAACCCGCTGGTGATCATCGACCTCGTCGGTGGCGCCCACAACGATGCCCTGATGATGGGGCTGGTCGTGCTCGCCCTGTGGCTGGCCTACCGGGGCAGGTTCTGGTGGGCGGCGGTCCTGGTGGGGGTCGCCGCCTGCATCAAGCAGCCGGCGATCCTCGCGTTCTATCCGGTCGCCCTGATCGCTCACCCCTGGCGCAGCTTCCGGTGGCGGGACACCTCGAGGGCCCTGTTGCGGCTGGGGCTGTCCTTCGTCGTGTCCCTCGCCGCCTTCGTCGCGATCTCGCTCGCCTCCGGGCTCGGCTTCGGCTGGGTGTGGGCTGCGGACGTCCCCGGCCGCGTGGTGACCCTGGCGCCGTTCACCCTCCTCGGCACCGGTCTGCAGTGGGTGCTGACGTCCTTCGGGCAGCCGGAGCTCGGTGACCTCGCCCTGGCCGGGATGCGCTACCTCGGCCTGCTGCTCACCGCGGTGGGGATCGGCTGGCTCGCGCTGACGGTGGGACGCCGTCGCCCGGTGACCTTCCTCAGCTGGTCCTACCTGATCTTCGCGTTCGGGGGGATCGCCCTGAACAGCTGGTACCTGACCTGGGGCGGGATCCTGCTGCCGCTGACCAAGCCGACCGAGCGGATCGCCGGCACGGCCGTGTCGGTGACCACCGTGCTGCTCGCCTACGAGGCGGGCAACCTGTCCTGGCGCAATGACGCCGTCGCGCTCGGATTCGCCGGGCTCGCCGTGATCCTGGTGATGCTCTACCAGCACCACCAGGAGCGCCAGAGCCACCTCACCGCCCAGAAGGGGAGCAGATGACGGAGCCGGACCTGCTGGTCGACGTCGTGGACGGGGTCGGCCGGATCCGGCTGAACCGGCCGCGCCAGATCAACGCGCTCACCGTGCCGATGATGCAGACGCTGGCTCGCGTGCTCGACGACTTCGCCGTGGACGACGCCGTGGCCTCGGTCGAGCTGACCGGCACGGGGGAGCGCGGCCTGTGTGCGGGCGCCGATGTGCGGGCGCTGCGGGAGCGTGCGCTCGGCGGCGGAGACGTCCGGGAGTTCTTCGAGGTGGAGTACGGCGTCGACCTGAGGATCGCCGGGTTCGGCAAGCCCTACCGCGCGGTGATGACCGGGATCACCATGGGCGGGGGGCTCGGTCTGAGCGCCCACGGTTCACGGCGGGTGGTCGACGCGACCAGCAGGCTGGCGATGCCGGAGACGCAGATCGGGCTGTTCCCGGACGTGTTCATGACGCCGCTGCTGGCCCGGATGCCCGGCGAGGTCGGCACCCACCTGGCCCTGACTGGCGCGTCCGTCAACGGCGCGGACGCGCTGCGGCTGGGGCTGGCCGACGCGACGTCCGGGGAACTGCCCGAGCCGGACCCCGATCTCGCGGGCGCCTGGGTGGCCGAATGCTATGCGGGCGACGACCCGGTGGCGGTCGTGCAACGCCTGGAATCCCACCCCGATCCGGCGGCCCGGGCCGCCGC
>NZ_JASGES010000061.1:0-14974 GCF_047606205.1 Propionicimonas sp. | reverse complement strand
GCCAGGGTGTCCAGGTCGTCGGGCTGGCCCTTCACCTTCACCGGCGGACGCCACTCCTGGCGCGAGATCGAACGGTGCACCTCGCCCAGCCAGAACTCGGCGTCGATCCGGTCGGAGAACAGGTGCGGAGCCTCGTAGCGCTGCCGATCCGGGCCGATGTAGCGCGCACGGAAGTACCCACTCCGGCGCTCGATGCTGCCGACGGACCGGCGCTCCTGACCCATGGGAACCTCCTGATCGGCAGGAAACCCGAGAACCATCATATCGCTGTGACTAGGGGTTTCGCTTGCCCCGAATTGTCCCCAATTGCGGGCTTGGCTGGGGCACCGGAGGTCTTGACATGGCCTCTTCTGGGTGCATGTCGCCTGTCGCCCCTGCGGTGTTTGGCCTAGTCAGAAAGGCATAATGCCTAGCCCCAGCCTGGGGCACAAATTGTCGGGGCGACAGGACTCGAACCTGCGGTCTCCTGCTCCCAAAGCAGGCGCGCTAGCCACTACGCTACGCCCCGGTGGACGGCGGCCAGCCTACGGCTCCGCGGAGACCCGCTCCAAGTCGACCTCAGCCCAGAGCGCCCAGACCCGGGTTCAGCAGGAGCCAGGCCAGCGGTTCGGCGTCGGGGATGCGTCCGTCGGTGTACGCGCACAGCAGCTGGCCCCTGACCTTCTCGGCCACCTGGGCCGCCTGCGGGGCCCGCTCCCACTCCGGTGGGCACAGCTCCAGCAAGCCGACGAGCCGCGCCCGTTCCGTCCACGACAGCAGCGGGGCCCGCCCCGGCAGCAGGCCGCCCAGCCGGTTGGCCACCCCGGCCAACTCCGTCTCCCCGACGTCGGCACTGCGGTAGTGCAGCAGCGAACTCTCCAGCGCCGCCGTCCGTCCCACCGCCGCCCTGCCGAGCAGTTCGTGACAGCGCTCGCGAGCATCCAGCCCGACCGAGAGGGACGCGATCCAGCCGGCCATCGCCACCCGGCCGTACCCCTCTCCCGCGGGGAGCCCGCCCAGCATCCGCAGCGCGTCCGACACCAGTACCGCCTCGCCCAGGCTGCGCCCGCGTGCCAACCCGAACGCCGCCCCCAGCACCGATCCCGCCGCCTCCCACTCCACCCGGTCCAGCAGGTCGTCCGCCGTCGGGTCCAGCCATACCGCCCGCCGGTCCGCGGCGAACTGGACGCACAGCGCCTGCGCCACGTCGAGCGGCTCGCCGCTGCCCACCGCGTCCCTGGCCACCGCGTGCAGCACCGCCTCCATCGGCGGCACCCACTCCAGCGGAACCCTGCTCAGACCGCGTGGCGTCTGCACGTCGAGGATCCGCCGGCCCGCCTCCGCCACCACCGTCACCACCCCGTCGGAGTAGTCGACCACCACATCGTCGGGGGCGTGCACCCCGAAGTCCGCCACGTCGCCGAACCACGGCTCCTCCGCGTCCAGCTGGGTGTCGCCCAGCCACGGCGGCAACCGCGCGGTCAGCTCGTCCAGCGCCGGGTACCAGTCCGCCACGACCGAGGTGACCAGCCGCTGGCCCGGCGACAGCTCCGCCTCCGCCGGCGCCACCAGGTAGTCCACCGATGCGCTGCTCGCCGACGGGCTGCCGAACTCCTCCAGGTACCCCTGCTCCAGCCGCAACCCGAGCACCGGCCCCGCTGCGTGCGCCGGCACCACTGCCAGCAGCGCCGTCGCGCCGCTCCCCCAGCTCCACAGGGAGAACTCGGCCCCCGGGCGCACCCGCAGCCGGTCCTCGACGGCCGCCGGACGCCGCGCCTCCCGGGTCAGCACCCACCGGATCCGCCACCCCTCCAGCACCGAGTGGCGCTGGAACACCCTGCCCTCCGGCGTGACCAGCGTGTGCTCCACCTCGTCGTCGGCCTCGAACTCCGCCGGCGCGCCCGCCGCGCCCACCCAGCCCAGTTCCACCACCAGATCGGGGCCACGCAGCAACCGGGTCGTCGTGCCATCCTCCGCGACGCGCACCTCCGCGTCGCCCCAGACCATCACCGCCGGCGCTGGCATCGCGGGCACCAGTACAGATTGCGTCCCTCGACCTCGCGCACCCTGACCTCTGCGCCGCAGGCCAGGCACGGCTGGCCCGCCCTGCGGTACACGTACACCTCGCCGCCGTGCGCGTCGACGCGCGGGTCCCGGCCCATCGCCTCCGGCGTGTGCTCCGGGCGCACCGTGTCGATCCGCCCGTGCCGCACCCCCTGCGGCATCAGCTCCACCAGGTCTGCCCAGACCCGGTTCCACTTCACCCGGGACAGCTCGTTGCCGGGCATGTCCGGGCTGATCCGCTGCCGGTACAGCACTTCGGCGCGGTAGATGTTGCCCACCCCGGCCGTCACCCGCTGGTCCATCAGCAGGGACGCGATCGTCCGCCCCGAGCGGTGCACCCGCCGCCAGCCACGTTCCGGGTCCGCGTCCGGACGCAGCGGATCCGGGCCCAGGTCCGCGACCAGCGCCGCCACCTCCGCCGGACCCACCAGCGCGCACGTCTGCGGCCCCCGCAACTCGGCCGCGTGCGCCTCGGACTCGATCCGCAGGCGCACGGTGCCGGCGCCCTCCACCGGGCCGGGGCGCACCCAGCGCAGCTTGCCGATCAGGCCGAGATGGATGTGGACAACGTGTCCGGACGGGAAGTCGAGGAGCAGGTGCTTGCCGTACGCCTCCGCGGTGTGCAGGACCGCCCCGTCCAGGAGCGCGGCGGCCTCGGCGAACCGTCCCTGGGGACTCGTCACGTGCACGGGCCTGCCCGCGAACGCGGCGTCCAGCTCGGCGGCCAGCCGATGGATCACGTGTCCCTCGGGCATTCGGTCCTCTCCCACGACGACGGTTGAGGGAGTCTAGGCTGCCACCATGAGCACCTCGGGGCGTCCTCCCGCGCCGGATCGGCCCTTCGGACGCGACGGAATTTCGGGTCTCGTCGACGCGGGGCGTGCTCTGCGCGCCCGCGACGTGTCCCGTCCGAGCCCCGAAGATCTCGCCGCTGCAGAGCAGGCAGCGGACGTCGCTCTCGCGCGCCTCGACCGCTCGCGACGCTGAAGACCCACCCCGAGGGGTATGTTTTCTCCGCGCGGTGGCACCGTCAGCTCCCCCGCGCCGGGCTCGACCCTGTCACCCCTAGCCAGTGAGGTCTCATGTACGCCGCCAACATCACGCGCGCGGAAGCGTCCGCGCGCTCCGGCCAGATCGCCGTCCACAGCTACGACGTGATCGTCGACCTGTCCGGACGCGTCCCCGATGCCCAGGCCTACGACCCCGCCGCCACCTTCGTCTCCACCTCCACGGTGCGCTTCACCAGCCGCGGCGGCGACAGCTGGATCAACCTGATCGCCGAACGGCTCCTGGAGGCCACCCTGGACGGCGTCGCGCTCCCCGAGGACGCTCTCGCCGACCACCGGCTCGCCTTCACCACTGAGCCCGGCGAGCACGAGCTGACCGTCTCCGCCCTGTGCTCCTACAGCCGGACCGGGGAGGGCCTGCACCGCTTCGTCGACCCCGTCGACGGGCTCGTCTACTGCTACACCCAGTTCGAGACCGCGGACGCGCGCCGCATGTACGCGTGCTTCGAGCAGCCCGACCTGAAGGCGATCTTCGCCCTCACCGTCGTGGCGCCGGGAGAGTGGACGGTGCTGTCCAACTCGGCCGAGGTCACCCCGGTGCTCCTCGAGGACGGCCTCGCCCGCTGGCACTTCGCCCCGACCCCGCCGATCTCCACCTATGTCACCGCGCTCGTCGCCGGCAGCTTCCACGTCGTCCGCGACAGCTACGCCGGCGCGGCCAGGGAGATCCCGCTCTCGCTGGCCTGCCGGGCCTCCGTGGCGCCCTACCTCGACACCGAGCGCATCCTCGCCACCACCAAGGCCGGTTTCGCCGTGTTCGAGGAGCACTTCGGCCTGCCGTACCCGTTCGAGGACTACGCGCAGGTGTTCGTGCCGGAGTTCAACGCCGGGGCGATGGAGAACGCGGGCTGCGTCACGATCCGGGACGAATACCTGTACCGCTCCCGGGTCACCAACGCGGCCTACGAGACCCGCGACAACACGATCCTGCACGAGCTCGCCCACATGTGGTTCGGCGACCTGGTCACGATGACCTGGTGGGACGACCTGTGGCTCAACGAGTCCTTCGCCGAGTGGGCGTCGCACTTCTGCCAGGCCGAGATCCGGGCCGCCGGGGCCGACCGGGACGACCCGTGGGCCATCTTCGCGAACAGCCGCAAGAACTGGGCCTACCGGCAGGACCAGCTGCCCTCCACCCACCCGGTCGCGGCCGACATGGTCGACCTGGCCGCGGTCGAACTGAACTTCGACGGCATCACCTACGCCAAGGGCGCCTCCGTGCTGCGCCAGCTCGTCGCCTTCGTGGGCCAGGACGCGTTCCTGACCGGCGTGCGCGCCTACTTCGCCCGGCACGCCTGGGGGAACACCCGGCTGCCCGACCTGCTCGCGGCGCTCACCGAGGCGTCCGGGCGCGACCTGTCGCACTTCGCCGCCGAATGGCTGCAGACCGCGGGCGTGAACACCATCTGGGCGGAGTTCGCGGTCGACGACGGCGGCGCCTTCTCCCGGTTCGCGATCCGGCAGGTCGCCCCGGCCGCGTGGCCCACCCTGCGCCACCACCGGCTCGCCGTCGGCCTGTACGAGGAGCAGGACGGGTGCCTCGTCCGCGTCCATCGCGCGGAGGTCGACATCGCCGGCGAGCTCACCGAGCTGCCCGAGCTGATCGGGCAGCGACGGCCCGCCGTGATCCTGCTCAACGACGACGACCTCACCTACACGAAGATCCGGCTCGACCCGGCCTCGATGGCCGCGGTGGTCAAGGGCATCGGAACCCTGACCTCGCCGCTGACCCGGGCGGTGTGCTGGGGCGCCAGCTGGGACATGTGCAGGGACGCGGAACTGCCGGCGTCCGACTTCGTCACGCTCGCGCTGTCCGGAGCGGGGGTCGAGACCGACATCACCGCGGTCCAGGGGATCCTCGGCCAGTGCCGGACCGCGATCGACTACTACACGCCCCGGGCCGACCGGAGCGACCTCAACGACCGCTTCGTCACCGGCGTCGCCCGGCTGCTCAAGGACGCCGCGCCGGGCTCGGACCACCAGCTCGCCTTCGCCCGCTCGCTGGCTGCCGCCGCCGACACCGGCTCGGTCGTCGGGGTGCTCAGCGCCTGGCTCTCCGGCGAAGAGGCCCCCACCGGGCTCGCGGTCGACACCGATCTGCGCTGGTACACGCTGTCCCAGCTCGCCCGGGTCGGGGCGATCGGGGATGCGGAGATCGATGCCGAGCTGGCCAGGGACGCCACCGCGCGCGGCGCGGAGCAGGCCGCCGGCGTCCGCGCCGCGCAGCCCACCGAGGCCGCCAAGGCCGAGGCCTGGCGGCTGGCCTGCGAGGCCGCCGACACCCCCAACGAGACCCACTTCCAGGTGTGCACCCACTTCTGGCAGCTCGGGCAGGAGGAGGTCCTGCGTCCCTACGTCGAGCGCTACCTCGAGGTCGCGCGCGCGATCTCCGACGGCACCGACGGCTGGGCGGAACGGAGCTCCACGATCCGCCAGCACGTGCTCAACCGGCTGTTCCCCAGCCCGCTGGCCGACCGCGACACCCTGTCCGTGATCGACGGGTGGCTGCGGGAGGCGCCGCTGAGCAGCTACGTGCTGCGGCAGGTCAGCGAGCGTCGAGACGACGCCGAACGGGCGCTGCGCTGCCAGGAGGCGGCACAGCGCTGAGCGGGGCTACTCGCCCTTCGCGCTCCAACCCGGGCCGAGCACCAGCGCGGCGACGACCGCGGCGATGCCGAACGGGATGAAGATCGTGAGGACGAGCATCTCGAGCACCGTGGGGTCAGTCACCTGGGGCCAGCTGGGCAGGGTCTCCAGCGGAAGGATGGCGGCGAGGGAGTGCATGCCGCCCACGCTAGCCGACCCGGCCCGCCCAGCGGGAGACCGGACCGAGAAGAGAACCGTCCCCGGTTCAGCACCCAGCGGGAGACCGGACCGAGAAGAGAACCGTCCCCGATTTCGTTCAGCACCACGTCGCCACCTGGACCGAGTCGGGGACGGTTCCTCACTCGGTCCCCCGGCCCGCCCAGCGGGAGACCGGAGGGCGGCGGTCGAGACTCCGCTATGGTGGCGGCTCGGGAATCGTGCGGCGAAACCAGGCCGCCGATCTTCGACAGCGAGGAGAGCTGCGTGGCTGGTCCGGCGCCCGACAACGAACCGACTGCCCGCGTCGTGGCCGACGAGTCGGAGATCGCCCGCTCCCTGACCCGCATCGCGCACGAACTGCTCGAGGCCAACCACGGCTCCGCTGATCTGGTCCTGCTCGGGATCCCGACCCGGGGCGTCTTCCTCGCCCGACGACTGGCCCAGACCATCGAGGGCATCGAGGGACGGCCGGTCAGGCTCGGCGCGCTCGACATCACCATGTACCGCGACGACCTGCGCGCGAACCCCACCAGGAACCCGGCGCGGACATCCATCCCCGGGCGGATCGATGACGCGGTCGTGGTCCTGGTCGACGACGTCCTCTACTCCGGGCGCACGATCGCCGCGGCCATCGACGCCCTGCGCGACCTGGGCCGTCCGCGCGCCGTGCGGCTCGCCGCCCTCGTCGACCGAGGCCACCGGGAACTCCCGATCGCCGCCGACCACGTCGGCCGCACGATCCAGACCGCGGCCGACGAGCGCGTCCAGGTTCAGCTCGCCGAGGTGGACGGGCGCGACGCCGTCACGATCTCGCGGACGGGGGAGGCGCGATGAGGCACCTGCTCAGCGCGGGCGACCTGAGCCTGGCCGAGGCGACGGCGATCCTCGACCTCGCCGAGGAGATGCACCAGGTGCAGTCGCGCCCGGTGAAGAAGCTGCCGGCCCTGCGCGGGCGCACGATCGTCAACATCTTCTTCGAGGACTCGACCCGTACCCGGACATCGTTCGAGATCGCTGGCAAGTGGCTGAGCGCCGACACCATCAACGTGTCCGCAAAGGGCTCCAGCGTCAGCAAGGGCGAGTCGCTGCGGGACACGATGATGACCCTGGACGCGATGGGCGCGGACTGCTTCGTGATCCGGCACTCCTCCTCCGGCGCAGCCGCCCAGGTGGCGAGCTGGGTGAGAGCACAGGTCGTGAACGCCGGCGACGGCCAGCACGAGCACCCCACCCAGGCGCTGCTGGACGCGTTCGCGATGCGGCAGCACTTCCGGCGGTTCGGCTCGGACGCGTTCGCGGGCAGGCGGATCGCGATCGTCGGCGACCTGCTGCACTCACGGGTGGTGCGCAGCAACGTGCTGCTGCAGCACACCCTGGGCGGCGAGGTCGTGCTCGTCGCCCCGCCGACGCTGCTGCCCACCGGCGTGCACACCTGGGGCTGCGAGGTCACCGACGACTTCGACGCTGCACTGCGGACGGCGGACGTCGTGATGATGCTGCGCGTCCAGCGCGAACGGATGACCGGCGGCTTCTTCCCCACCGAGCGGGAGTACACCGAACGGTTCGGGCTGACCGAGGAGAGACTCGCGATGCTCGGGCCTGAGGCGGCCATCTGCCACCCGGGCCCGATGAACCGCGGCGTGGAGATCTCCTCCGCCGCGGCCGACGCGGCGAACTCGCTCGTGCTCGACCAGGTCTCGGCCGGCGTGGCCGTCCGGATGAGCGTCCTGTACCACCTGCTCGGCTCGGACGAAGGAGCGATGCATTGAGCACTGGCCTGCTGATCACCGGCGCGACGCTGGCCGACGGCACCCGTACCGACCTGTACCTGGCCGATGGCGTGCTGGCCGATCCCGGATCCGCGCCCGCCGGTGTCGAACGGTTCGACGCGGACGGTCTGCGCGCCCTGCCGGGGCTGGTCGACCTGCACACCCACCTGCGCCAGCCCGGCCGCGAGGACGCGGAGACGATCGCCTCCGGGACGGCGGCGGCGGCCCGGGGCGGGTTCACCTGCGTCCATGCGATGGCCAACACGACCCCGGTCACCGACACCGCCGAGGCGGCCGAGTACGTCGCCGAACTGGCGCAGCGGGAGGCCCTCTGCGAGGTGCGCGTGGTCGGTGCGGTGACGAAGGGCCTGGACGGCGCGGAGCTCGCCGAGCTCGGCCGGATGGCCAACTCCGCCGCCGGCGTCCGCGTGTTCTCCGACGACGGCCGCTGCGTGGCCGACGCCCAGCTGATGCGCCGTGCGCTCAGCTACGTGAAGAGCTTCGACGGCGTCGTCGCCCAGCACTCGCAGGACCCCCGGCTGGCCGGACCCGGGGCCTGCTGCCACGAGTCCGAGTGGTCCGGGCGGCTCGGCCTGCCGGGCTGGCCGTCGCAGGCCGAGAGCGTGGTGGTCGCGCGCGACGTCCAACTCGCAGAGCTGACCGACTCCCGCGTCCACGTCTGCCACGTGTCGACGGCGGAGAGCGTGGACGTGATCCGCTGGGCGAAGGCCCGCGGCATCCGGGTGACCGCCGAGGTGACGCCCCACCACCTGCTGCTGGACACCCCCCTGGTCGCGGGGTACGACACCACGTTCAAGGTGAACCCCCCGCTGCGGACCTCCGAGCACCTCGAAGCCGTGCGTGAGGCGCTCGCCGACGGCACCATCGACGCGGTGGCCACCGACCACGCCCCGCACGCCCGCCAGGACAAGGACCACCCCTTCGACATCGCCCTGCCCGGCATGCTCGGGCTCGAGCAGGCCCTCGCCGTGGTCCTCGAGGTGATGGTGAACAGCGGCCGGATGGACTGGCCGACGCTGGTCGAGCGGATGTCGGCCGCTCCGGCGAGGATCGGCAGGGTGGCCGGCCAGGGGCGTCCGCTCGCCGTGGGCGAGCCGGCGAACCTCGTGCTCGCCGACCCGGCCGCCCGCAGCACCGTGGACGCGTCCGCCTCGCGGTCCCGTTCCCGCAACAACCCCTACGCCGGTCGCGAGCTCCCCGACCCCGTCGTCGCCACCTTCTGCCGGGGGGTCGCCAGCTACCGCCGCTGACGCATGAACCGATTCAGGGTCTGGGGCGATTCTGCCGCCCGGACGCGGCGTCCGTGGTTATGCTCAGGCGCAGACCGGGAGGGGGAGGCATGACTCCGCAGAGGGCGAGCGTGAAGGATGTGGCCGCACTGGCCGGCGTCTCCGTCGGCACCGTGTCCAACGTGCTGAACCGTCCGGACTCGGTCACGGAGAAGACCAGGGTCAAGGTCGAGCAGGCGATGGCGGAGCTGAACTTCCACCGCAACGCCTCGGCGCGGCAGCTGCGTGCCGGCGTGTCCCGGACGGTCGGAGCGATCGTGATGGACGTCGGCAACCCGTACTACACCGAGCTGGCCCGCGGCATCGAGGATCGGCTGGCCGCCGACGACCACACCCTGATCCTGTGCTCCTCCGACGACGACCCGCACCGGGAGGCGCAGTTCCTGCGGTTGCTCGCCGAGCAGGGCGTCCGCGGCGTCCTGGTCACGCCGATGGCCTCGACCATGCAACGGCTGGGCGACCTGCGCCGCCTGGGCATCCCCTCGGTCCTGATGGACTCCGCGAGCACACAGCACACGTCCGTCGGCGTCGACCACGTCTCGGGCGGACGCCAGGCGATCGCCCACCTGCTCTCGCAGGGCCACCGGAGGATCCTGTTCCTGGCCGGCACCCCCGACCTCCAGCAGACCCGCCACCGCCTGCGGGGCGCCATCGAGGCCGTCCAGGCCGCGGGCCTGGACCCGGTCGAGGTGCTGCACGTGGTGAACCTTCCCGCCCTCACCGCGAACGAGGGCCAGCGCGGCCTGGTCGAGGCTCTGGAGGGCCCCGGCCCGGCGCCGACCGCCGTCTTCGCGATGAACGACATCGTGGCGCTGGGGGCGATGCGCGAGCTCCGCGTCCGCCGGCTGTCGATACCGCGGGACGTGGCCGTCGTCGGGTACGACGACCTCTACTTCGCCGCCGAACTGATGACGCCGCTGAGTTCGGTGCGCCAGCCGATGCGCCAGCTGGGCTGGGCGGCGGCCGACCTCCTGCTCACCGAGACGCAGCACCCGTTGTTCGAGCCGGAACTGGTCGTGCGGGCCTCCTCGGACGCGCCCCAGAGCTGAGCGGCGGGCCACGGCGATGCGATCCGGCGCGGGAGCGGCCGTGCCGCGCCGCCGGCGCTGACCGCACGCCTGGAGCAACCCGCGTCTAGGCTGCTGGTCCGTGACCAGTCCTGACCAGTCGTGGTGGCGTGATGCCGTCGTGTACCAGATCTACCCACGCTCGTTCGCGGACGCGAACAACGACGGCACCGGCGACGTGCAGGGCATGATCGGCAAGCTGGACCACCTCTCCAGGCTCGGAGTGAACGCGGTCTGGGTGAGCCCGTGGTACCCCTCACCGATGGCGGACGGCGGCTACGACGTGTCCGACTACTGCGACATCGACCCCCGCTTCGGCACGCTCGCCGACGCCGACGAGTTCATCGCCGGCGCGCACGCCCGGGGCATCCGCGTCCTGATCGACCTCGTGCCCAACCACTGCTCGGTGGCCCACCCCGCCTTCCGGGCGGCCCTGGCCGCCGGCCCCGGCTCGCCCGAGCGGGCCATGTTCCACTTCCGCGACGGACTCGGCTTCGACGGTGCCCAGCCCCCCACCAACGGCGGCTCGCTGTTCGGCGGCCCGGCCTGGGAGCGCATGGTCGGCCCGGACGGCCCCGAACAGTGGTACCTGCACATGTTCGCGTCCGAGCAGCCCGACTGGAACTGGGCGAACCCCGCCGTCGCCGCCCTCTTCGACGACGTGATCCGGTTCTGGTTCGACCGCGGGGTGGACGGCCTGCGGGTGGACGTCGCCGACAGCCTGGCCAAGGACATGACCTTCCCCGACACCCCGGTCGACCCGGTCACCGGATTCGGCACGCCCGGCTTCTTCCCCGGCCATCCGTGGTGGAACCAGCCCGAACTGGAGACGATCCAGCGGCACTGGCGGGAGATCGCCGACGGCTACTCCGGCCAGCACCTCGGCGAGCGGATCTTCGTCTGCGAGGCGAACGTGAAGCCCCTGGACGCGCTGATCCGGTTCGTGGATCCGGGACGCATGCACACCACCTTCAACTTCGACATGCTCTGGTGCGAGTGGACCGCCGGTTCGCTGCGGGCGATGATCGACCGCAACCTGATCGCCCACGCCAGCGTCGGCGCACCGACGACCTGGGTGCTCGGCAACCACGACTCGACCCGCGTGGTCACCCGCTACGGCAAGCCGGAGACGGGGCGTCCGTTCACCCTGGCCGGGCCTCCGCCCGAGTGGCTGGGCCGGCTCGCCGACTACTTCTCAGAGCTGCCCACCGATGTCGGGCTGGGCCGGCGCCGGGCACGGGCGGCGGCGCTCCTCGAGCTGGCGCTGCCCGGTCCCGCCTACATCTACCAGGGCGAGGAACTCGGGCTGCCGGAGGTCGAGGACCTGCCCGCCGACGTGCTCGACGATCCCAGCTACTTCCGTACCGGCGGCCGGGTGCGCGGACGCGACGGCTGCCGTGTCCCGCTGCCGTGGTCGGGAACCACACCGCCCTACGGCTTCGGCGTGGATGCGAACCCCTGGCTCCCCCAGCCGTCCGTCTGGGCAGAACTCAGCGCAGCCGCCCAGGACGGCGACCCCACGTCCACCCTGAGCCTCTACCGGCGGGCGCTCTCGGTCCGGGCGAACCACCCTGCACTGGGCGACGGCAGCCTCGCCTGGAGCGAGGAGTACCCGGGTTCGGTGCTCGCCTTCACCCGCGAGCCCGGGTTCGGCTGCGTGGTGAACCTGTCCCCCGACCCGGTCGACCTCCCCGCCGGCGCCGAACTGCTGGTCGCCTCCGACGACCTGATCGACGGCCGCCTGCCCACCGACGCCGCGGTCTGGTTCGCACTCCGCTGAGCGGGCGGGCACGCGAACTCCGCTGAGCGGGCAGGCACGCAGAGGGGCCCCCGGCCGAAGCCGGGAGCCCCCACTCGGATCACGATGACTACTTCACCTTCACCTTGTGCTTGCTCGACGAGTCGGCCTTGATGCCGACGTTGCCGGCGTAGGTCACCTTCAGGGTGTGCGAGCCCTTCTTGAGGGCCGGCAGCGTGATGGTCACCTTGCCGGAGTCGGTGCTGCCGAGCACCACCGCCGCGATCGCCTTCTTGCCGTCGTACACCCTCACGGTGCCGGTCGGCGAGGTCACCCCGGACACCTTGACGGTGACCGCGACCGTGCCCTGCCGTCCCTTCTTCTTCACGTCGGCGCTGTACTTGGCCGACGTGGTCGAGGACAGCCTGCCCAGCTGGACCTCCTTGGAGGTCACCACCGTCGCCTTGTCGGCGACCGTCGCGGTCACCCGCACCTGCACGCCCCGCCCTGCGTCGTCCGCGGTCAGCTTGTACGAGGAGGTGGTGGCGCCCGCGATCACGGCGCCGTTGCGCAGCCACTCGTAGGTGAAGGACGCGTCCGCGGCGTAGCCCCAGGTGCCGGTGCTCGCCTTCAGCGTCCTGCCCACCTTGACCGTGCCGGTCAGCTTGGGCCGGGTCAGGTTCTCCGCCGCCGGCACCTCGACCTTCGGAACGATCCGCAGGATCGAGTTGGTCGCGTTCCCGCTGGAGTCGTTCGCCTTCTTGTTGACCGCGTACAGCGCGCCCCCTGCGCCGACCTCGACGTGGTTGACGTTCGTGCCACCGGCGAGGTTGGCGACGATCGTCAGCGTGGTCGCGTCGATCACGGTGATCGTCGCGCTCGACCGGTTGGCGACGTAGACGTAGCCGAAGGTCGAGTCGTAGGCCGTGTTCAGCGCGCCCACGCCGGTCGGGATGTCGGCGAGGATGCTGCCGTTGGTGGTGTCGAGCACGACCACGTTGTTCGTGGCCTGGTTGGCGACGAAGAGCCGCTTGGTGCTCGCGTCGAAGGCCACACCGGACGGCGAGCTCGCGTTGTCACCCAGCGAGTAGTAGGTGACGGCGTTGCCCTTGCGGGTGTCGATGATCGCCGCACGCTCGTTGGTCAGGCTGACGGTGTACAGCTTGCCCGTCGCCTGGTCGAGGTCGAGGCTCATCGTCACCTGGAACGGCGCGGCATCGCTGCCCAGCTCGATCCGCTGCGAGTAGGCCAGGGTCTTCGCGTTGTACACGTCGATGTAGCCATTTCCGCTCGCGCTGCGGTCCGCGGAGGAGACGTAGACCAGACCGGTGGTCTCGTCCACGGCGAGGTCGCGGCTGTGGCCGGTCAGCGAGTCGGGGAACTGCTTGACCAGGGAGAGGTCGTCCTGGGAGTAGACGGCCACCGTGTTCTGGCGGGTGTTCGACACCCACACCTGATTGCCCGCGTTGTACAAGGCGATGCCGTAGACCCCGTACACCCCCTTGCTGGAGTCCCCGGAGTCCACCGGAGCGGGCGCGACGGTCTTCTCGATCTCGAGCGTGGCTGCGTCCAGCTTGGTCAGCGTGGAGTCGAGGATCGGCGGACGACCCACCGCAGCTGTGGTGAAGGTCTTGCCGGTGGCGGGGTTGGTGACCGACTGGTAGAGGCCGCCGGCCAGCACCTTCTCGGTGACGGTGAAGTCGCCGGTGTTGCGCAGCGTGTCATCAGGGGTGACCACCGTGCCGGTGTCGTAGCTGTGCGCGGCGCCGTCGTTGTAACCCAGCGAGATGGAAGCTCCGACCGGGGCGTCGGCCGGCACCTTCACGTCGGCGAGGGACGCATGGCCGCTCCCGTCCGCGCTGCCGTTCGCAGCGAGCCAGTTCTTGCCCGAGGTGCCGAGGCTGGTCACCGACGCGTTCGCCGGCAGGTTCACGGCGGTCAGGGTGACGGTGGCGTTCACGCCCGGGTTCGCGCTGAACGAGGTCACGGGGGTCGTGGTGAAGCCGAGCTGCTTGGCCGCGTCATCGCTGCCGGTGAGCGTGATCGTGTGATCACCGGCCAGGGCGGTGCCCGCCGCCAGCGTGGTGGTGCCGGAGAACGTGCCGTCATCGGCCACGGTCAGCGTGTCCTTGCTGCCGGTCCACTGCACGGCCGCGCCGGCGTAGCTCAGTGCGACGGTGCTCGCCGCGGTGTACCCCGAGCCGGAGATCGACAGCGTCACCGCCCCGGTGGAGGCCACACTCACCTTGCTGACCGACGCCGAGCCGGTCGTGCTCGGTGCGTCGACGGTGAAGTAGTCGAACTTGGAGATCGCCGAGCCGCCGTCGGTGCCCGAGAGCACCCGGATCCAGTAGGTCTCCGCGCTCGTGCTCTCCGCGAGGTCCGCGGGCAGGGTCAGCGTGACCGAGAAGTCGCCGTTCGTGTCGGGCAGCTTGGCCGCATCGGTGACGTAGACGGCTCCCCCGGTGGTCTGGCCGTCGGGCTGCTCGTCTCCGAAGGCGATGTCGCCGTCGTTGATCTTGAACGCGAGGAAGCCGCCGTCGGCCGGCCGCTGGTCGAAGCCCGAGCCGGTCACCGTAATGGTGCCGCCGGGCGCGACCGGGCTGGTCGTGACGGCGAAGGTGCCGTTGCCGGTCGTGCCCTTCGGGGCTGCGACGGCGACGGGCGCGTTGGCGGCGAGGCCGCCGGCGAGCGCGGTGACCGCGGCGAGCGCCACGAGTCCCCGTAGGCGCCGCGTCCTGGCCGGTACCACCGGCCTGACTGCGCTGTCTGTCATGTCTCTCCTCTTCATGCTCCGCAATCCGGAACGTTTGCTTAGGCTAAGCTAACCTTCATCCGCTGAAGTTTGCCAACAAGAGTGTTGCGAATTTGGACGGAGAGATCGGGACTGGCGCGATGCGCTAGCTTAGGCGAGCCTTACCTACTGAACATCTGATGATTGCCATGAGAACCGCAGCCACCACACACCCGCCTCGGCCCGACCCGGCGAACCGGGCAGGCCGGACGCGTCGATGGGCCGGCGCCGCACTGACCGTCCTGCTGGCCCTGACCTCCGGATGCGCGGCGATGCCGGCGGCGTCCGGCGCGGCCGCGACGGCCGACCGGACGGTCACCGACGCCGAGGGCACCCCGGTGACGGTGCCGGCGAACCCCTCCCGCGTGGTCGTGCTCAGCG
>NZ_JASGES010000060.1:0-3535 GCF_047606205.1 Propionicimonas sp. | reverse complement strand
TCCGAGCTTCGGCGTTCGCCGCGCCGGTGGCGGGGCCTGGACGCAGCGGCGCCCGCAACTCGACGCCGCGGGCAGCGGTCAGCAGCTCGATCGCGAGCACGCGGGCGAGGCCGTCGACCGCGGTGCGCAGCTTGCGGGCCGCGGCCCAGCCCATCGACACGTGGTCCTCCTGCAGCGCGCTGGACGGGATCGAGTCGACGCTCGCGGGGACGGCGAGGCGCTTCAGGGTGGACACGATGCCCGCCTGTGTGTACTGGGCGATCATCAGGCCCGAGTCGATGCCGGGGTCGTCGGCGAGGAAGGGCGGCAACCCGCGGTTGCGGGACACATCGAGGAACCGGTCGGTGCGGCGCTCGCTGATGCCGGCGACGTCGGCCACGCCGATCGCCAGGAAGTCCAGGACGTGTGCGAGCGGGGCGCCGTGGAAGTTGCCGTGCGACTCGACGCGTCCGTCCTCGAGCACCGAGGGGTTGTCGATCGCCGCGGCGAGTTCCCGGTCCGCGATCGTGCGCGCGTAGTCGACGGCGTCGCGCAGGGCACCGTGCACCTGCGGCGTGCAGCGCAGCGAGTACGCGTCCTGCACGACCCCGTCGCCGTGGCGGTGGCTGGCCACGATCGGCGAGCCGGCGAGGAATCTGCGCAGGTTCGCCGCGGACGTGGCCTGCCCGACCTGGGGACGCAGCGCCATCAGGTCGGCGGCGAAGGTGCGGTCGGTGCCCAGCTGCCCCTCGACGCTGAGCGCGGCGGCGAGGTCGGCCACGTCGAGCAGCAGATCGAGGTCGGCCACCGCCAGCACCAGCATGCCGAGCATGCCGTCGGTGCCGTTGATCAGGGCCAGCCCCTCCTTCTCGGCCAGCGCGACCGGAGCCAACCCGTGGGCGGCGAGCGCCTCGGCGGAGGGCCGGACGGTGCCGTGGTCGCGCACCTCGCCCTCGCCGATCAACGCCAGGGCGCAGTGGGCGAGCGGGGCGAGGTCGCCCGAGCAGCCCAGGCTTCCGTACTCGTGAACCACGGGCACGAGGGCGGAGTTCAGCAGGCTCGCATAGGCCCGCGCCGTCGAGAGCCGGACGCCGGTGCGGCCGCTGGCCAGCGTCTTCAGCCGCAGCAGCATCATCGCGCGGACGACCTCGTCCTCGACCGCCGGGCCGTTGCCGGCCGCGTGGGAGCGGATCAGGCTGCGCTGCAGTCGCGCCCGCTCGGGTGCGGGGATGCTTCGGGTGGCCAGCGCGCCGAAGCCTGTCGAGACGCCGTACACCCCCTCGCCCGCGCTCGCCAGCGCATCGATGTGGAGGCGGGCGGCGTCGATCGCGGCCTCGGCGGCGGCGGACAGCCGCACCGGGGCTCCGCGCCGGGCCACAGCCACCACGTCCTCGCGCCGTACGGCGCACCCGCCCACCTCGACCTCGGTCATGGATCCATTGAAGGGGAACGGCCATCCCCGGCTGAACAGGGTGGACGCGCTCTGTGTCTCGGATGCGAGACTATGGGTCGTGAGGTCCGTCCCCGCCGCCACCGCCGCGCTGCGTGTGCTGCGGTTCCTGTCCGCACGGGCGACACCGGCGCCGGCCGCGCGGATCGCCGCCGACCTCGGGCTGCCCCGTTCGTCGGCCTACCACCTGCTGCGCGCGATGGCGGCGGAGGGCTTTGTCGTGCACTACCCGGAGGAACGCACGTGGGGGATCGGCGTCGCGGCCTGGGAGGTCGGCCAGGGCTTCAGCAGGCAGGAGCCGCTCGCCCGGCTGGCCAGGGTGCCGCTGGCGCGACTGGTGGACGCCGCCGGCCTGTCGGGTCACCTGGCGGTCCTGCACGGCACGGATGTGCTCTACCTGATCGAGGAGCGGGCGCGCGGCAGTGACCGCCTGGTCAGCGACGTCGGGGTCCGGCTGCCGGCGCACCTCACCGCGTCGGGACGGGCGATCCTGGCCGGGCTGACGCCGGCGCAGGTGCGAGCGCTGTACCCGTCCGCTGCCGGTCTGGTGCAGCGGACCGGCCGCGGCCCGACCACGCTGCGCGAGCTGGGTACGGTGCTGGCCGTGACGCAGCGCCTCGGCCATGCGGTGGAGGACTCGGAGGTGACCGAAGGCTTCGCGTCCCTCGCCGTCCGGGTCGCCGCGGAGCCCACGCCCGCGGCCGTGGCCCTGACCTGGCGTTCGGTGCTGGATGTCGACCCGGGCGCCCTGCTGGCCCGCCTGGCCGCCACCGCGGCCGAGATCGAGGCGCGCCTGCGCTGAACCGCCCTGCGGAATTGCACTGCCGACGCCCCCGAGAAGGCGAATTCGCGCCTTTCGGAGCGTCGAGTGCGCAATTCCGCCGGCCGCGCGGCGATTAGGCTGCGCTGAGTGAAGACCTTCATCCTCCCCGGTACCGACCTCACCGTTCCCGCCGTCGTCACCGGCGTCATGCGCATCCAGGAGAAGACGGACGCGGAGGTCCGCGCCCTCTTCGACGCCTCACTGGCCGCCGGCATCGACTTCTTCGACCACGCCGACATCTACGGCTCCCGGATCCACGGCTGCGAGCGCCGGTTCGCCGAGGCGCTGCAGCTCAGCCCGTCGCAGCGTTCGGAGATCACCCTGCAGACCAAGGCGGGCATCGTTCCCGACGGCCCCTACTTCGACTTCTCCTCCGCGCACCTGATCGAGGCTGTCGAGGGCTCTCTGACGGCGCTGGACACCGACTACATCGACATCCTGCTGCTGCACCGGCCGGACGCACTGGTCGAACCGGAGGAGGTCGCGAAGGCGTTCGACGAGCTGCACGCCGCGGGAAAGGTGCGGGCGTTCGGTGTGTCCAACCACACCCCGGGGCAGATCGAGCTGCTGAAGAGGTACGTCCGCCAGCCGCTGGTGGCCAACCAGGTGCAGCTGTCGATCACCCACGCGCCGATCATCGCCCAGGGCGTCGCGATGAACATGGCCGGGCTCGAGCAGTCGATCAGCCGCGACCTCGGCGTCCTCGACTACTGCCGCCTGCACGACATCGCCGTCCAGGCGTGGTCGCCGTTCCAGGCCGGGTTCTTCAACGGCGTGTTCCTCGGCAACCCGGACTTCCCGGAGCTGAACGCGGTGATCGACCGGCTCGCGGTGAAGTACGAGGTGCCGGCAGAGGCGATCGCGGTGGCGTGGATCACCCGGCACCCCGCCCTCACCCAGGTCGTGCTGGGCACCACCACTCCGCACCGCGTCGCCGCCGCCGCGAAGGGCGCGGACGTGGAGCTCACCCGTCCGGAGTGGTACGAGCTGTACCGCGCCGCCGGCTACCTGGTGCCGTAGCCGGCCCGCGGCCGAGGAACCGACATGGCCCTGGTCAGCGTCAACTGCGTCACCATCAACGCGGCCGATCCGCGGCGTCTGGCGGCCTTCTGGGCCGCCATCGTCGGGGGTGTCGCGCAGGACGCCGGCAACCACTTCGTGCGCGTCGAACCCGGCCAGGGACGTGTCCCGCTGCTGTTCCAGCGCAGCGAGGACGCCGGCCCGGCGCGCGGCTGGGTGCATCTCGACTGCAGCGTGGACGACCGCGACGCCGCCGTCGCCCG
>NZ_JASGES010000059.1:0-12032 GCF_047606205.1 Propionicimonas sp. | reverse complement strand
GAGCCAGCCCAGCAGGAGCAGCCACGCACCGGTGGCGGCGAGGGCGGCGGCCCGCAGCGCCGCCGGCCGCGCCGCGCTGCTTCCCATGGCCACCCCCGCGCTCAGGTGGACGAAACGCTACCGGGGCTGGGTCGGCTGTCCAGTGGTAGAACAGCGGAAGCCGGCGTCCACCACGAGGGTGGACGCCGGCTCGCTCGCCCGGGTCAGCGCTGCGTGTGGCCCGGGTGCGGCAGGTGCTGCCTGGCCATCCACTGCCACAGATGCCGGCCGGCGTCGGTGCGGGGGTCGTTGCGGGCGACGTAGATCCAGGACCAGTGGCCGTTGTAGGTCACACCGTCCCAGATGACCTCGTCATAGGCGCTGAAGATGGCGGTGTCGATCACCTCGGCCATGTGCTGCCCGTTGGCGTCGAACGGCACCACCGGGTCGTTCTTGGCCTGCACGATCCAGGTCGGGGTGCCACGCAGCGTCGCCAGCTCGTCGTCGGTGAGCATGGTCGTGCTTCCGTATTCCACGACCGGGGCGACCGGCACGACCGCCGCGAAGTAGCCAGGGTTGTCGATGGCCAGCTGGGGACTCATGTAGCCGCCGTTCGACGCACCGACCACGGAGATCCTGCTGGTGTCGATCCGGTACTTCTTCACCACCGAGTCGATCAGCTTCCTGAGCGCGGCGGAGTACCCCATCGCCGGGTCGTTCAGCCAGTAGTCGGTGGCCTGCGGGGCCAGCACGTAGGCACCGCCGAAGATCCGCTGGGCCTTCGCCGTGCTGAAGCCGAGCGCGCCACGGTTGGCGACCAGGGGCAGGACGTCCTCCTGGGACTTCGCCCAGCCACCCTCGCCGCCACCGTGCAGCCACACGATCAGCGGACGCCTGCCCGCGGAGTGGGCGGGGGTGTAGAGGCGGTAGTTCAGGCCCGCGGACCTGCCGTACCGATAGGCGTCGACCTCAGGGTCGACCAGCTTGCCCTGGCTGAAGGACGCGAGCGTGACGCTCCGGCCGTCCTTCAGCATGATCGGCGCGTTCTGGGTGATCGTGTAGGTGAGGTCCAGCAGGATGTTGCGGCCGACGTCGTTGGCCCAGGCGAAGGTGAAGGCGCCGTCGGTCGTGAAGCCGTACGCCAGGTCGATCACGATCCGGCCGCGGCGGTCGAGATGGACGCCCGTGACGGTGCGGTCGACGTCGTAGGTGCCGAAGACCGTGGCCGGGTCGAGCCCGTACGGGTCGGTGCCCCTGGCGTGGACGCCGAACGTGCTCGTGGTGAGGCTGGACCCACGCACCTTCAGCCGGGAGGTGTCGAGGGTGACGGAGACGACCTGCTGTCCGCCGTCGAGGACCTGGGCGTCGAGGGTGAAGGTGACGCTCCCGGTCGTGGGGGGTCGGGTGCCGTGCCCTCCCGCCAGGGCGGGGGTGCTGGCAAGGGACAGGAGTGCGAGCGCTGTCACCAGCAGGGTGACGAGAATGCGCAGCTTCTTCATCGAAGCTCCTCGGGGTGGGGGGATGGGGCTCGCGCGGTGTCCCGGCCACGATCGCCGCTCCGTCGCGCGATCCGACGAACCTAGCGCCGTTCGGGATTGGGGGTCAATGGTGTGCTGCCGCGGTAGGATGCAGGTATCCCAGTGCTGCTCGCCGTCCGCGGCGTGGCCGCGTCGTGTCCGTCTCCGGAAGAAGCGATGTCCGCACCTGCTGCCCCCGTCCCCAATCTGCCGAGTGAGCCCATCGACCTGCGGTTGGTGGTGACCGATCTGGACGGCACCCTGCTCGACGGCGAGGGACGTGTCCCCGAGCGCCTGTGGGAGCTGTTGCCGCTGCTGCGGGAGCGCGGCGTGATGCTCGCCCCTGCGAGCGGGCGCCAGTACCCGGTGCTGCGCCGCCTGTTCGCCGGCAACACCGACGGCATGGCGTTCATCGCGGAGAACGGGACGTACGTCGTTCTGGACGGCGCGGAGCTGAGCTGCACGCCCGTCGACCCGGGATTCGCCCCCGATCTCGTCCGGCTCGTCCGCGAACTGCGGTCCTCCGGGCACCGGATCGGACTGGTGTGGTGCGGGCGCGGTGCGGCCTACGTGGAGTGGGACGACCCCGAGTTCGTGGCCGAGGTGGCCACCTACTACGCGGCTCTGGACGTGGTGGACGACCTGCTGGACGCTCCCGAACCCGCGATCAAGTTCGCCGTCTACGACTTCGGGGACGCAGACTCCGCCTCGACCCGGATCCTCACCGAACGGTGCGCTCCACAGCAGGTCGTGCCGTCGAGCGCTCACTGGGTCGACATCATGAGCCCTGCGGTGAACAAGGGCGCTGCCCTGGTGTCGCTGCAGCACACGCTGGGGATCACGCCTGCCCAGACCGTGGTGTTCGGGGACTACCTGAACGATCTCGAGATGATCAGCGAGGCGCCGTACTCGTTCGCCATGGCCAACGCCCACCCCGACGTGCTCGAGGCGGCCCGGTTCGTCGCACCGAAGAACACCGAGCAGGGGGTCGTGCGGGTGCTCGAGCAGCTGCTGGCGGCCTCGGCGTCCGCCGCCTGAGTCACCCGAAAGAATGACAATTCCTTCAATTGGCCAGGTATTGTCGCCCGAAAGAATGTCACCCGGACGGATGACCTGAAGATTAGTTTGCGCGAAAATGTGACTTTTCTCCGGATGTTCCTTTATGCTCCTTCGTGGGGGGCAGGTGAGTGTGCTGGCTAGCACACTCGCCGCCGACGTAGGGCGAAGGGCGGCAAGGGAGGAATGCGGCGATGCTGGACCGGGCCGGAAATGAACGTGGTGTCACCCATCTGGAGTACGCCGTCATCATTGCGCTGATCGCGATCGTCGCGTTGACCGGAATATCGGCGACCGGGGTCAGTTCGGCGGCCGGCCTGTGCCGGGCCGCCACCACCCTGGGCCAGAAGGACGCCTGCCCGCCGCCGGCCGCCGCCACGCCGGCCGCCACGGCGAGCAGTTCGGCATCGGCCGCGTCCGGGGGGTCGGGCGGGTCGTCCGGATCGGGAGGGTCCTCGGGAACGTCCTCGACGGCGACCGAGACGGCGACCACGAGCGCGAGTGCCACCGCGTCGGCGACCGCGAGTACCACGCCGACAACGACCGCCGCGGCCACCAACTCGGTGGGAACGATGACCTTCAACACCGCCGTCATCGACCAGGACGAGGTGCTCGGCGACCTGTCCGCACGGGTCAACATCGGCTGGTTCCCGAGCAACTGGAACCAGGTGACCTACCCGGAGACCATGACGATCGACGTCACCTGGTCGCCGGCGCTGGACGTCGACAAGGTGACCACCGGCAGCGACGGGACCTGGTCGTGGACGCTGGTCGCGCCCGGGCACATCCGGCTGACCCGCACGGGCAGCTTCGACACCAGCGGGTTCCAGCCCGAGCCCGAGATCCTGCTGAAGAAGCCGGCCACCACCCAGACCGTCACGGCCACGTTCACGGCCTCGGCGCCCAACACGCCCACCGTCACGCGCACGTCGACGACAACGTCGTACCCCTACTGATCCGGCGCCGCCCGGGGCACCGGAGGGGTGTGCCCGGAGGGCGTGGGGTGATTAGGGTCGTCGCATGACGGTGAGCGTGGAGGGGGAGGGAACTCCCGGGCCCGGGGCGGCCGGTGAGAGCGGGCTGACCGTGCTGCTCGCGCTCGGTGCCAACATCCTGGTCGCGGTGGCGAAGACGGTCGCCGCAGTACTCACCGGGGCCGCGTCCATGCTGGCCGAGGCGGCGCACTCCTGGGCCGACACGGGCAACGAGGTGTTCCTGCTGATCGCGCAGCGGCGTGCTGCGCGTCCCCCCGATCGCAGCCACCCGCTCGGCTACGGCCGGGAGGTCTACGTGTGGTCTCTGTTCGCGGCGATCGGGCTTTTCGCCGTCGGTGCGGGGGTGTCGATCACCCACGGCGTCCAGGAACTGCTCAGTCCCGAGCCGGCCGAGGACTTCATCGTCGCGTACGTGGTGCTGGCGATCGCCTTCGTCCTGGAGGGCATCTCCTTCCTCCAGGCCAGCCGGCAGGTGCGCGCCGCTGCCGACCGGCTCGACAGGGACGTCTGGACGCATGTCATGCGCACGTCCGACCCGACCGTGCGGGCGGTGTTCTTCGAGGACGCGGCGGCGCTGATCGGCATCGTGATCGCCGCCGCGGGAATCGCAGCCCATGAGCTCACCGGATCGGCGGTGCCGGACGCGATCGGCTCCATCCTGGTCGGCATCCTGCTCGGCGTCGTCGCAGTCGTCCTGATCGACCGCAACCGCCGCTTCCTCGTCGGCGAGCTGGCCGACGAGCGGGTCTGGGACGCCGCCCTCGCCGAGCTCGCCCTGCAGCCGGAGGTGGACCGGGTGACCGAGCTGAGGCTGACCCTGGTCGGTGCGGGCCAGGTGTTCCTGTCCGGAGCCGTCGACCTGGTCGGCAATCCGGACGAGAACACGGCCGCCGCACAGCTCGCCGTCCTCGAACGCCGCATGGCCCGTGCGCCCGGCATCGTGCTGGCGATCATCTCGCTCTCCGCGCCGGGGGACCCCACCCTGGAGCCGCGGACGCGATCCTGACCGGCCGCCCGCTCACTTCCGGATGATCAGCTCTCCGTGCAGGATGCTGATCCAGCCGTCGGGATGCCCGGCCCAGGCGCGCCAGGCGTCGGCGATCTCCTCCAGGTCGGCCCTGCTGGCCGCGCCCGCGGCGAGCAGCTGGTCGGCGATCGCCGTGCGGGTGATCCGGTCGGCCCACATCGTGCCCCAGGTGGTGCGGGAGTCCGGGTCCGCGTAGCACCAGGTCGAGGAGGACGGGCTCACGTCGGTGCAGCCCGCGGCGTGGGCCCAGGCGAGCAGCATGCGTCCGGCGTCCGGTTCGCCGCCGTTGGCCCTGGCCGCGAGGTGGAAGAGCTCCTGCCACCGGTCCAGGCCGGCCGAGGCGGGGTGCCAGACGAAGCCGGCGTAGTCCGCGTCCCTGACCGCCACCACGCCGCCGGGGCGGCACACGCGGACCATCTCGCGCAGCGCCTGCACCGGGTCGGCGACGTGCTGGAGGACCTGGTGGGCATGGACGACGTCGAAGCTGTCGTCGGCGAGGTCGAGGGAGTGCACGTCCCCGACCGCGTAGTCGACGTTGGTGATGCCGCGCCGACCGATCTCCGCCCTGGTCAGCGACAGGACGTCGGCCGAGGTCTCCAGGGCGGTCACGGTGCCGTCCGCGACGATCAGGGCGAGGTCTGCGGTGATGGAGCCGGGTCCGCTGCCGACGTCGAGCACCCGCATGCCCGGTGCGAGCAGCGGCAGCAGGTAGGCCGCAGAGTTGGCCGCGGTCCGGCTGCGGTGGGAGTTGACGACGGTCTCGGCGTGCCCGTGGGTGTACCGGGCGGTCACGACGGTGCCCCGTCGCTCGCCGGCAGGACGCGGTCCATCTCGCCGGCGAGGGCGGGGTTGTGGACGGCCACGTGCGCGGCGATGTTGTCTCTGACCCGGTCGGTCTTGTTCTGGCTGAGCTTGGCGCGGGCGTCGAACCTGTCGACCCGCATTCGCAGCCCGACGGTTCCCCTGGCCAGGCGTCGGGTGCCCGCGGGATCCTCGGACAGGCTGCGCCCCCCGTCGCGACGGGCCTCGAAGTGGTCGGTGAGCCGGCCGAGCATCGCGTAGTTCTCCTCCTCGCCGAGCAGTTCGGGGGTGCCGTACAGGTGGGCGGTGAGGTGGTTCCAGGTGGGTACGACGTCACCGGGGGAGTACCAGCTCGACGAGATGTAGTCGTGCGGTCCCTGGATGATCACGAGGATCTCGTGCCGGCCGAGTTCGTGGAGTTCGTCGTCGGGCCGTCCGAAGTGGCTGAGGATGGTGATCTGTTCGGCGTCCTCCTCGAGCAGGACCGGGTAGTGCGAGGCGACCAGCCCCGTGCTCGCCGGCGAGACGAAGGTCGCCCACGGGTTGCCGCGGATGAGCCGCCTGACCTCCTCGGGGTCGGTCATCAGATAGCGGGGCGTGTAGCGCATCGGCATCCTCCGGTTCCGGCCGGGTCGGTCCCCCTGGTACGCGGGCCGCTCCCGACCTGAGCATTATGGGCCGGTCCGGCGCCGGGTGGCGGCCCCGGACGGCGGGCGTGGACGCCACCGGCGCGCGCGTCGTTCGGAGTCTCGGTAGTGTGGCCCGGTGCATGAGACGGCCGCGTCCGTGGGCGGCCTACGACAGGAGAAGCGTGAACCCGTACGAGAACCAGAAGACCATCACGTTCGTGGTGCCGTGCTACAACTCGGCCGAGTATATGGACCACTGCATCACGTCGCTGCTGACGGGATCCAGTGACGTCGAGATCATCATCGTCGACGACGGCTCCACCAAGGACGCGACCGCGGAGAAGGCCGACGAGTGGCAGGCCGCCCATCCGGACCTGATCAAGGTCATCCACCAGGAGAACAAGGGCCACGGCGGCGCGGTGATGGCCGGCCTGCGGGCCGCCACCGGGGTGTACCTGGCCGTGATCGACTCCGACGACTGGCTCGACAGGGACGCGCTGAGCCTGATGCTGAGCAAGCTGCGCCGCTTCATCGACAGCGGCAGCCCGGTCGACCTGGTGATCGCGAACTACGTCTACGAGCACACCTACACCGGCACGAGGAAGGTGATCCGCTACAACGGCGCGATGCCGAAGAACCGGGTGTTCACGTGGAATGAGACCGGCTTCTTCGGGCCGGGACAGAACATCCTCATGCACGCCACGATCTACCGCACGCAGGTGCTGCGCGATTCCGGCCTGGAGCTGCCCGAGCACACCTTCTACGTCGACAACATCTTCGTGTACGTCCCGCTGCCGTACGTGAAGACGCTCTACTACCTGCCGGTCGACCTGTACCGGTACTTCATCGGACGCGACGACCAGTCGGTGAACGAGAGCGTCCAGATCCGTCGGCTCGACCAGCAGATGCGGGTCACGAGGATCATGGTGGAGGCGGTGAAGCTCCCCGACGGCGCTGGCAACCTCAAGCTGGCCGCCTACATGACCGGCTACCTGGGCCTGATCGTCGCCGCCTCCTCGATCTTCTGTCTTCTCGCGGGCACGCCGGAGGCGCTCGCGCAGCGCCGGCAGATGTGGGAGCACATCGACGCCACCGACCGGCAGCTGAAGGTGAAGCTCGGCTTCTTCCAGCCGCTCGTCCTGGCGGCGAACCTGCCTGGCCGGATCGGTCGCACGGTGTCCCTGGCGCTGTACCGGACCGCGCAGAAGCTGTACCGCTTCAGTTGAGCCCTGAGCCGGCGTCGGTCGTCCGCGACGTCCCGTTCGCGGCTCCGACCCGCGACATCGTCGCGTGGTACTCGGGGTGGACGCGGGCGAGGGCGATCACGCCGATCACCGCGACGATCCCGAGCGCGACCAGGGAGAGGCCGGACGCGACGGTGAGCCGGTGGCCCTCGCCGAGCACGGCGATGCCGAACAGGACGGCGACGACCGGGCTGGTCACGGTCATGGACGCGACGACGACGACGGCGGGGCCGGTCGCGTAGCCCTGCTGCGCCATCAGTCCGGCGAGGCTGCTGCCGATCACCAGGGCTCCGGCGATGGCCCAGATCCGCGGGTCCTGCCACCAGGCATGGTCGGTGGCGTACTCGATGATGGCCTTGACCAACGCTGCCTCGAGGCCGTAGAAGAGGGCCCCCCCGGACGCCCAGAACAGCGAGCGCCACTGCACGGGCCCGCGGGATGCGAACCCGGCGAAGGTCGCGGCGGTGAGATAGACCACGCCGGCGGCGACGATGATCGGGACGAACTCCAGCTCCTCGGGGGCGGAGGCGTGGGTGGCCACCACGATCACGAAGGCGACGGTCGCGAGCACGGTGATCACGGTCGGCACGACCACCCGGGAGGGGCGTGACCCGATCGACTTCGCCGACAGCACGACCGACCACGGGAAGGCGAGCAAGCCGACCGGCTGCACCACCGACACCGGGGCCATGGTCAGGCCCAGCACCTGGCAGACCATCGAGACGCCCATCAGGCCCAGGCCCATCCACCAGTTCCGGTCCCTGGCCAGCTGGAGCAGTTGGGCCAGGTCCATGTGCTTCTTGGCGTGGTTGTCCTCGACCTGCTCGCCGACGGCGGAGTGCTGCACCTTGGCGGACAGGGCGAAGCAGAACGAGCCGAAGACACCGAGCGCGATCGCGATCGGGATGTTCTGGCTCATCTGGGCTTCCTTCTACCGGGGCGGCGGGTCCACCAGGGCGCCACCCTACCGGCCGGGGGTGTGCAGGTCAGGGACGGGACGGGTACCACCCGCGGACGACGGAGTCGAAGTGGCTCAGCGCCGAGGCGATCGCCATGTGCATGTCGAGGTACTGGTAGGTGCCCAGGCGGCCCCCGAAGAGCACCTGCGGTTCACCGGCGGCGAGTTCGCGGTAGCCGCCGAGGCGTTCCCGGTCCTGGGGCGTGTTCACCGGGTAGTACGGTTCGTCCCCCGGACCGGCGAAGCGGGAGAACTCGCGCATGATCACGGTCTTGGGACTGGTGTAGTTGCGCTCGGGGTGGAAGTGCCGGAACTCGTGGATCCGGGTGTAGGGCACGTCCAGGTCGGAGTAGTTCATCACCGGCGTCCCCTGGAAGTCGGGCACCGGGGCGACGTCGAGCTCGAAGTCGAGGGTGCGCCACGACAGCGCTCCGAGCCGGTCGGCGAAGTAGCGGTCGACCGGGCCGGTGAAGACGACGGGGACGTTGCCGACGACGGCGGCGGAGTTCAGCGGCTGCGACCCGTCGAAGAAGTCCGTGCCGAGCCGGACCTCGATCCGCGGGTGGTCGGCCATCCGTTCCAGCCAGGGCGTGTACCCGTCCACGGGGAGGCCCTCGTGGGTGTCTGAGAAGTATCGGTTGTCGTAGGTGAACCGCACCGGCAGCCGGGAGATGATCTCCGGCCCGAGTTCTTCGGGAGCGGTCTGCCACTGCTTGGCCGTGTAGTTCATGAAGAACGCCTCGTACAGCGGGCGCCCGATCAGGGAGATCCCCTTCTCGACGAAGTTGGCCGGGGTGCGTCCGCCCAGCTCGGCCGCCTGCTCGGCGATCAGCGCCCTGGCCTGGTCGGGGGAGAGCGCGGCGCGGAAGAACTGGTTGATCGTGCCGAGGTTCACCGGCATCGGGAAGACCTCGCCGCGGTGGGTGGCGTAGACCCGGTGGACGTAGCTGGTGAATCGGGTGAAGCGGTTGACGTACTCCCAGACGCGCTCGTTCGAGGTGTGGAACAGGTGCGCGCCGTAGCGGTGGTACTCGATCCCCGTCTCCGGTTCGATCTCGCTGTAGGCGTTGCCGCCGATGTGGTCGCGCCGATCGATGATCGTGACGTCGAGACCGAGCTCGTTGGCCGCGCGTTCCGCCATGGTCAGGCCGAACAGGCCCGAGCCGACCACCAACAGGTCCATTCGGTTCACCACTCCTCCGGGGCGTCGCGGACGCCGGGAGGCGTCTGTGCGTGGCTCAGGTCAGCTTAGGGAACCGCCGAGCAATCGTCATCCCGGGGCCTGACGGGGTCCTTCTTGAATCGGTCCCTGAGCAGCGAGCGCCTCTGGTTGCGTTGCCACGCACGCCGCGGAATCCCGCACCGATGGGTGGGTTGAGCGCGCTCGTCGCCTCGGGCGTCGCCTGACGCGATCGGGCCACGATCTGCGTTCGATCCGTCCCAGATGGCACAGCCGAAGGCCAGACCGGCCAGATCGCGTCATGCCGTGGGCTCGCGCACGACGTCGGGGACGGATCCGTCCTCGTCCGCAGAATCGACAGGAAGAGGTCGCGTGCGTCCGGACGATGACGCGGTCCGGCCGTGGAACGACCCCACTGCGACGAGTGGGGCCGTTGAGGCTCGAGGAATGGCAGGATCGCGTCAGGCGGCCCTTCGGCGCTCGACGCACAGCCGGGGTGGGTCGAGCGTCGGCGCCCAGCTCACAACGCCGCGGCCGCAGCCTCTGTGATCTTCTCCTCTACCGACGCGGCGGAGTAGTCGGTGTCCCTGGTCTCACGGCTGAGCAGCAGGGCGATCAGGGTGAGCACGCCGGCCCCGGCCAGGTAGACGCCGACCATCCAGGTGCTCCCACCTGCCCTGGCCCAGAGGGCGACCGCAATGATCGGCGCCAGCGCGGCGCCGAGGATGCTCGACACGTTGTAGGCGATCGCGGAGCCGGTGTAGCGGACGTTGGTCGGGAACAGCTCGGGCAGGATCGCCCCCATCGGGCCGAAGGTGACGCCCATCAGCAGGAAGCCGAGGATCAGGAAGGCCTGGGTCATCGCGCCGGTGAACATCGCGTCCGGACGCAGGGTCAGCCACAACGGGAAGCTGAGGCCGAACACGATGATGGCCACGGTCGCCCAGATCAGCACGGCCCGTCGTCCGACGGCATCGGCCACCGGGCCGGACAGCAGGGTGAACAGGCCGAAGAAGACCACGCCGATGATCTGCATGAGCACGAAGGTGGTGTAGGTGATGCCCAGGCCCGCCGGGGTCGCGTCCTGCTTGGCCGTGCCGTAGGTGAGCGTGAAGCTCGTCATCAGGTAGAAGAGCACGTAGGTGGCCAGCATGATGAAGGTGCCGAGGATCAGCTCGCGCCAGTGGTGGCGGACGGTGTCACCCAGCGGCAGCTTGCGGATGGCGCCCTTGCGCTCGGCGCGGCGGAACGCGTCCGACTCGACCAGCCGGAGCCGGACCCACAGACCGATCACGACCATCACCGCGGAGAACAGGAAGGGCACCCGCCAGCCCCAGGTCAGGAAGGCCTCGGACTTGAGCAGGGGGTTGTCGGGGTGCGGCAGCGCGACGTTGATGATGAGGAACAGCCCGTTGGCGATGATGAAGCCGAGCGGGGCGCCGAGCTGGGGGAAGGTGCCGTACCAGGCGCGCTTCCCGGCAGGGGCGTTCTCGGTCGCGACGAGAGCGGCACCCGACCACTCGCCGCCCAGCGCGAAGCCCTGGGTGAGGCGCAGGAGCAGCAGCAGGACCGGCGCGAGCAGCCCGATCGTGGAGAAGGTCGGCAGCAGGCCGATCAGGAACGTCGCCACGCCCATCGTGAGCAGGCTGATCACCAACGTGGTCTTGCGTCCGCGCCGGTCGCCGAGGTGGCCGAACACGATCGCGCCGATCGGACGCGCGATCATCGCCGCGCCGAACACGGCGAAGGACGCGATCAGCGCGGTGGTGGTGTTCCCGGTGGGAAAGAACAGCTGCGGGAACACGAGTACGGCCGCGGTGGCGTACACGTAGAAGTCGTAGAACTCGATCGTGGTGCCGACCAGGCTCGCCGCGATCACGCGGCCGGGGGTGTTGAGCGGGGTGGGTGTCGTCGTCTCAGTCGTCATGTGAATCTCCTTAGCCTGACCATTATGCGGGAAAGGAGTCCCAAGTGTTGGACATGACCGGCGCTACGCCGCCGAGCGATCCTGAACCGGCCGACGGCGAAGCGGTGCGGACAGGATCGGAGGCGTGTTGTACTCCTGGTCCATCCTGCCGACGCCGGTGCCGGGGGCGACGATCGCATCGATGCGGTCCAGAAGATCGTCGGTCAGCGTCACCTCCGCCGCCGCGAGCAGGTCCTCCAGTTGCTCCATGGTGCGCGGCCCGATCAGTGCGGCGGTCACCCCGGGATGCGCGATCACGAAGGCGATCGCCAGGTGCGTGAGCGTCAGTCCCGCGTCGTCGGCGAGCTTGAGGAACTCTTCGACGGCGTCGATCCGGCGCTCGTCGCGGAGGGCGGCGAACATCCGGGTGCGGCGCAGGTCGCTCGCCTGGCCGCGCCGGACGCGTCCGGTCAGCATGCCGCTGGCGAGCGGGCTCCAGATCACGGTCCCCATGCCGTACCGCTGGGCGACCGGCAGGACCTCGCGTTCGATCGAGCGGTCGAGCAGCGAGTAGTGGGGCTGTTCGGTGCGGAAGCGCTCCAGGCCGCGGCGTTCGGCGACCCACTGTGCCTCCACGATCTCGGAGGCGGGCATGTCGGAGGACCCGATCGCCCGCACCTTCCCGCTTCGGACGAGGTCGGTGAGCGCCGAGAGGGTCTCCTCGATGTCGGTGTCCGGAT
>NZ_JASGES010000058.1:0-6734 GCF_047606205.1 Propionicimonas sp. | reverse complement strand
GTTCGCGGCGCGCGCCGGCGTCGAGCCGACCCGCGCCGGCTGGGCGGGCCTCGCCGAGGACGCGGTCCTCGATGCGCAGACGGCCTTCATGGCCCCGTCCGGGCCGCCCCCGGCCACTCCGGCGGAGTACGTCGCCAGCACGCTCGCCGGCCGCCGGCTGGGCTTGCCGTTCGTCCCGCTGACCGGCGACGACGTCCTTCCGGTCGGCATCGACGAGGGCCTCGCCTCCGGCGCCGGTGCGGGCGTGGCGCTGCTGGCCGGTACCGTCGCGCACGAGTTCACGATGGTCACCGGGGAGTTCGCCGAGACCTGGGCGGGCGCCGATCCGGTCCGCGCGCTGGTCGACGGCGGGCTGCCGGCGGAGGTCGCCGCCGACGTCGTCGCCGCGCATCCCGACCTGGCCACGCCCGCCCTCCAGCTGGGCCAGCTGACCACGGAGCTGAGCTTCCGGATCCCCACTCTGGAGTGGGCGGACGCGCGCCGCTCCCACACCTGGGTCTACGACTTCCGCTGGCCGTCGCCGCTGCTCGGGCTGTCCTTCCACTGCCTCGACCTGCCGTTCGCGTGGGACCTGCTGGACGCCGAGGGCGTCGCGATGGCTGCCGGCCCGCAGCCCCCGCCGTCCCTGGCCGGGGAGATGCACGCCGCCTGGGTGCGGTTCATCGCGTCCGGCGACCCCGGCTGGAGCCGGTGGGAGGGGGCCAACCCCCGGGTCTTCGGCGCACCGCAGGCCGAAACCTACGCCGCGACGAGGCGGTTGGCCGGTGCCCTGGACGGAACCGGGTCCGGCTCCGGTCCGACCCGGGACGCCGCGGCGATGGCCCGGCCCTCGTGACGGGAGCAGCGTCGCCGTCCGTGGTGAGCAGTTAGGCTTCAGGACGTGGACGACCCGAAACGCCAGGCCTGGATGTACCTCGTCGCCGGGGTGCTGGCGATCGTCGGCGGGATCTACTTCCTCGCCACCGAGGGCCAGGACGGCACCTACGTGCTCCTCGACTGGGTGATCCTGGGGATGGGCGTGGTCGCGATCTACCGTGGCGCGAAGGGTTTCTACGACCTCCGCCGTGGCCCCGCGCAGCCGACTCCGACCACGGTGATCCGTCCCGGCTCCTCGGCCGAGAAGCCTGCGAAACCGGACGACCCGGCCTGAACTCCTCCGCATCGCTGCCGTGTCCGTTTCGGGCATGTATTTGTAATGACCAGTCAGTTCAACTACTCTCGTTGATGACGAGAGGGCAGAACACATGAGCGCCACGCTGACCAGTCGATCCATCCCCGCGGGCGGGCACCCGGCGGTGGGGGGCGCGACGGCTGTCCGCGCGTCCGGGCTGCAGCGGGACGGACGACGCGGCCGGATCTACGGCCCGGTCGATCTCGACATCGCCCCCGGAACGGTGAATCTCGTCACGGGGCGCGCCGGCTCCGGACGCACATCCCTGCTGCTCACCCTGGTCGGAAGGATGAAGCCCAACCGCGGATCCGACCTCACCGTCCTCGGACGTCGGCTGCCCGCGCGGGCACCCTCCGTCCAGCGGCGCACCGCGGCGGTCGGCGTCCACGGCCTCGACGACCTGGACGAGGAGGTGACGGTCGCGGCTGCCCTTCGGGAGCGGGAGGCGTGGCTGGCGCCGTGGTTCCGGATCGTCCGCACTCCCGGGGACGAACGGGTCGCCGAGGTCTGCGCGGCCGTGTTCGGCGACGACCCGGTCCCGCGGGCGCGGCAGCTCGTCCACGAGCTCGACGAAGCGGCCAACCTGCGGTTCAGGCTCGCCCTGGCCCTGCTGGGCAGGCCGGAACTCGTCGTGGTGGAAGACGTCGACTCCCTCCGCGACACCGACAGCCGCCGCCGGGTCTGGAGGTCCTTGCAGGCGCTGGCCGCGTCCGGAGTGACCGTGATCGCGTCCGCCTCGAGCGCCGACGACCTCTGCGCTCTCGATACAGGCGCCCCGACGCAGCAGATCCCCCTCCCCGGGTAGCGCGAAACCCGTCCCCTGAACGAGAAGGGGGACGGACCCGCGAACGGGAAAGGAACCGTCCCCTGAACGGGAAAGGGGACGGACCCGCGAACGGGAAAGGAACCGTCCCCTGTGTACGGGGACGGTGTTGTCCGGGCCGGGACGGCCCACCAGACATCGCACGGAAGAAGCGGAAGAAGACATGTTCGCCTGGACCTCGCACGGCACGGAGCTGAAGCGGTTCGCCCGCCAGCCGATCACCAGAGCAGCGATCGCCGTGATGCTGCTGATCCCCCTGCTCTACGGAGCGATGTACGTGTGGGCCTTCTGGGACCCCACCACCCGCATGGACGAACTGCCGGTCGCTCTGGTGAACGCCGACGTCGCAGGAACCGACGACGAGGGAACACTGCAGCACTACGGCCAGGACGTGGTCGACCAGCTGCTCGACGACGGGTCGGTGGGCTGGACGGTGCTCGATGCCGCCGACGCCACCGCCGGCGTGAACGCGGGCCGGTACTACTTCGCGGTGACCATCCCGGCCGACTTCACCTCCGACATCCTCTCCCTGGGCGACGACGACCCGACCGCGGCGAAGATCATGGTCAGCTACGACGACAGCAACTCCTTCCTCGCCTCCACCCTCGGCAGGACGGCGATGCTGGAGGTCCGCGACGCGGTCGCGAAGAAGGTCAGCAAGCAGGCCGTCAACACCCTCCTGGTCGGAGTGGGGGACGCCAGGGACGGCTTCGCGCAGGCATCCGACGGCGCGTTCACACTCGCCGAAGGCCTCCAGGGCGCCGCGGACGGAGCGGACACCCTCACTGTGGGCGCGCAGCAGCTCGCCGACGGCGCGGCCCGGCTGGCCGCCGGCACCGACGACCTCGCCGCCGGCAGCAGGACGCTGCGGGACAAGCTCGGCGACTACGTCACCGGCGTGCAGACCGCAGCCACCGGCGCCGAACAGCTCGCCGCGGGCGCGAAGAACCTCACCGCGCTGCAGGACGGGCTCGCCCAGGTCTCCGACAGCTCGACCGGCGCCCCCGCACTGGCCGCCGGCATCACCCGGCTCGCCTCGGGGGTGACCACCCTGACCGACGGTGCCACCAGCTACGCGACCGGCGCGACCGGGTTCGCCTCCGGCGCGGCCGGCTGGACCACCGGTGCCCGGCAGTGGCTGGACGGGGCGTCGTCCGCGACCGCGAGCGACGGCCGGCTCGCCACCGGCACGAAGCAGCTCGCCGCCGGCGCGAGCTCTCTGGCCGCCGCGACCGGGTCCGATTCCGACCTCGGCCAGGGAGCAGCGGCGGTCGCCTCCGGCACGTCCGACCTCGCGGACGGCCTGGCGGACGTCGACGGTCTGCTGGCCAAGGCACAGTCCGCGCTCGCCGACGGCGACACCGACGCGGCGGCCGCCTACCTGGCCGCGGCGGGGAAGGGCACCAGCTCCGCCCACTCCTCCGCGACGAAACTCGCCTCCGGAGCCTCGGCCGTGCGGGCAGGCATCGCCTCCGTCCACTCCGGGGCGTCCGACCTGTCCGACGGCGCCGCAGCCCTGCAGTCTGGCTGGGCCGGCATCCACGCCGTCCTCACCTCCGACGGTCAGCTCGGCGCCGGCCTGGCCCAGCTGGAGGCCGCGCAGTCCTCGCTCGCGACCGGTGCCCAGACCCTCACCAGCGGGGCCGCGCAGCTCGCCGACCCCCGCACCCGGGCGGAGCTGGAGGAGCTGCGCAGCGGCGCGGACACCCTCGCCGGGGCGCTCACCACGATGAGTGCCGCCGCGTCCGACACCACCTCCGGCATCCCCGCGCTGCAGTCGGGCCTCGGCACGCTGGTCGCAGGGTTCACCGACGGCGACCCGAACCAGGGCCTGGTCAGCGGGGCGAAGGCGCTGCACGCGGGTGCGTCCGACCTGGCCGACGGCCTGGCGAGTGCGAACACCGGGGCGGGGACGCTGAGCTCGGGCAGCTCGGAGATCGCGGCGAACACCCCCGCGCTGGCCTCGGGCCTCGGCAAGGCGGAGTCGGGGGCGAGCAAGCTCGGGGTGAAGCTGGGCGAGGCGACCGACGAGATCCCCGACGACAGCGCGAGCCTGCGGCACGACCGGGCGAAAGCCGTCTCGACGCCGGTCACCCTGTCGTCCAGCCACGTCCACGAGGCCGCGTCCTGGGGCGAGGGCTTCGCACCGTTCTTCATCTCGCTCGCGCTCTGGGTGGGTGCGCTGATCACCTGGTTGCTGCTGCGTCCGCTGCAGACCCGAGCCCTGATGACCTCGGTGAACGGGTTCCGGATGGCCTGGGGGTCGCTGAACTCGGCGCTCCTGCTCGCGCTCGGCCAGGTCACGATCATGCTGTCGGTGATGCACTTCGCGATCGGCCTGGACCCGACCAACGTGCTGGCGACGTTCGCGATCGCGATGCTCACCGCCGCGGCCTTCTTCGCCCTGCAGCAGTTCTTCCAGGTCACCCTCGGCTCTGCCGTGGGAAAGGTCGTGATCATCGTGCTGCTGATGGTCCAGCTGGCCTCGGCCGGCGGCACCTACCCGATCCAGACCACGCCGTCGTTCCTGCAGGCGATCAGCCCGTACATGCCGATGACCTACGCGGTGAACGGACTGCGCGAGGCGATCACCGGTGGCATCGAGACCCGGTTCGCCACGAGTGTGGCCGTGCTGGCGGCTATCTTCGTGGTGTCGCTGGCCGCCACCTCGATCGCGTCCGCCCGCAAGCGGATGTGGACGATGTCGCGGCTGCACCCCGCGCTGAGCATCTAGGAGGCCGACGTGGAAGCCACGCAGGAGAAGCTCGACGGACGGGTCGCCCGGCGCACCGGCACCCGCGAGGCGATCATGGACGCGGCCACAGAGCTGTTCGCGGCCCGTGGTGTGACGTCCACCTCGATCGACGACATCGCCGCTTCGGCGGGCATCGCGAAGGGGTCGATCTACTACAACTTCGACTCCAAGGCGGGACTGGTCGAGCAGATCATGGCCCGCAACAGCGAGTTGCTCGCGGACGCGCTGCGCGAGGCGGTCGAAGGACGCAGCGGGCTGGCCCTGCGCGACGAGGTGGTGCGGGTGCTGCTGGTACTGGTTCAGCAGCACGCGTTCGCCGCCCGCGTGATGGTCACCGAGATGTTCCGCACCGAACGGTCGTGGCGGGAGTCCATCCAGACGTGGCGGGACCTCGCGCTGTCGCCGCTGATCGACGACCTCGAAGCCGGCGGCACCGAGCCGGTGGTCGCCGGCGTCCAGGCCGCCGCGATCGTGGGCGCCACCCTGATGGCCGGCCTGGAGTGGCTGGTCTTCCACCCCGAGCGGAGCTACGACCAGGTGGCGTCCGCCGTCCTCGGCACGCTCAGCCGCTGACCCGGCTCGCCGCGACCGGCCCGCTCGACGCCTCAGCGCATCGGTTGCTGCGCCTGCTGGGCGACGATGCCGGCGGACTGCCTGGTGGCGCCGGGCTGGCCGTCGGCGATCGGCTCGACCACCACGGCGGTGCCGTAGGCGCAGACCTCCGTGAACGCCTGACCGATCGAGCCGGTGTCGAACCGCATCCCGACGATGGCGTTGGCGCCGCGGGCGACCGCGTCCTGCCACATCCGCTGCATGACCTGCTGGCGGCTCTCGTAGACGAGTCGGGTGTACTCGTCGACCTCGCCGCCGCCGATGGCGCGGAAGCTGGCCACGAAGTTCGCCCCGATGTTGGCGCTGCGCACGGTCATTCCCATGACCTCGCCGAGCACTGCCTCGATTCGGTAGCCCGGGATGTCGTTACTGGTGACGATCAGCATGGGGCAATCCTAGGAGCCTGCCGAACCGTGCTGTTCCGGGCGAGGACGCACCCGGGGGATGAGCGGCGAGGCCAGGTCGTGTGGGCGATCCCGGAGAACGCCGCTCGGGTATCCGGGGATTTCCGCCGGATACCGACGGATTGTCAGGAACGCTTGTAGGCGTCGCGGAGGTTGTCGTCGGAGCGCTGCCGGAATTGCACGATCATTCCGAGGATGACCAGCACGACATAGGCGATCGTCCAGGCGAAGTGGGCGGTGAAGTCGGTGCGCCACAGGTCGGGGCTGAACCAGTCGAGCCGGCTCCCGAGGATGACCTGCACGCCATCGAGAACCGCGCCGGCGCCGACCAGTGCGGTGAGGACGATCAACAGGACCTTCGGCAGGTTCAGCGCCCAACCGACCATGACCAGTCCGGCGGCCACCACCAGGCCCATCGAGAACGCGACCCAGCCGGGAGTGTGCAGGGCGGACGAGATGAGCTGGCCGAGGCCCCAGCCCACCGCTCCCATCGAGATCAGCACGGCGACCGCGTAGAAGGCGAACGCCAGCCAGGCGAGGACCAGCGCCAGCACGAGCGAGTACACCCACCAGGGCAGCCGGCTGAGGGCGTTGTCGGCGAACGACTGCAGGAGCAGCGCCTGCAACAGCAGGCCCGCCGCGAACCCGACCAGCGCTCCCCACAGCGCGAGGACCACCCTGGCCGCGGGGTATCCCAGGAAGCAGAAAACCAGGCCCAGGACGATTTCGGCCACCCCCACCCAGACCGGGTCCATTGCCAGAACCATGCGGTGAGGGTACCCGCTGAGCCGGGCGAACCACACGCGGTGCGGCAACTTTCTCGCCCGGCCGAGGCTGTTGGCCTCGCAATCTCGTGGAATGGCGCTTTGGCGTCCCCCATTCCGGTCCGAGGGGTGGCCGGCTGCGGGCAGCCGATCGGCCGGGCCCCGCCGGTCGGGACCACGGGGCCGGCGCGGCCGACGCGCCCCG
>NZ_JASGES010000057.1:0-10384 GCF_047606205.1 Propionicimonas sp. | reverse complement strand
GTTGCGGGCCGGCTCGGCGGCGGCCGCTGTGCCGGCGGCCGGGGTGGCGGACCCGGCGGCGTGGCTGTTGAAGTAGTCGACCCAGCTGGGGTCGACCGAGGACGGGTCGGCAAGGAACTGCTCGCGCATCTCCTCGATCAGCCAGTCGTTGGCTCCGAACTCGTCGTCGGTCTGGTTCTTCACGTCCTGCGGCGTGGCCACAATCGCCTTCTTCCCTGATCAGCGCGCGCTGCTGTCTGGTTGATGTTACCTACGCCTCGCGCGGGCGAGCGCCCGCACCCGCCGGAGTATCACGGCGAGGTTCCGGTCGGGCGGTCGCACTGCCGCCGATCGCGGGAAGGAGAACGGCGGTGGGTGCCGGCCGGCCTCGGAAGACGACGCCGACCGGGAAAGGTACGGCGGAGTGGGCGCCCCCGGCGCGATTCGAACGCGCGCTCCCGCCTCCGGAGGGCGGTGCTCTATCCCCTGAGCTACGGGGGCCCGGCCCCGAAGGGCCGTAGGCGACTGTAGCAAAGTCTGGGGCGGGCGACCGCATCGGCGTCCGGCCCGGGGTGCCGCAGCACGCGTCCAGATCGGCCGGCAGGGAGGCGTGCGAACCGTCGACTCTGGCACAGTTGCCTGCCATGACGCACATGCACGTGGCGGGCTCGATCCACGCCGACGTCACCGCACCGGCGCCGGTGTGGCTGACCAGGCCCGAGGACGTCAACGCGCTGACCCCGAAGCTGTGGAGCCGCACCGTCCACCGCGACGAGGACGGGGTGATCCAGGTCGGCGGTGTCCGCCTCACCGACCTGGCCGAGCAGGTCGGCACCCCGGCCTACATCCTCGACGAGGACGACTTCCGCGCCCGCGCCCAGGACTGGCGCAGCGCCTTCGCCGGCTGGACGGTCTACTACGCGGGCAAGTCGTTCCTCTGCGGCGCCCTGGCCCGGTGGGTGGACGAGGAGGGGCTGAACCTCGACGTCTGCTCCCTCGGCGAGCTCACCGTGGCGCTGCGGGCGGGCTTCGCGCCGTCCCGGATCGGCATGCACGGCAACAACAAGTCCGAGACCGAGCTTCGGCTGGCCCTCCAGCAGGGCGTCGGACGGATCATCGTCGACTCCTCCGACGAGATCACCCGCCTGGAAGCCCTGTGCGACGAGCTCGCGACCACCGCCAACGTCATGATCCGGGTGACCACCGGCGTCGAGGCCCACACCCACGAGTACATCGCGACCGCCCACGAGGACCAGAAGTTCGGCTTCTCCATCAACGGCGGCCAGGCGCTCGTCGGCATGTTCCGCTGCCACCACAGCCCGCGGCTGAACCTTCTCGGCGTGCACAGCCACATCGGCAGCCAGATCTTCGACACCAACGGCTTCGAGGTCGCGGCCCGCCGCACCCTCAAGCTGTTCAGCCAGTTCAGGGAGGCCACCGGCATCGAGCTCGCCGAACTCGACCTCGGCGGCGGCTTCGGCATCGCCTACACCAAGGAGGACGACCCCGCCTCCGCGGACGAACTCGCCCGCGGCCTGCGCGACATCGTCGAGCACGAGTGCCGCGCGTTCGGGCTCGCCGTCCCCGCCGTCTCCATCGAACCGGGGCGCGCCATCGTCGGCCCGGCCGGCCTTGCCCTCTACCGGGTGGGCACCGTCAAGCCGGTCGATGTCGGCGGCGGGGTGACGCGCCGCTACCTCTCGGTCGACGGCGGGATGAGCGACAACATCCGTCCGGCCCTGTACGCCGCCGAGTACTCGGCGGCGCTCGCCTCGCGCACCTCCACCGCCGAGGCGGTCGTGTCCCGCGTCGTGGGTGTCCACTGCGAGGGCGGCGACATCCTGGTCCGCGACGAGTTCCTGCCCGCCGACGTCCGGATCGGCGACCTGCTCGCCGTGCCCGCCTCCGGCGCGTACAGCCGCTCGATGGCCAGCAACTACAATCACACCCCACGGCCACCTGTCGTCTCCGTGCGGGACGGGAAGGTGCGCACCATGCTGCGGCGCGAGACCCTGGACGACCTGCTGTCACTGGACGCCGGGCTCGCCGAGAACGAGGAATGACGATGGACGACTCCACGCCACTGAAGGTGGCGCTGCTGGGCTGCGGAGTGGTCGGGTCCCAGGTGGCCCGGCTGCTGATCCAGCAGGCCGATGACCTGCGCGCCCGGATCGGCCGCCCGCTGGAACTGGTCGGCATCGCCGTCCGCCGGCTCGAACTCGACCGTCCCGGGATCGATCGCTCGCTCCTCACCGACGACGCCCTCGCCCTGGCCAGCCGGCCCGACGTCGACCTCGTGATTGAACTCCTCGGCGGCATCGAGCCCGCCCGCACCCTGATCCTCGCCGCGATCGGCGCCGGGTCCTCCGTCGTGACGGCCAACAAGGCGCTGCTCGCCTCCGACGGCGGCACCGTCTACTCCGCCGCCGAGGCCGCGGGAGTCGACGTGTACTACGAGGCAGCCGTCGCCGGGGCGATCCCGATCATCCGCCCGCTGCGCGAGTCCCTGGTCGGTGACGAGGTGACCGCGGTGATCGGCATCGTCAACGGCACCACCAACTTCATCCTGGACAAGATGCACTCCCACGGTTCCGACTTCGCGGACGCGCTGGCCGAGGCGCAGGAACTCGGCTACGCCGAGGCCGACCCGACCGCAGACGTCGAGGGCTTCGACGCGGCCTCGAAGGCCGCCATCCTCGCCAGCCTCGCCTTTCACAGCCGCGTGCGCCTCGACGACGTCTCCCGCGAGGGCATCACCGGTGTCAGCGCCGCCGACATCACCGCCGCGACGCAGATGGGCTGCGTGGTGAAGCTGCTCGCCCGCTGCGTGCTCAGCGAGGACGGCACGATCGCCGTCGGCGTGCACCCCACGATGGTCCCCGCCCACCACCCGCTCGCCGCGATCCCCGGTGCCTACAACGCGGTCTTCATCGAGTCCCGCAACGCGGGCACCCTGATGTTCATGGGTCCCGGCGCCGGGGGCTCCCCGACCGCGTCGGCCGTTCTCGGCGACGTCGTCACCGCCGCCCGCAACCGCGTCCGCGGGACCAGGGGGCCGGGGGAGTCCACCTATTCCGCGCGCGGGATCACCCCGCCGGGGCGGGTCAGCTCCCGCTACTACGTGTCGATGACCGTCCACGACGAGCCGGGCGTGCTCGCCCAGGTCGCCGGCCGTTTCGCCGACCAGGCCGTCTCGCTGCAGGCCGTGCGCCAGGAGAGCGAAGGATCTCAGGCCCGGCTGGGCGTCATGACCCACCGCGCCACCGCCGAGCAGGTCGATCGGGCTCTGGAAGCCCTCGGCGCGATGCCCGAGGTCGAACCCGGCATTTCCGTCATGCGGGTCGAGGGGGCCTGATGAACCTCGCCTGCCTCGACCTCGAGGGCGTCCTGGTGCCCGAGATCTGGATCAGGGTCGCCGAGACCACCGGCATCGAAGGACTGCGGCTCACCACCCGCGACATCGCCGACTACGACGAGCTGATGCGGCACCGGCTGCGCCTGCTGGACGCCCACGACATCCCGCTGTCCCGGATCCAGGCGGTGATCGCAGAGATGGGCCCGATGCCGGGAGCGGCCGAGTTCCTGGACTGGCTGCGCGCCCGGTTCCAGGTCGTGATCCTGTCCGACACCTTCTACGAGTTCGCGATGCCCCTGATGGCCCAGCTCGGGTTCCCGACACTGCTGTGCCACCGTCTCCAGGTGAGCGAGGACCGCGTGGTCGGCTACACCCTGCGCCAGCCGGACTCCAAGCGGGCCGCCGTCCGGGCCTTCCACCACCTGAACTACCGGGTGGTGGCCACCGGCGACTCGTACAACGACGTCGCCATGCTCGCCGAGGCCGACGCCGGCATCCTGTTCCGTCCGCCGGCGAACGTGATCGCCGAGTACCCGCGATTCCCCGTGGTCGACGACTACGACGGGCTGCGGACGGCCTTCGAGGCGGCGCTGGCCTGAGCCGGCCCGGCCCGGACATCGCGTCGCTTCGCCGTTCCCGGGATGCGGGTGCTACTCTGGATCTGCGCCGAGAGCGCGCCGGCCCCTCAGATCGGGCAGGACGGACGAGAGCCCACCACCGTTCGTCGAGGAATCCCCGCAGCGAAGGCTTCATGAATCACCTTCTGGGTATTTCGGATCTGGATGTCATGTGTGGAGCTCAGCTATGAGCGCGGGGGACGCCTGCCCGCCCGGCAGCCGGCCGCCCCATCCGAAAGGAAGTCAGTGACCGACACCATCGAAGCCGCGACCCAGGACGCGAAGCGCCGCGGGTCCGGACTGGAGGGAATGCTCCTGCCCGAGCTCAAGCAGCTCGGAGCGTCCCTCGGACTCAAGGGCACGGGAGCCATGCGCAAGGGGGCCCTGATCGAGGCGATCAAGGCCGCGCAGACCCCGGCGAGGACGACCACGGCGCCGGGCGGCGGCGAGAAGGCCAACGGCGGCCAGCGCTCCCGCAGGCAGCGCGCGGAGCGTCCTGCCGCAGAGGCCCAGAACACCGCCGAGCCCGCTCGTACCGAACCCGTCCGGGCGGAGCAGGCCGACAACCAGCCGGCGCTGCCGGCAGGCAGCGACGACGTCGCCTCCCGCCTGGAAGCGTTGAAGGCCGAGGGCGGCGGACGCAGCCGTCGCCGCGGCGGCAGCGGCGAGGACTCCGGCGAGCAGAACCGCCCGCCCGAGCCCGCCCGGCAGCCGCAGCAGCAGCAGCCGCAACAGCGCAGCAACAACGTCAGCAGCAACAGCATCGATGACGACGACTTCTCCGGCGGTCGTCGCAGCCGGCGTCGGCGCAACCGTGACCGCCAGAACAACCGTCGCGGCAACAACCGCACCGGCAACAACCTGGGCCTGGAGCGGATGGACGCCGAGCCCGTGCTCAACGACGACGACGTGGTGCTGGAGATCTCCGGCATCCTCGACGTGCTCGACAACTACGCGTTCGTCCGCACCACCGGCTACCTGCCCGGCCCGAACGACGCCTACGTCTCGCTGTCGATGGTGAAGAAGTGGGGCCTGCGCAAGGGTGACATCGTCACCGGCGCCATCCGGGCACCGAAGGAGGGCGAGCGCCGGGAGAAGTTCAACCCGCTCGTCCGCATCGACACCATCAACGCCGACGCGCCCGAGAAGGCCAAGGACCGTCCCGAGTTCCAGAAGCTGACCCCGCTGTACCCGCAGGAGCGGCTCAAGCTGGAGACCACGCCGCTGAACATGACCGGCCGGATCATCGACCTGGTCGCCCCGATCGGCAAGGGCCAGCGCGGCCTGATCGTCTCGCCGGCCAAGGCCGGCAAGACCCTGGTCATGCAGGCCATCGCCAACGCGATCACGCTGAACAACCCTGAGGTGCACCTGATGGTGGTGCTCGTGGACGAGCGCCCCGAGGAGGTCACCGACTTCGAGCGGAGCACCTCGGGGGAGGTCATCTCCTCCACCTTCGACCGTCCGGCCGACGACCACACCACGATCGCCGAGCTGGCGATCGAACGGGCCAAGCGGCTGGTGGAGCTCGGCCGCGACGTGGTCGTCCTGCTGGACGGGATCACCCGGCTCAGCCGTGCCTACAACCTCGCAGCCCCCGCATCCGGACGCATCCTCTCCGGCGGCGTCGACTCCGCGGCCCTCTACCCGCCGAAGAAGTTCTTCGGCGCCGCCCGCAACATCGAGGACGGCGGCTCGCTGACCATCCTGGCCACAGCGCTGATCGAGAGCGGCTCGAAGATGGACGAGGTGATCTTCGAGGAGTTCAAGGGCACCGGCAACATGGAGCTGCGGCTGCGCCGCGAGCTGGCCGACAAGCGGATCTTCCCGGCCATCGACCCGATCTCCTCCGGCACTCGCCGCGAGGAGCTGCTGCTGCCGCGCGACGAGTTGGCGATCATCTGGAAGCTGCGCCGTGTGCTCAGTGCCCAGGAGCCGCAGGCCGGCCTGGAGATGCTGCTCAACCGCATGCGCAAGACCCAGAGCAACCGCGAGTTCCTCCAGGTCATCTCCCGGACGACCCCGAACCCGGAGTAGCCGCCGGCGGCCTTGCCGCCGGGGGTCAGAAGATCCAGCTCGAGCCCGGCCCCACCGGCCAGCCGAAGGCGACCGACGCGCGGGCCAGCGTGCCGGGCACGAGTTCTGCGACCAGGCCCGCGGCGGCGAGCCCGGCCAGCGAGAACCCGCCGAGGTAGGCGCTGCCCAGCTCCCGGATGTCGAGGGCGAGGTCGGCAGGGCTGGACGTCCGCTCCACCGTGGGAACGTCGAAGGCCGCGGCGGAGAGCCGCCAGCGTCCGGCGTTGCCGGGCAGGCGGGCGTCCGACAGCTCCAGGACCACGTCGAGGTCCGCCTGGTAGCGCCGCCCGACGAGCGCGGCCGGCAGGTCGATGATCCGGGCCCAGGTGTTGTCCTGCCAGGAGGGCCTGGCCGCGCGCACGTCGACGAGCTGCAGAAACAGCGGGTCGTCGAGCGGAAGCTGGCCCACGGTGACCTCGACGACCAGGTCGAGGTCGAGCAACCGGCCCCAGATCGCCCGGGCCACCGCGGCATCGGCGGCCACGTACTCCTGCACGTGTGCGCTGCCCTTCGAACCCGACTCGTCCCAGGCTCCCTTGCGGCGGAACAGCGCGTACCCGACCGGCTCGCCGTCGCGTTCGGCCACCAGGATGCGCTGCGCCTCCGCCCCGCCACGGAAGACGGGGGAGTCGCTCATCCAGTACCGCTGTAGCTCCGCGGACTCCCTGGTCACCCAGCCCGGCCGTTCCACGGACCCGTGCAGCCGGGCCACCAGCTCGCCGTGCCGGGCTGCCGTCGCGGTCTCGAAAACGACGCTGAGCTCGTCGGCGCCGGGCACGTCGCGCAATGCCGCCCCGCGCCTGAGGGTCAGGCCGGCCTTGCGGGTCGACAGGCCGTAGCCGAAGCGTCCGTAGATCGCCGGTTCGGACGCGGTGAGCAGCGAGAGCGGCTCGCCGCGGTCACGGCAGTGCGCGAAGTGCACGTCGATCATCGCCGACAGCAACCCCCGGCGACGCCACTGGGGGTGGACGCCCACCCAGGTGAGACCGGCGACCGGCAGCCGGCCGCCGGGGACGGGGCACCGCGCGAACGGGTAGGACGCGTGCAGGCCGACCAGGCGTCCGCCGTCGGACGGGTCGGCGAGGCCGAAGGTCCGGTCCCACGACAGCGGATTGGGGATCTTCAGCATCTCCTCGATGTCGTCGCCGGTCGGGAACGCCCACATGTCCAGCTCGAGCACGTCGCGCAGCCGCTCCGCATCCAGTGCCACCAGGTCCAGCCCCGCGGGAATCGTCGCCATGTGCCCACTCTGCCCCACCGGGGCGGCTGTGGCGGCCGGTTTGGTTCGCGGCGGCCGATCGGGCACAATGGTGGGTCGGTTCCGGTTCACGTCCCGGGGGCCCATCCAGCCCCTTCGCAGTAGCCATGGGCGACCCGGAACCCAGAACAGGAGAAACCAATGAAGCAGGGCATCCACCCCGACTACGTGGAGACCCAGGTGACCTGCACCTGCGGCAACACGTTCACCACCCGCAGCACCGCCAAGAACGGCGTGATCCACGCCGAGGTGTGCGCGGCCTGCCACCCGTTCTACACGGGCAAGCAGAAGATCCTCGACACCGGCGGCCGCGTGGCCCGCTTCGAGAAGCGCTACGCCAAGCAGCAGGCCGCGAAGAAGAAGTAGCTTCGTCGACGCCGGGCACCAGGTCAGTCCTGGTGCCCGGCGTTTGCCATGGTGGACCGCCACCGACGTCCGGCCGGTCGTTCGCGGACAGGAAGGAAGGGCCCGATGTTCGAGGCCGCAGCGGGACTGCGCGAGGAGTTCGCGCACCTCGAGCAGCAGCTCGCCGACCCCGCGGTGCACGCCGACCTCGCCGCTTCGCGCAGGGTGGGACGCCGGTACGCGGAACTCACCCCGATCGTGAAGAACCTCGCCACCCATGACCAGCTCGCCGCCGACCTCGCCGCCGCGCGGGAACTGGCCGAGGAGGACCCGACGTTCGCCGGGGAGGTGGCCGGGATCGCGACGGAACTCGCCGAGGTCGAGGAGCGGCTCGCCCGCCTGCTCGCCCCCCGCGACCCCAACGACTCCGCCGACGCCCTGATCGAGATCAAGTCGGGGGAGGGCGGCGAGGAGTCCGCGCTGTTCGCCGGCGACCTGTTCCGGATGTACGCCAGGTACGCAGAGACCCGCGGCTGGAAGACCGAGGTGCTCGACTCGCAGGAGACGGACCTGGGCGGGTACAAGTCGATCACGCTGGCCGTCAAGGCCACCGGCGCGCCCGACCCGGAGAACGCCCCGTACGGGGTGCTGAAGTTCGAGGGCGGCGTGCACCGTGTCCAGCGGGTGCCGGTGACCGAGTCCCAGGGACGCATCCACACCTCCGCAGCCGGCGTCCTGGTGATGCCGGAGGTGGAGGAGGCGGAGGTCGACATCGATCCCGACGATCTGCGCGTGGACGTCTACCGGTCCTCGGGCCCCGGCGGCCAGGGCGTGAACACCACCGATTCGGCCGTCCGGATCACCCACCTGCCCACCGGGATCGTGGTGTCCTGCCAGAACGAGCGCTCGCAATTGCAGAACAAGGAGTCGGCGATGCGCATGCTGCGCGCGCGGCTCGTCGCCAGGGCGGAGGAGGAGGCGGCGTCCGCGGCCTCCGCCGCCCGGCGGTCCCAGGTGCGCACGGTGGACCGCTCGGAGCGGATCCGCACCTACAACTTTCCCGAGAACCGGATCGCCGACCACCGGATCGGCTTCAAGGCCTACAACCTCGACCAGGTCCTGGCCGGCGACCTGTCGGCCGTGATCGCCGCCCTGCAGGCAGCGGACCTCGCGCAGCGTCTGGGCAGCACCGACTGATGGCGACCGTGCCCGTGCTGCTGGCGGACGGGACCCGGCGCCTGCGCGCGCCGGCGGAGGCCCGCACCCTGCTCGCCCACGCCCTGGGCGTCGAGCCGGCCCGGCTCGCGCTCGTTCACGAGGTCCCCCCCGACGCGGCGGGCGCCTACGCGGCGCTCGTGGAGCGCAGGGCGGCGGGGGAGCCCGTCCAGTACCTCACCGGACGCGCGTGGTTCCGCACCGTCGAGGTGGGCGTCGGGCCGGGGGTGTTCATCCCGCGGCCGGAGACCGAGCTGATGACCGGGTGGGCGATCGACCGGCTGGCCGCCCTTCCCGGCGACCCCGTGGTCGTCGAGCTGTGTGCGGGCAGCGGTGCGATCTCGGCCGCGATCGCCGCCGAGCGTCCCGGCTGCCGCCAGTACGCCGTCGAGCTGTCCCCGATCGCGGCACGGGTGGCCGAGCAGAACCTCGCCGGCTCCGGCGTCGCGCTGGTCGAGGGCGACATGGCCGAAGCTCTGGGTGAGCTCGACGGCACTGTCGACCTCGTCATCGCCAACCCGCCGTACATCCCGCTGGAGGCCTGGGAGCAGGTGGCGGTCGACGTCCGTACGCACGAGCCCGAAGTGGCCCTCTTCTCCGGCGCCGACGGCCTGGACGCCCTGCGGGTGGTCGCCCGCGTCGCGAAGCGGCTGCTGAGGCCTGGCGGGTTCGTGTGCGCGGAGCACGCGGAGGTGCAGGGCGGGTCGGTCGTGGACGTCTTCGCCGCGGCGGGCGGCTACTCGCAGGTCGCCGACCACCCCGACCTCAACGACCGGCCCCGGTACGTCACCGCCGTCCGCGCCGGCAAGCTGGCAGGATGAGCGGCATGGCGAAGGTGTGGGACATCAGTGTCGACCCGGAGGCGGCGATCGACGCCGCCGCCGACGCGGTGGCGGAGGGGTCGTGCATCGTGCTGCCCACCGACACCGTCTACGGCATCGGTGCGGACGCGACGAATGCGGGCGCCGTCCAGGGCCTGCTGGACGCGAAGGAGCGCGGTCGGGACATGCCCCCGCCGGTGCTCGTCGCCGAGGTCGGCATGCTCCGTGCCCTGACCGACGAGGTGACCCCCGCCATGCTGACCCTCGCCGACGCCTTCTGGCCCGGCGCGCTGACGATGATCGTCAAAGCCCACCCGCACCTGCGGATGGACCTCGGTGACCGTGGCGAGACGATCGCCGTCCGGGTGCCCGACCACGAGTTCACCCGTGACCTGCTGCGCGCGACCGGCGCGCTCGCCGTGTCGTCGGCGAATGTGTCCGGCCGGCCCGCGGCCACCACGGCCGAGGAGGCCAGGGAGCAACTGGGCACCCGGGTCACGGTGTACCTGGACGGTGGCCCGGCGTCGGGCGGGGTGCCGTCCACCATCGTCGACCTCACCGGGACGCCCCGGATCCTGCGGGAGGGAAGGATCACCCGCGAGGAGATCGCCGTGCTCCTGCCCGACCTGGAGCCCGCGCCGGAGGTGTCCGGCGGCGCCGCGTCCGGGCCGGGGCTCAGCGCGCCCGCCGAACCCCTGGGCGCCGACCCTGCGCCGCG
>NZ_JASGES010000056.1:0-10792 GCF_047606205.1 Propionicimonas sp. | reverse complement strand
CGACCACCCCGCACACCGACTTCGACGCCAACGTCTACGTGCTGACCAAGGAGGAGGGTGGCCGTCACAAGCCGTTCTTCTCCAACTACAGCCCGCAGTTCTACTTCCGCACCACCGACGTGACCGGCGTCGTTCAGCTGCCCGAGGGCACCGACATGGTGATGCCCGGTGACAACACCGACATGACCGTGCACCTGAACAAGCCGATCGCCATGGAGGACGGCCTGAAGTTCGCCATCCGCGAGGGTGGGCGCACCGTCGGCGCGGGTCGTGTGACCAAGATCATCAAGTGAGCTGACCCTCACCGGTAGATCCCCGGGACGGCCCCCGCAGCAATGCGGGGGCCGTCCTGCGTCCCGGGGTCGGCTCCGCCCGTCCCCGGACCGCAGAAGCCACCGAAGAGCACAGAAGCCGCCGAACATTCGGTGGCGTCTGCGACTTTCGGCGGCATCTCCGGGGATCCCAGGAGCAGGGGAGGCTCGCCGGGCGTGGCGAGGCTCGCCGGGCGTGGCGAGGGGAGAGGGCCGCGGGGAGGGCTGATCGGGGGCGCGAGGATGGCGGACCCGGGCGTTGCGCTACGCTCCCGCGGGTGACGATCCACTACACGAACCCGTTCGCCGATCCGCCGTCGGCGCGGGACGCCGTTCGCGCGTTCCGGGGCCGACTCGCCTCCGGTGTGACCCTGTGGACGGCAGTGGGGGAGCGGAAGCCGGTCGGGCTGACCGTGTCGTCGCTGATGGTGGCCAACGGCACGCCGCCGCGCGTCCTGGCCCTGGTCGACCCGCTGGCGGACTTCACCGATGCGCTGCTCGTCTCCCGGCGGGCGGCCGTGACGATCCTCGACAACGCCCAGGTGAGGCTGGCGGGCGTGTTCGCCGGCACCGACCCGGCACCGGGCGGTCCGTTCCGGCAGGCCGAGTTCACCCCGACCGACTGGGGTCCCGTCCCCGAAGCCGCCGGGACGTGGGCGGGCGTGGGACTCGAATCGTCGATGGAGGTGGGCTGGTCGCTGCTGGTGACCTGCATCGTCCAGCACCTGGCGACCTCCGAGTCCGGCGAGCCGCTGCTGCACTATCGCGGCGGCTACCCCCGCCTGGCCTGACCACCCGATCCGACGGCCGCGGAAGACTCAGCCCTCGATGTCGATGTCGAGGTCGACGCGGTGCGGCGGATTGGCGCCCGCGCGGGAGACTGTGATCGCCGCGCACGCCAGGGCGCGGTCGACGGCCGCGGCGAGGACCGGCCACTCCGCGAAGCGCAGGCGCTCCCTGGCCGCGGCGTCGCCGAGCAGGCTCGCGTCCAGCAGGCCCGACAGCAGGCCGGCCATGAACGAGTCGCCGGCTCCGACGGTGTCGACCACCGCGCTCGGCAGGGTGGGGAAGCGTTGCAGTTCCCCTGCGGCCAGCACGATCGCCTCCTCGCCGCCCTGGGTGACTGCGCAGAGCGCCGGGCCGAGGCTCGCCCAGTGCGCGAGCACCTGCGGCACGGGGGTGCCCGGGTACAGCCAGCGGACGTCCTCGTCCGAGGCCTTCACCACGTCGGCGAGACCGATCAGCCGCTCGATCACGACCCGGGCATCCGCCGGGTCCCCCATCAGGGATGGACGGGCGTTCGGGTCGTAGGAGACCGTGGCGGATGCGCGGGCTGCGCGGACCACGTCCAGGACGGCCCCGCTGCCGGGCTCGGTGGTGGCCGAGATCGAACCGACGTGCAGGTGGGCTCCGTCCCCGGTCGGCACGGACCCGGGGTCGAGTTCCCAGCCGAAATCGAACTCGTAGGTTGCGACACCCGCGCGGTCGAGGTGGGCGGCCGCCGTGGCGGTGCGCGCGGCGTCCGTGCTGCCCGGCAGGAGCGTGATGCCCTCGCCGTTGACCAGGTCGGCGATCCGCCGCCCGCGGGCGTCCGTCCCGACATGGGTGGCCAGCCGCGTGTCGTGACCCAGCCGCGCCAGCCCGATCGCGACGTTCAGCGGGCTGCCGCCCGCGTGCTCCACGGCGTCCCCGGACGGCGGGATGACGATGTCGATCAGGGCTTCCCCGACGACGGTGACAGGCACGCTCATGCCAGACACCCTAAGGGGTCAGGACTGGCGCCGCTGGATGGCGGCCCACTCGTCGCGCAGGCCCACGGTGCGGTGGAACAGCAGTGGTGTGGACGGGTCCTGCGCGAAGTAGCCGAGGCGCTCGAACTGGACCACCTGGCCGGGAGCGGCCTCGGCCAGGGCCGCTTCTGCCTTGCCCGCCACGAGTTCGCGGGAGTGCGGGTTGAGATCGTCCAGGGCTTCGCCGGTGGCCTCGCCGGGGACGGGAGCGGTGAACAGCCGGTCGTACAGGGCGGCGGTGATGTCGGTGGCGTGTCCCGCGGACACCCAGTGCATGGTCGACTTCACCTTGCGGCCGTCCGGGGCGTCACCGCCCCGGGTGGCCGGGTCGTAGCGGGCGTGGACGGCCAGGACGGTGCCGTCCGCGTCCTTCTCGACACCGGTCGCCGTGACCAGGTAGGCGCCGCGCAGACGTACCTCACGCCCGGGCGAGAGCCGGAAGAACTTCGGCGGGGGCACCTCGGCGAAGTCGTCCGCCTCGATCCACAGCTCGCCGCTGAAGGCGACCTGGCGGGTGCCGTCGCCCGGGTTCTCCGGGTTGTTGGTCACCTCGAAGTGCTCGACCAGCGGGGTGCCGGACGCGTCGGCCGGCCAGTTGTCGATCACCAGCCGCAGCGGGTGGAGCACCGCCATCCGCCGCTGGGACGTGCTGTTCAGCTCACGGCGGACGAACGCCTCCAACGCCTCGATGTTCTGACGGCTGTTCGTGCGGGTGGTGCCGATCTCGGTGCAGAACGCGCGAATGGCGCGGGCAGGGTAGCCCCGGCGGCGCAGGCCGCTCAGGGTGGGCATGCGCGGGTCGTCCCAGCCGTCCACCGTGCCGTCCGCGACCAGCCTGGCGAGACGGCGCTTGCTGGTCACCGTGTGGGTGAACTCGAGCCGCGCGAACTCGATCTGCTTTGGCTGGTCGCCGGGCAGCGGCAGTTGGGCGAGGTACCAGTCGTACAGCGGCCGGTGGGTGTCGAACTCGAGGGTGCAGATGGAGTGGGTGACGCCTTCGATCGCGTCGCTCTGCCCATGGGCCCAGTCATAGGTCGGGTAGATGCACCACTCATCTCCCGTGCGGAAGTGGCGGGAGTGGCGGATCCGGTACATCACCGGGTCGCGCAGGGCCATGTTCTCGTGGGCCATGTCGATCTTCGCGCGCAGCACCTTCGCTCCGTCCGCGAACTCGCCGGCCCGCATCCGGCGCAGCAGGTCGAGGTTCTCCTCCGGCGTGCGCGTGCGGTAGGGGCTGTCGACGCCCGGCTTGCCGAAGCCGCCGCGCTGGGCGGAGATCGTCTCGGTGTCCTGGTCGTCGACATAGGCCAGCCCCTTGCCGACCAGGTACTCCGCCCACTCGTACAGCTGTCCGAAGTAGTCGGACGCGTGCAGCACCTGCCCGGGGCGGAAACCGAGCCAGCCGATGTCGGCCAGGATCGAGGTGACGAACTCAGTCTCCTCGGTGTCGGGGTTGGTGTCGTCGAGGCGCAGGTTGCACAGGCCGCCGAACTCCTCCGCGGTACCGAAGTCGACGGTGATCGCCTTGGCGTGACCGATGTGCAGGTAGCCGTTCGGCTCGGGAGGGAACCGGGTCTGGACGCGGCCGCCGTAGGTGCCCTGCTCGTTGTCGCGCCGGATGATGTCGCGGATGAAATCGTTGGCGGCGGCAGGCTCGGTCATGCCGGTCAAGTTAGCACGGTCGCGTGCCGCGTCCGCGCCGGCATCGGCCCTTGCCCCGGGCACGGAGCCACCGCTCGCGTCGAGTGCCTCGGCCCGGACCGGGGCCCCCGACGCGGAGGGTGGCGCTCGATGGCGGAGGGTGGCGCTCGGCGGGACGCGGCACCACCGAGTCGGTAGGGTGGGCGCGCCATGAACCAGACCCCAGCCCGCCTCCGCGTCGCGCCGTCGCCCACCGGCGACCCGCACGTCGGCACGGCGTACATGTCCCTGTTCAACCTCGCCTACGCGCGCGCGACCGGGGGTGCGTTCGTGCTCCGGATCGAGGACACCGACCGTGCCCGCTACGTGGCCACCTCCGAGCAGCAGATCTACGACACCCTGCACTGGCTGGGCCTGGACTGGGACGAGGGCCCCGACATCGGCGGTCCCTATGCGCCCTACCGGCAGTCGGAGCGGCTCGAGACCTACCGCCCGTTCGTCGAGCAGCTGATCGAGGCCGGGCACGCGTACTACTGCTGGTGCTCCACCGAGCGCCTGGCCGGGCTGCGGGCCGAGCAGCAGGCCAGCAAGTCCCCGGTGACCGGCTACGACCGGCTCTGTCACGGTCTCACCCGCGAGCAGCGGGCCGCCCTGCCGGGGTTCAGCGAGACGCCGGTCGTGCGGATGCTCGTCCCCGACGACGTCGAGCTGGCCTTCACCGACCTGATCCGCGGCGAGGTGAGCGCGCCGCGTCCCGACGACCAGGTGATCCTGAAGGCGGACGGCTTCCCCACCTATCACCTCGCCGTGGTGGTCGACGACCACCTGATGGGGATCACCCACGTGGTGCGTGGCGAGGAGTGGATCTCCTCCACCCCCAAACACCTGCTGCTGTACCGCTGGCTGGGCTGGCCGGAACCGGCGTTCGCCCACATGCCGCTGCTGCGCAACACCGACAAGAGCAAGATCTCCAAGCGCAAGAACCCCGCCGCCCGGCTCACCTGGTTCCTCGAGCAGGGCTACCTTCCCGAAGCGCTGCGGAACTTCCTCCAGCTGCTGGCCTACCCCCCCGTCCACGACGACGAGGACGTGAGCACCTTCGAGGAGTTCGTCGCCGCCTTCGACTGGGCGAAGGTGAACACCACCGGCCCGATCTTCGACCTGGCGAAGTTGAACGCGTTGAACGGTCACTACATCCGGGCTCTCTCACCCGGTGACCTGGCCGACCGGGTGGCCGCGTTCGCCGTCCGTGAAGGCCAGTGGACGCAGCCCTCCCAGGCCGATGCGGCGCTGCTGCGCCGGGCCGTCCCGCTGGTGCAGGAACGACTGGTGCTGCTCAGCGAGGCCGTGCCGAAGCTCGCCTACCTGTTCACCGCCGACGACGACCTCGTCGTCGATCCGGATGCGCTGGCCAAGGCCGGTCCGGACGCCGCGGCGGTCGTGCGGGCAGCGCTGGTGGCGCTGGAGGCGCTGCCCGACTGGAGTCACGAGGCGATCCAGGTCGCGCTGCGCGGAGCCCTCGTCGACGGGCTCGGGATCAAGCCGAAGTTCGCCTTCGGCCCGGTGCGGCTGGCGGTGACCGGGTCGACGGTGTCGCCGCCGCTGTTCGAGTCGATGGAGCTGCTCGGCAGGGAGTCGAGCCTGGCCCGCCTGCGGACGCTGCAGAGCCTCCTGTGACTCCGGTCGTCGCGATCTTCGGCGGTCGCAGCGAGATCGGGCTCGCGGTCGCCACCCGGCTCGCGCCGGGTGCGACGGTCGTGCTCGCCGCCCGCCCGGGCCCGATGGAGGAGGCGGTCGCGGCCTGCCTGGACGCGGGCGCGGCGCGCGTGGAGGCCGTGGAGTTCGACGCCGACGACGTGGCCGCCCAGAGCGGGGTGGTCGACGCCATCGAGCAGCTGGCCGGGCCGATCGACATCGCCGTGCTGGCCTTCGGGGTGCTCGGCGACCAGGCCAGGGCCGAGCGCGACCCGGTGTTCGCGTCGTCGGTGCTGCACACCGATTTCATCGCGCAGGCCGCGTTGCTCACCGTCCTCGCCGACCGGATGACGGCCCGGGGGAGGGGGACGATCGTGGCGTTCTCGTCCGTCGCGGGCGCGCGCGTGCGCAGGGCGAACTATGTCTACGGGTCGGCGAAGGCGGGGCTGGACGGGTTCGCGTCCGGTCTGGCGGACGCCCTGCACGGCAGCGGGGTGCACCTCGTGATCGCCCGGCCCGGCTTCGTGATCGGACGCATGACCGCCGGTATGGAGCCAGCGCCGTTCTCGTCCACCCCCGACCAGGTCGCCGACGCGGTGGTCGCCCGGGTTCGCTCCGGCCGGGGCACCGGCCTGTGGGTGCCCGGCCACCTCGGCGCGGTGATGGGCGTGGCCCGGTTGGTGCCGCGCGCAGTCTGGCGCCGGATGCCGCGGTAGTGCTCCCCGTTCACCGGGGGGCGCCCACGTCGTAGCCCACCTGGTCATGCCGCTGCGGACGACGGCGGCGTGCCCGCATGTCGTTATCCGTTCGTCGAGAACCCCAGACCCCACGCGTACGTGCCCGACGGTGCGTCGGAGGGGAGCGGGATGCTGCTCCAGGTGGTCGCCGACGTGAGCCGCTTGCCGTCGGTGCGGATCACGGAGTCGTCGCCGGGGATGCTGACCAGGAGGGTGTCGGCGCCGCTGGTCGCACGCAGCACGCCGAGGCTCGCGCCGAAGTAGTCGTTGGTCTCCGGGGTGCCGGGCACGCCCCTGGTGGCCTGGGTGTAGGTGCGGAACAGCTTCCTGGTGACGTTCGCGACGGTCACCGATCCGGCCCACTTGAGCTTGCCGTAGGCCTCCTCCGCGCCGATCGCAATGTCGTAGGAGCCGGAGGCGCTGAGCCCGCGGGCGATCGCCAGGCTGTCCCCGAACCGGTCGCTCTTCTCGTTGGTGCCGGGTACGCCGGGGGTGTCCTGGTTGATCTGGCGGTAGGCGGTGTAGGTGCGCTTCTTCTCGTTCCACAGGATGGGCTGCACGGCGCCGGAGTCCGTGATCCGGCCGTCGTCCTCACCCGGCACACCGATCGCGAGCCGGCCGTCCCGCATCGCCAGGGTGGCACCGAAGCCGTCCCCCGCCTCGGCGGTTCCCGGGACGTTCTTGCTGTTCTGGGTGAGCACCCGGCGTTCGACCATGACGGTCGGATCGGAGGAGTCCGGGGTGTAGAGGTGCACGGCGCCCGCGTCCGGCTTCCCGTTGACGGTGGCCCACGGGTCGCCGAGGGCGAGGGTTGCGCCGTCGCTGACCAGCGCACTGAACAGCCGTTCCTCGTCGGGGTCGATGATCTGGGTGTGGGTGAGGGTGAGGTTCGCGTCGAAGGTGAAGATGTCGAGGTAGGCCCGCGACACGTCGCCCTCGTTGCGCTTGGTCACCGCGGCCGCCACCTGGCTGAGGCCGTCATGTCGCAGACCGGTGAGCACGAGGTCGGCCGAGCAGTCGCCCTCGGAGTCAAGACAGTCGTCGCTGATCTGCGGGATGGTGACCACCGTGGCCGCATCGAGGTCGAGGCCGGTCGAGGTTCCGGGCACCACCTTCACGAGCCGGCCGTAGCGCTCGTCGGTGTCCTGGCCGGCGGCGAGGACGGCGTCGGCGCAGATGTCGCCGTTGAGGTCGGCCGAGACCAGGCTCTCGGAGTCGGTCACCCAGGTCGCGTCGCTCCCGCCGGTGTAGCGGACCCACTCCGCCCGACGCGTCCCGTCCTGGGCGGAGTAGCTCGCCGAACCCACCGCCAGGTCGGCACGCCCGTCACCGTCGAAGTCGGACGGGACGGGAGTGCCGGCTGCGCACGGAGTGGTGGCCGCGGCGGCAGCGGTGGTGGGCGCCTGGACGCCGAGCCAGGTGGTGGTCAGGGCCGCGGCGACCAGGAGGGCGCCGGCCCGTGGGGATGTGGTCATGGCACTCACGCTAGGCAGTGCGGAGGCGCTCGACGCGGCTTGTCGCGGACGTCGTACGACTTCGGTCCTGCGCGACGAGGGCACACCCCTGCCGGGGCGCGCCCAGGTCAGGATGTGCCACCCTCACGCGTGCATCCCGAAGTCGAAGCCCCATCGGGTCGTTCCGCTGGGAGCTCCGGACGGGACGGCGATCCCCGTCCAGGTGGTCTTCGAGCTCAGCTTCTTCCCGTCGCTGCGGATCGCGCGGCCGTAGTCCTCGACACCGAGGCTGTCCTCGCCGGGTGCGCCGATCAGGACGGTGTCGATCCCCGAACCGCCCTGCAGAACTCCGACGTGGAAGAACGCGTCGCCGGCCTGAGGGTTGCCGGGGATGCCCTTCGTGGCCTGGGTGTAGCCGCGGTAGAGCGACTTCGTGACGTTGGCGACGGTGACCGAACCGGCATTGCCGAGCCTGCCGTAGGCCTCGGTCGCCCCGATCAGGATGTCGTAGGAGCCGCTGGCGGTGAGGCCGCGCGCGATCGCGAGGCTGGCGCCGAACTGGTCGTTCTTCTCCCTGCTGCCGGGCACGCCCTTCGTGTCCTGCGTGATCGCGCGGTAGGCGGTGTAGGTGCCGCTGGACTCCTTCCACAGGATCGGCTGCACGAGGCCGGCGCTGTAGAGCCTGCCGTCGGACTCCCCGGGCGCACCGATCGCGAGCCGACCGTTGCGCAGGGCGAGCGTGGCCCCGAAGTGGTCGTCCTCCTCGGCGGTGCCCGGAACGTTCGCACTGTTCTGGGTCAGGGTCTTCCGCAGGACGAGCTGGGTCGGGTCAGCGGTGTCTGCGGAGTAGACCAGCACCTCGCCCGCACCGTAGTGCTTGCTGACCCGGGCGCTGGGGTGACCGACCGCGATCGTGCGGCCCGACGCCACCAGGGCGCTGCCGAAGTCCCAGCAGTCGTCGGAGCACCGGACGGAGGGGAGCACCGTGCTGGTGCTCACCGCCAGGCTGTCATCGAGGGTGAGGACGTCGACGTAGTCCCCGTAGTCCTCCGGCCCGTCCTCGCCGAGGTCCACGACGTGCCGGCCGGCGATGGCGATCTGGCTGATCCCGTCGTGCCGCAACGAGGCCGCCTCGAAGGCGAGCGAGCGGCGTGCATCGCTGGCGATGTCGGCGGCTTGCGGGATCGTCACCTCGACGGCGCCCGCCACGTCCAGACCGTCGGGCGTGCCGAGCGCAGCCTTCAGCCACGGCTCGTGCCCGCCGGCGAACAGGATGGCGTCCGCGCACGCGTCGCCGTTGAGGTCGGCCGTGCGGAGCTCGCCGGAGTCGGTCAGCCAGGTGCCGGCGCCCCCGTCGCCGGGCTGGATCCGCTGTACCCGGGCGCTGCCGCGGTAGGCGCCGACGACCAGGTCCGACACCCCGTCACCGTCGAAGTCGGACGCCAGCGGCGTTCCGGGGCCACACGGTGTCGCGACCGCCGCGGGTTGGGCGGCGGCGGCCGGCGTCGTCGTCGCACCGATCGAACCGAGTTCGCCGCAGACGACGGCAGTAGTCAGCAGGATCACCTGTGCCGCTCTCATCTCCCGAGTCCTTTCGTCCGGTCGGGGCTGGACGCCGTCGACCACCGCTGCGGGGTGGGCACCCGGCGGATCGCCGGGCCCTGATTCGAGCGTAGGGTTCGGCTTCCGCGGTCGAACCCTACGAAGTCGTACGACCTTGCCAGGAACGTTCGGCCGACGCCGCGGACCAGCCGCTCAGGGCAGTTCGAAGATCTGGGCGGAGCCGGTCAGGAAAGCTGATCCCCAACCGTCGAAGACATCCTCGTCGTAGTGGCTGCAGCCGGTCGTGGGCGGCTTCAGATAGGTCCACGTCGTGGCCGACCCGAGGCGCTTGCCGTCGCTGAGCACGACGTAACCCTGCGTGAGGCAGTCGCCGTTGGTCTCACCGGGGGCGCCGATGGCCAGGGTGTCGACCCCGGTGGCGGTGGGCAGGACGCCGATCGCCCAGCCGAAGTAGTCGCCATCGGCGAGGGCCTCGGACGGGGCCCTGTCGGCCGAGCCCGGCACACCCTTGCTGTTCTGCGTGTACGTCCGGGAAGCCGTGGTTGCGGTGTTGACGATGGTCACCGAGCCGGCGGCTTTGATCCTCCCGACGTCCTCGTTCGGTACGCCGACGACCACGTCGACCGAGCCGGTCGCGGTGAGCCCTCGGGCGATTGCCAGGACACCACCGAACCGGTCCTTGCTCTCGTTCGTCCCTGCCACACCTCTGCTGTTCTGGTCGACGGACTTCCGTGCGGCGAACCCGCCCGACGCCGGGTCCCAGGCCAGCAATTGCACGCGTCCGGTCTGGACGGCTCTGCCGGTGGTCTCGTAGGGCACGCCGACGGCGAGCCAGCCGTCCCGCAGGGCGAGGGCGAAACCGAACCCGTCGCCGACCTCGGCGGAGCCGGGCACGCCCCGGCTGGCCTGACCGATCGAGGCGTTGTGCACCAGGGTCGAGGGATGGGCGGCGTCGGGGGTGAACACCTGGACGCGCCCCGCGCCGGACCGGCCGCCGTCGCGGTCGTCGGCGTCGCCGACCACGACCGCGCGATCGTCGGCCACGATGGCGCTCGGCCAGCCGGAGATCGCGGTGGGGCCGGAGACCAGGCCGCTGGCGTCGAGGACCACTGCCGGGCCCGGGCTGCCGTCCGGGGCGAGGGTGATCACATCCACGAAGGGGGTCTCGCTGACTCGCTGGGAGTCATCCCACACATGTCCGGCCACGACGAGCTGGGCGATTCCGTCGTGCACGAAGTCGGTCACCCCGACGTCCAGGACCTCGTCCGGGCCGAGTCCCGCCGCTTGGGGCAGGACGACGGTCCGCGCCGTCGCCGGATCGAGGCCGGTGGGTGTGCCGAGCACCAGGCTGATCGTGCGATTGCGGTCAACGACGATCGCGTCCGCGCAGGTGTTCAGGTCGAGGTTCGCGCCGGTGACGCGCCCGGTCAGGTCGAGCCAGGTGCCCTGCGTCGTCCGTGTCGGCGAGACGAAGAAGCTCGCGTCGTCGACCCAGTTGTCCTTCACCTTGACGCCGAGGTCGGGCGCGCCGTCACCGTTGACGTCGCCGGCGACCGGCGTGCCGGCGGCGCAGGTCGTCGCGGCGGCTGCGGCGGGAGCGG
>NZ_JASGES010000055.1:0-34898 GCF_047606205.1 Propionicimonas sp. | reverse complement strand
CCGGGAGCGCTGGTGGCTGCCGCCCGCGGCCGCCGCGGCCGCGGTGTTGGTGGCCCTGGTGGTGTCGTGGCAGGGCATCGGCCCGGGCCCGGTGCCGGCCCTGCCTGCGGCGAGCCCCTCAGCGACGTTGCCGACCGACACCTGGGTGGCGACCGCGGCGTCTCCGCTGAGCCCGCGTCAGAGCAGCGTGGCGATGTGGGCCGACGGCACGTTCGTCGTGATCGGCGGAGTCCGTTCCGCCCCGTGCCCGGCCAGCGCCGATTGCGGCGCGCCGGCCTTCCTGCGCGACGGTGCCCGCTACGACCCCCGGGCCGACAGCTGGACAAGGATCGCCGACGCGCCGGAGGACGTGTACGGGTTCCCGCAGACCACGCTGGAGCAGGCAGCCGTGCTCGACACGACGATCTATCTGCTCGGCACGACGTCATTGCTGGCCTACGACCTGGACACCGACCAGTGGCGGCGGCTTCCCTTCCCCCCCGGGGGAGACATCATCGCCTTCGGCACGGTCGACTCCGCGGTGGTCGCCGTCGCCACCCGCGACGACCACCCGGGCGAGGTGACGTTCGCGACGCTGCGTCCCGAACGGGACACCTGGGTCCTGCACACGATCGAGGGCAGCGCCGACGGCTCGGCCACGTCCGCGACCGTGGCCGGAGACCGGCTGGTCCTCACCAGCATGACCACCGGGTCACCGACGAGCATCTGGGCCGTCGACACCGTCGACACGACCACGGCGCGGCTGACCCGTACCGTCACACCCGCGATGGAGACCTACGTGTTGCACTCGATCGCGCTCAGCACCAGCCTGACCGACTACGCGGTGTGGCGTGGCCAGCGCAGGAAGGCGTGGTTCCTCGACACCCGGACCGGTCGGTGGTCGGACGTGGACCGGCCGGCCAGCGATGGAGCGTTCGTCGGCGTCAGCGGTGGGAGCACCGTGTTCTGGCCGGTCACCGTCGCGGGAATGGTCGAGGTGCGTGGCCACCTCTACGACCCGGACACCCGGCTGTGGTCCGCGACACCACGCCTCCCGACCGGGTCGGACAGCCCGGTCGTCACCAGTGGGCCCGACCTCGTGCTGGCCTGCTACGGCTACAGCGCGGCCACCGACGCCTTCGCCGACACCTGCTACCTGCTCCGGCCCGGCCCGGCCAGCCGGGCACGGCCGTAGTCGACGCGAACCCGAGGGGCTCCACCGAACCGGCCGTTCGCCCGCTCGGCCCTGCCGCGGCGGTGAGCGCGGAAGGACTCCGGCCGGTCGCCGGGAAGTCAGCCGTACAGGCTCGTGCCGTGGTCGACGTAGAGGATCTGTCCGGTCACCGAGCGGGACGCGTCGGAGGCGAACCACAGGATCGCCTGCGCCTGGTCCTCGGCCGAGGCGGTGGGCAGGGTGATGTCGATGTGGCGTCCGCACTGCTCGGCGAACCCGGCATGGAAGGTCGCCACAGCCTCGGGGGCGTTCAGCGGCGTCGGCGTCGGGCCGGGCGCGACCGCGTTGCAGCGGATCCCGGTCGCCGCGTACCGGATCGCGATGTTCTTCGTCATCGCATTCACGGCGGCCTTCGCCCCGCTGTAGGCGATGCCGGCCACTCCTCCGGCTCCGATCGAGGAGACGTTCACGATCGAACCGGTGCCGATCGGCGCCATGTGAGCCAGTGCGTACTTCGTCATGAAGAACACCGAGTACTGGTCGACCCTCGTCACGTGGTCGAACCACTCCTCGCTGCACTCGTCGATCGGCAGGTGCCGGTCGGCGATGCCGGCGTTGTTGACCAGCACGTCGATCCGGCCGTACGCGGCGATGGTCGCGTCCACCAGTCGCCGGCAATCGTCCGGGACGGAGACGTCCGCAGGAACGGCGAGGGCCGACCCACCGGCAGCGGCGACCTCGGCGACCACCTTCTCGTTCGCGTCCTGCCGTCGTCCGGAGACCACGACCATCGCGCCCTCCCGGGCGAACAACAGCACCGTGGCCCTTCCGATGCCAGAGTTGCCCCCGGTGACGATCGCCACCTTTCCGTCCAGCCGCCCCATTCCGCTCCCACTCCCACCTAGATGACGTCCATGGCCGCGCAGAAGCCCTCGTAGGTGGCCTGCTCCACCCGGCGGGCGGCGTTGCAGTCGCCAATCGTGACCGCCTGGGGCGATCCCCCCGCCAGTCGCCGCGCGAGCGCCGTCCGCGGCCGGCTGCCGGTTGCGAACAGGACGGTGTCGGCCTCGATCGCGTGCTCGCCGGATGCGTCAGCGTAGACCACCCCGTCCGGGCGGATCTGGAGCACCCGCGCGCCCGTGACCGCCGTCAGCGCCGTGGCCAGCCGTGGCAGGAGGGCCCTGCGGTGGGAGTCGTTGGCCTCCTTCGCCAGCTCGGGCAGGGCCTCCAGGATGGTGACCTGGTGGCCCTGTTCAGCGAAGAGCAGGCTGGACTCGCAGCCGATCAGGCCGCCGCCGACCATGACGACCCGCCGGCCGAGCAGGTCGGGGTTCTGGTAGGCCCACATGGTGTGGTGCGCGTGGTCGATGCCGGGGATCGGCGGCACGGCGGCCTGCGCGCCGACCGCGATGATCGTGCGGTCGGCGCCGAACTCGCGGATGTCCTCCGGGGTGGCTTCGTGGCCGGTCTCGATGGTCACGCCCAGGCGTCGGCAGCGAACGGCCAGGGCGTCCTTGTAGCGCCGCAGGCTCTCCTTGTGCAGGTCGCGGTCGGTGAACCAGAGCGTGCCGCCCAGAGTGTCCGACTTCTCCCACACGGTGACATCGTGACCGCGTTCGGCAGCCGTCAGCGCCGCGAACAGGCCACCCGGTCCGGCGCCGACGACAAGCACCCGGCGCCGCCCGAGCGGACGCGGTGCCGTGCGCCAGCGCAGCTCGCGCGACGCCCACGGGTTCACCGTGCACGACCACAGCGGCGGCACCGGACGCGACTCCGGGTCGGCCATCAGCGGGTTGAAGCAGGAACAGCGCAGGCAGGGGTAGATCTCGTCCGCGCGTCCGGCGGCCGCCTTGTTCACGAACTCCGGATCGGCGAATTGCTGGCGGCCCAGCGCCACGGCGTCGCACTGGCCGGCCGCGATCGCGTCCTCGATCTGCTGCGGGTCGTTGAACCCGCCCACGGCCACCACGGGCACCGAGACGGCGGCCCTGACCGCCGCGGCCAGATCGAGATTGCAGCCGTGGGCGTCGAACATCGAGGAGAAGGCCTTCGACTCCACATGGTTGAAGTAGAGGCCGGAGGTCACGTGGATAAGGTCCACGTGGGACTCCAGCATCCGGCAGTACTCGACCGTCTCGGGCAACTCCATACCGCCCGGCGTCCGCTCGTCGCCGGAGATTCGGAACTCGATCGGGAAGTCCTCGCCCACGGCGTCCCGGACCCGGTCGATCACCATCAGCGGGAACCGGGCCCGGTTCTCCAGCGACCCGCCGTAGCGGTCGGTGCGATGGTTGGACAGCGGGGAGACGAACTGGCTGAGCAGCCAGCCGTGGCCCCCGTGCAGCATCACCATGCCGAAGCCGAGCTTGCGGCACATCAGCGCCGCCTCGGCGAAGTGGGACGCGACGCGCTCCATCATCGCCTCGTCCATCGCGTCCACCCGCACCCCGTCCGGACGGACGGACGACGACGGCCCGATCGGGTTGAGGTGGCCCTTGATCGCGTTCGGGTGGTTGACCCCGCCCACGTGGTTCAACTGGATGGACGCCACCGCGCCGTGCGCCGTGATCGCCTCGGTGAGGGTCAGGATCGCTTCGGCGTGGATGGTCGACAGCTGCCGGGAGTACAGGTCGAGGCCGTGCTCGTGCCGCCGGGAGAACTCGTCGTCCACGAACGCCTCGGTGAGCGTCACCTGGGCGAACCCGCCCCGGGACCTGGCCTCGTAGAAGTCGATGCCTTCCGGCGTCGGGTAGCCGTTCTCCACGATCCGGTTCGTGGTGATCGGCGAACCGAACACCCGGTTGCGGAAGGTCACACCCCGGACCGTCAGCGGACTGAACAGGTGCGGATACGTGAGCGCACCATTCGCCCGGACGAGAGGCATCGCGTCCCTCACCGCAGGCTCGGATCCACGAGGATCTTCAGCGCGCTGCCACGATCGGGACGACACAGGCCGCGGGCCACCACCTCATCCAGCCCGATCACGTCGCCGACCAGGTCGGGGAACGCGATCTTTCCCGCGCGCAGCATGTCCAGGAAGATGCCGATCTCGTCGCGGGTGTAGACGAAGCTGCCGATCAGGTCGATCTCGCGCGGCCCGAACTGGGCCTGGACGAGGTCCATCGGGGTCGCGATCGTGCCCAGCAGCACCACCTGGCCGCCGTTCTTCGCCGCGGAGAACACGCAGTTGCGCAGGCTGGTGGCGTTGCCCGCGCACTCGAACGTGACGTCTGCGCCCTCCGGACGGCCCAGCGCCTCCCGGATGTCGGCACCGAGGTCGGTCGAATCCTTCGCGTTGATGCAGACGTCCGCGCCGTAGCGCTCCAGCAGGGGAAACTTGGCGCTGTTGGTGCCCAGCACCACCAGCCGGCGGGCCCCGCCGGCCTTCAGGAACTGGATCGCGCCGAGCGCGACCGGGCCGGCACCCGAGACCACCACGTCGTCGCCGACCCGGAAGCTCGAACGCCGGACGCCGTGCAGCGCCACGCAGACCGGGTCGTACAGCACGGCGTCCCGCGACGCGACGTCGTCGGGGACCGCGACCAGCATCGTGTGGTCGGCGTCGGCCACCAGCATGTACTCGGCCATCCCGCCGTCCGGGCCGCCGATGCCGTTGGTGTGCGGGAACGCCGATGAGCACACATTGGTCCTGCCGACCCGGCAGGCCGGGCAGCCGTCCGCGCACGCGTCCGGCGGACCGCAGATGATCCGCATCCCCACCTGCCACGGGCCGCGCACGCCGTCCCCCACCTCGACGATCTCGCCGACGTTCTCGTGGCCGAGCACCATGTCCGGCGGCAGGATCGGGTGCTGGTAGGCCTCCACGTCCGTGCCGCAGAGTCCGGCGTAGAGCATCCGGACGACCAGCTGGCCGGGACCGGCGTGCGGGACGGCTCGCTCCTCGACCCGAAGGTCACCGGTGCCGTACAGGACTGCCGAACGCATCTCCACTCCCCCTACAGCTCGTGGCCGACACGGGCGCCGGCGGCGATGGCGTCGACGATCAGCTGCGGGTCGGCGGCGTCGCCGATCGTGTGCACCTCAGCGCCCAGGCCGCCGGCGAGGGCCGTGGCCGCGGCATTGGGGTGGAGCGGCAGCGCCGTCATCACCGTGTCGGCGGGCAGCAGCCGGCTCTGTCCGTCCTCGGTGCGCACCACCAGGCCGTCCTTCGTGACCCGCTCGTAGCTGACGCCGGTCACGAACTCCACGCCCTGGTCCTCCAGCCAGAACAGCAGGTAGGGCTTGAGGAAGACCTCCAGCAGTCCCTCGCCGATCTCGTCTCTGGAGGCGGTGTCCACGATCGTCACCTGCTTGCCCAGGCCGATCAGGTACTCGGCGGTCTGGCAGCCGTGCAGGCGTCCGCCCATGATCACCACGCGTTTGCCGATCATCACATCGCGGGCGACCGGGAGTCCCTGCAGGGTGCGCAGCGCCTGCGGCGGCACGACCTGCAACAGGTTCTTGGCCAGCTTGTGCAGATCCTGTGCGGTGATCACGTTCGGGCCGTCGATGCCGGGGATGGCCGGCACCTCGTGGGTGCCTCCGGCCGCGACGACGACGGCGTCCGGGTGCTCCTTCGCGATCAGGTCGTGCGTCGCAGCCTTGCCGAGGTGGACGGTCACGCCCGCCTGGTGCACCTGCCGGTCGAGGTAGTGGACCAGCCCCGCGATGTCCTCACGCGGGCCCTTGACCAGCGCGGCGACCGGCAGCGAGCCGCCGAGCTTGTGCAGCTTCTCGTACAACACCACCTCGTGGCCGCGCAGCGCCGCCACCCGGGCAGCCTCCATGCCGGAGGGTCCGCCGCCGACCACGACGACCTTCTTCTTCACCGGCGCCGGACGGATCGCGTACTCGCGCTCGTGGCCGAGGCTCGCATTCACCCGGCAGCGGACGGGCTCGAAGTGCTCGCAGGCGTCGAAGCAGGTCATGCAGGAGCTGCACGGGTTGATGTCCCGCGTGTGAGCGGTGAGCACCTTGTTCGGCAGGCCGGGATCGGCGAACAGTCGCCGGTTCATGCTGACGATGTCGATCTTCCCCTCGGCGATCGCCTTCTCGCCGATCTCCCAGTCCAGCCGGCCGACGGTGATCACCGGGACGGTGACGACCTTCTTGATCTCCGCGGCCATCGGGATGTTGGCGCCGGCACCGCGTCGGGACGCGTCCACGTACGGGTCGACCGGGCCGGTGCGATGCGGGTAGAGGTACATGTCCGGGAAGTGCAGGCTCTCGCGGCGTTCGACGTCCTTCGTCCACGTGTAGTACTCGCCGCGCACCTCCAGGGCGTCCGCCCCGGCAGCGACGAAGATCTTCGCGAACTCGGTGCTCTCCTCGATCGTGATGCCGTCGTCGAGGTCGACCTCCCTGCCGTTGAACAGCATGATCAGGGGCCAGTCGGCCCCGTTGCGCCGCTTGATCTCGGAGATGATGTTCACCGCGACCCGCGTCCGGTTCTCCATCGAACCGACGCCGTACTCGTCCTCCCTGCGGTTCCATGCCCGGGAGAGGAAGTTGTTCACGAAATGGTTGCAGGCGGCGTTCAGTTCGGTCCCGTCCAGCCCCGCCTTCTGCTGGCGTTCGGCGCACTCGGCGAACAGGTCGATGATGTCCTCGATCTCGGGAACGGTGAACGCCCGGAAGTCACCGAACCCCGGACGCGGGGATTCATTCCGCGGAATCGCTGAGGCCGAGGCGGACGGCGGCACCTTCACCAGCAGTGGCGCCATCGGCCCGAGGTGGAACAGCTGCCCGAACGCGACCGCGCCGTGGCGGTGGACGACATCTGCCCAGCGCTGCCAGCCGGGGATGTAGCGGTCGTCGGTGATCCGGAAGCCGGGCATCTTCGCGTCCAGGTCGCGGGTCAGCGGGCCGCTCGCCGACGAGATCAGCGCGGTGCCGCCCTTCGCGAGGGTCTCGAAGTAGTCGAGGTAGCGGTCGTTGATGTAGCTGCCGGTGTCCGGATCGTCCCAGAAGAAGCCGGTGCCGTTCTTCATGAACCGGTTCTTCAGTTCCAGGTTGCCGATCCGGATCGGCGCGGCCAGGTGGCTGTACTTCGTTGTCATGTTCGTGCCTCTCACAACTTCTCGATGATTCCGGCGGCGCCCATGCCGCCACCCACGCACATCGTGACCAGCCCGTAGCGCGCGTCGCGGCGCTCCAGCTCTGCGATCACCTTGGCGGTGAGGATCGCGCCGGTCGCACCGAGCGGGTGCCCCATCGCCAGCGCGCCGCCGTTCGGGTTCACCCGTTCCGGGTCGAGGCCGAGCTCGCCCACCACGGCCAGCGCCTGGGACGCGAACGCCTCGTTCAGCTCGACCACGTCGAGCTCCTCGATGCCCAGCCCGACCTGGGCGAGCACCTTCGGCACGGCCGCCACCGGGCCCATGCCCATGTAGGCCGGGTCGACGCCGGCGACGGCGAAGCCGAGCAGCCGCGCGAGCGGACGGACGCCCAGGCTCCCGGCGCGTTGTGCCGACATCACCACGGCGAAGCCGGCGCCGTCGCTGCGCTGCGAGCTGGTGGCGGCGGTGAGCAGGCCGTCCTCGGCGAACACGCTCTTCAGCCCGGCCAGGGACGCCAGGTTGGTGCCGGGCCGGATGCCCTCGTCCACGCAGAAGGGGAACTCCTCGCCGGCCGGGGTGCGTCCGGTCACCGGAACGATCTGCGCGGCGAACCGGCCGGCTTCCCGCGCGAGCGCCGCGCGGGCGTTGCTCTGCACGGCGAGCTGGTCCAGCTCGGTACGGGTGATCCCCCACTTCCTGGCCACGTTCTCGCCGGTGACACCCATCGGGATGTAGGCGTCGGTCTGCTCGACCAGCCACGGGTCGAGGTACTCGGGGTTGTCACTGAGGACCGGGCTCGACATGTGTTCCACGCCGCCGGCGACGACCACGTCGGCCATGCCGGCGCGGATCCGCGCGGTGGCGTCGGCGATGGCCTGCAGGCCCGAGGAGCAGAACCGGTTCACCGTGACGCCGGACACCGGGTCCGGCAGGCCCGCGCGGAGCACGATGTTGCGGGCGGGGTTGAGGCCCATCGCCGCCTCGGGGATCGCGCAGCCGACGATCACGTCGTCGATCTCCGCCGCGTCCAGCGCGGGCACGCGATCGAGCACGCCGCGCAGCGTCTGTGCGCCGAAGTCGACCGGGTGCACGGCGGCAAGGCTGCCCTTGCCCGCCTTGGCGATGGCGGATCGGCCGTAGCCGACGATTACTGCGTCCATGTCTGTCCTCATTCGTTCGGGCCTGTGCCCAGGTAGTCGGCCAGGATCGCCTGGCTGCGCGCCAGGAAGCCGAGCAGGCCCTCCGGCGAGAGTTCGTCGTGGCCGAGCAGGGTGAGGTCGGCCAACTGGGCCGCGGCGAGCGCCGCGACCGGTTCCGGAGCGGCCGCCACGCTGCGGACCAGCGGGTTGTGCAGGTTCAGCACACAGGTCCGCGGCACGACGGGCTCCGCCGTCGCGCGACCGCTGAGCAGCCCGCCCATCCGGGCGAGGTCGCTCATCCTGCGCAGGTCCTCCTCGCTGGAGAGGACCACCGGCAGGTCGGGCACCCGCAGCCGGACCGCGGCGAACCGGGTGCCGGGCAACCGGTCGGACGCGGAGCGCTCGAACCGTTCGACCACTCGCCCGGCGAGTTCGGCGTCCCCCGGCTCCGGGTCGGCGGCCAGCGTGTGGGCGATGTCGGCGTCCAGCCGGGTGAACCGGGCGTTCGTCGTGGCGGCCTCGAAGCGTTGCAGGAGCGGCTGGTCGATCACATGGTCGAGCACCAGCGCCGGGATGCCGGCGTGCCGGAAGGCCTCGACCGCTGCAGCCTGGCCGACCGGGTCGGAGACGTAGAAGACCATTCCCGGGTGGGTCGGCGCCACCTGGTCGAGGTACTCGGCCACCGTGTGCAGCGCGCCGTCGAGGCCGCGGAACAGCACCCGCTTCGTCATCACGGACGCGAAGATCCGGTCGGTCAGTACGCCGTACTTCACGAACGGCGCCAGTTCGGGCCACAGCCGCTCGTAGCGGGCCCGGTCGTCGGTGAACATGCCGTGCAGGGCGATCGCCAGCTCCTGGCTGAGGCACTCGGCGACCAGGCCAGCGACATCGTCGTCTCCGCCGCTTCGGACCTGTCCACGGGAGACCACCAGCGGCAGTTCGTCGCACTCGATCACGGCGTGCTGCAGGTTCGCGAACTTCGGCACCAGCGCCCGGAGGTCGTCCCCGACATGGACGCCACGGCTGAAGATCTCGATCCGGCCGTCGATGGCGTCCGCTCCGCCGTGGGTGTCACGCAGGAACAGCATGCCGCGCAGGCCGAGGTCGGGGCTGCACAGGGGAAGGGCGCCGATCGGGTCGTTCGCCTCGCCGAAGTGCTCCCGGTAGAAGCCGTTGGTCTCCTTGGTGGTGGCGGTCTCCGGGCGTCGCCAGACCGGGTCGACGTCGCCGACCAGCTGCGGGTCCCCGTCCTCGAGGCACAGCTCGAGCGGGACCCTGGGGAAAGGGAACCAGCGCAGCAGCGCCTCGCGGATCTCGGTGGGGCGAGCCAGGTAGGGGCTGCCGGTGGCCAGGCGGAGCAGCACGGTGGTGCCGACCTCGACCCGCTCGCCGGGTTCGATCCGCCACTCCATCTCGCGGGTGCACGTCCAGCGCACCGGCTCGGCGCCCAGAGCCGAGCTGGTGTGCACCTCGACGGTGGGGGCGAGCATGAACGCGGAGTAGAAGCCGACGCCGAACTGTCCGATCGGCGCGGACGCCCCGGCCTCCTGCCACTGCCGGACGTGCTCGGCGGTCCCCGACCAGGCGATCTGGTTCAGGCAGCGGCGCACCTCGTCCGCGCTCATCCCGATGCCGTTGTCGCGGACCTCCAGGGTGCGCCGCCCGCTGTCCAGGGCGACCGTGACGCGTCCGGCCGGCGCGCCGGGCTCGACGTCGGCGCGTCGCCCGATGGCGTCGATGGCGTTGGAGACGAGTTCCCGCAGGACCACCCCTGGTTCGTCGTAGAGGGCGTCGGTGAGCAGGCCGAAGGTGCTGCGTTCGTCCACGCAGAGACGGCCCGTGGTCTCCCTACCGGGGTGAACGGTCACCGCAGTACTCCTTCCGCGACGTGGAAAGGCGTGGGCTCGGGGCGGGTGGCGCCACGAGCCCACGCCGTGAGCTCAGCGCCCCGAGGACGCCAGGGTCTCGGGGGCAGCGCCCTCGAGCTTCTGGTGCTTGTGGGTCTGCATGAAGAAGGCCACGACGACGCCGACGAGGGCGACGCCGACCATGATCATCGTGGACACGACGTAGAAGCCGGTCGCGTGCAGTGCCGCGGAACCCGCAGCCACGCCGGCCAGGCCGCCGAAGATGCCGATGCCCTGCGCCATGCCGCCGAGCTTGCCGGTGATCTCCGCCGGGTAGTTCTTGGCGACCCAGCCCAGCGCGGTGGCGTTGATCCAGCCGAGGAAGAACACCGTGATCATCATCACGGTGGTCAGGATCACCTGGCTGGTCTTGACCCCGGGCACCAGGATCAGCCCTGCGCCCACAGCCATCGCCGCGAAGGCGACCATCAGGGCCGGCCGGGCCTTGCCGTGGAACAGACGCTCGACGATGACACCGACCGCCAGGCAGCCGACGATGTTGCCGATCTGGGCCAGCGAGGCGATCGAGCCGGCACCGGTCGCGCCGAGGCCGAGGCCGACCGGCGGTTCGAGGGCGAGGTAGCCGGGGGTCATGTCGTTGTAGGCCTGGTTGAACCAGGAGGCGATGACGACGCAGGCCGTCGCGATCCAGGTCAGCGGCAGGAGGAGGGCCTTCTTGTACAGCGCGAGGTTCGACGCGGCGGCCGCCTCGTCGACGTTCTCCAGGTTGGCACCCTCCGGCGCCACCTTCGGGCCGACCATGCACACGACGGTCATCACGATGCCCACCAGGGCCAGCGGCCACAGGTTGCGCAGGCCGACGGCCCAGTCACCGGCGGCGGCCATGCTGGCCGGGCCGAGGTTGAGGCCGATCATGATGCCCAGGCCCATCGCCGCCCCGAGGACGCCGTTGACCATGCCGCGTTCCTGCTTCGGGAAACAGGTGGCCGAGACGTACACGCCGGCGCCCATGATCGGGCCGCCGCCGATCGCCTGGATGGCGCGCGCGACGGTCATACCCATGAAGCTGCTGCCGATGGCCGGCATCAGCAGCCAGCCGAGGCCGATCATGACCATGCCGAAGATGTACATCCACTTGAAGCCGAACTTGTCGATCAGCGGACCACCGAGGATGGCGGCGATGGCCACGAAGAGGTTCCAGGTGCCCATGGTCATCCAGGTGACCTCACCGGCGGACAGCCCGGAGGTCTTGATGATCTCGCCGATCAGCGGCGCGGGCGTGATCAGGGCGACGGCCTGTACGGCCACGACCACGATCAGGGTTGCCAGGATGAACCAGCGGAAGGGTTTGTACGCCCCTTCGCTCACGGCTGGCGACGTTGCACTGTGTGCCATTGTGGTTTCCTTGTCTTGTACGTTCTTCCGCGTCTGCGTGGAGCGCGGGGTTGTGAGCTACTTCTCTGCCTGAACTTCCGCTCAGGTCGTGCGGTCGGACGTGCCGTGTCGGGCGGCCGGTTCAGGGCCGGCTGCCCCACACCTTCCGGCGTCCGATCCCGTGGGCGTTGAACCTTGCCCTTCAGACCTCCGTCCGTGTTGTCGACGGTTCCCGGGCCGTCCCGGCCCGGAGTCTCCCGTCCTCGTCTGCAGCCCGGCGGCGTCGCTTTCCTGCGCCGGCGGCCCCGTCGCCGCCACCACCGGGATCAGTTAACCCCGGGGCGCCTGCATGGGCTAATCCAAGAAACGCATAGAAGCTAGCCACGGCGCGGATCAGCAGATCGGCGCCAGTGCCGGGGAGATCGTCAGGGGCGCCGCCGTGGCGGCGACCACCTCCTCGACACCCAGCCGGGGATTGATCTCGACCAGCACGAGGCCGTCAGGGGTGACCTCGATCACGCCCATCTCCGTGACGATCAGGTCGACGCAGTTCACCGCGGTCAGCGGCAGCGTGCAGGTGGGAAGGATCTTCGGCTCGCCCCGCTGAGTGTGCTCCATGGCGACGATCACCCGCTTCGCGCCGACGACCAGGTCCATCGCGCCGCCCATGCCGGGCACCATCTTCCCCGGGATGATCCAGTTCGCCAGGTTGCCCTGCGCATCCACCTGCAGCGCGCCGAGCACGGTGGCGTCCACGTGGCCGCCACGGATCAGGGTGAACGAGGTGGCCGAGTCGATGAAAGCCCCGCCGAGCCTGATCGACGCCGGACCTCCGCCCGCGTCCACCACGTAGCGGGGGTCCGGGTCGCGGTCGGGGCACGGTCCGGCGTCCACCATGCCCACTTCGGCCTGCAGGACGACCTTGACGTCGGCCGACAGGTACTTCGGGACCAGGGTCGGCAGCCCGATGCCGAGGTTGACGAAGTCGCCGTCCTTCAGTTCGCGGGCGACCCGGGCGGCGATGAAGTCCTTCAGCCCGGCACGGTCGAGAGTGGGTGTGGTCACGGGAGTTCTCCCCCTTCAACGATGTAGTCGACCAGGACGCTCGGGGTGACGACATCCTCGGGGGTGATGTCGCCGAGTCCGACGAGATGATCGGCCTCGACGATCACCAGGTCGGCCGCGGTGGCCATCACCGGGTTGAAGTTGCGGGCGTCGCCCCGGTACCAGACGTTGCCGGCGGGATCGACGCGGTAGCCGTTGATCACGGCGACATCGGCCCGCAGCGGCTCCTCCAGCAGGTAGTCGCGGCCGCTGACGGTGACGACGGGCTTGCCTTCGGCGACCGGCGTGCCCAGCCCGGTCGGGGTGAGCACACCGCCGAGGCCGGCCCCGCCGGACCGGATCCGCTCGACCAGGGTGCCCTGCGGGACCAGCTCGACCTCCAGCTCACCGGCGTTCATCTGGACGCCGACCTGGGGGTTGAGCCCGACGTGGGAGGTGATCAGCCGGCGCAGCCGCTTGTGCTCCACCAGCTTCGCCACCCCGTAGCCGGGAACGGACGCGTCATTGCAGATCATGGTCAGGTCCGTCACGCCGGCGTCGATGATCGCCTGGATGACGTGGTGGGCGTTGCCACAACCCATGAAGCCGCCGAACATCACGGTCATGCCGTCGCGGAGCTTCGCCGCGGCCTCCCCCACCGGGATCACCTTGGTCATCTCATGCCTCCAGCAGCAGGGCGTCGCCCTGTCCGGTGCCGCCGCACAGGGCGGCTGCGGCACGTCCGGTGCCACGTCGGTACAGCTCGTGGGCCAGGTGGGCGACCAGCCGGGCGCCGGACTGGCCGATCGGGTGGCCGTAGGCGATCCCGCCGCCGTGGATGTTCACCTTGTCCAGCGGCACGGCGAGCTGCCTGACGGCGTAGACGGCGACCGCGGCGAAGGCCTCGTTGATCTCGACCAGGTCCAGGTCGTCGACGGTCCAGCCCTGCGTGTCCAGGGCGGCGAGGATCGCGCTGCCCGGCTGCGGCGCGAGCGCCGGCGACGGCCCGGCCACCTGCGCGTGGGCACGCAGGGTGGCCAGGATCGTCCAGTCGTGGGCCTCGGCGTTCGCCCTCGTGGTGAGGACCACAGCGGCTCCCCCGTCGTTGATGCTGGAGGAGTTGCCGGCGGTCAGCGTCCCTTCCGGGCGGAACGCGGGACGCAGCCTCGCCAGGATCTCGACGGTGGTGTCGGCGCGGATTCCCTCGTCGGCGTCCACCACGGTGTCGCCCCTGCGGCCCGGGATGGTGATCGGGACGATCTCGTCGTCGAACACACCCTCGGCCCACGCCTTTGCCGCCAACTGGTGGGAGCGGGCGGCGAACGCGTCCTGGTCCTCGCGGCTGGCCGGGTAGTCGGCGGTACGCCGGTCCGTGTCCAGGCCCATCGCCTCGTGGCTCCAGGCGTCCGAGAGCCCGTCGTTGGCCATCGAGTCGATCGCGGTGACATGCCCGAAGGTCCACCCAGAGCGGGAGCCGACGAGCAGGTGCGGCGCGCGGGTCATCGACTCCATCCCGCCGGCCACCACGACGGTCGCCTCACCGCAGCGGATCATCCGGGCGCCGTCGATGACCGCGGTCAGGCCCGACAGGCACACCTTGTTGACGGTGTTGGCCGGCACGTCCCAGCCCAGTCCTGCGGCGATCGCGGCCTGCCGCGCCGGGCACTGCCCGAGCCCGGCCTGCAGCACGTTGCCCATCACGACGTGGTCGACGGCGGCGGCGTCGATGCCGGCCCGCTCCAGCGCGCCGCGGATCGCAGCCGCCCCCAGCTCGACGGCGCTCACCTCCGACAGGCCGCCCTTGAGCCGTCCGTTGGGGGTGCGGGCCGCACCGACGACGACCACGTCGCCGGGCTGCTTGTCTGTCATTGCTGTACTCCTCGGGTTGTGGGTGCCCCGGCGGCGCTGAGCAGGCTGCACAGCAGCAGCGAGGCGAGCTTCTCCTCCATCGATGCGCTGCGGGAGGTCAGGCCGACCGGGACGCGGGCGCCGACCAGACAGCCGGCGAGGGTGTTGCGGGGGTCTGAGTTCCAGATCTTGCTGATCACGTTGCCGGTGACCATCTCCGGCACCAGCAGCATGTCGACATCACCGGCGTACGGGTTGTCGTAGCCCTTGACGGCGGCGGCCTCCCGGCTGGTGGCCAGGTCGAACGAGATCGGGCCGACGACGACGGCGTCCCCGAACTCGCCCCGCTCGCTCATCGCGGCGAGCTCGGCGGCGTCCACGGTCTCCGGGATCTTCGGGCTGACCGTCTCGGCCGCGCACAGGGCCGCGACCACCGGAGCGTCGATGCCGAGGCTGCGCAGCGCGTCCGTGCAGACCTCGACGATCCGGGCCTTGTCGGCCAGGGTCGGGTGCGGGATGACCGCGGAGTCGCTCATCGCGAGCAGCTTGTGGTAGCTGCCCAGTTGCATCAGCCCGAAGTGGGTGATGAAGCCCCGCTCGTTCAGCCCGGTCTCCTTGTTCAGGATCGGACGCAGCAGGTCCGCGGTCTGCATGCCGCCCTTGAGGATGAAGTCGGCCTCGCCGTCGCGGACCAGCCGGACGGCGACCGCGGCCGGGTTCTCGCCCTCGGGGCAGTCGACCACGACATGCGGCTCCACCACCTCCAGGGTGGCGAGCAGGTCGGCGATCGCCGCGGCCGGCCCGACCAGCACCGGGGTGAGATAGCCGTCCCGCGCGGCCAGCATGACGGCCTCGAGGGCGTGGGCGTCCGCGGCGCCCGCGACGGCGCAGCGTTGCGGCCGCGCGGTCAGCGGGCGGGCGTCCCTCAGCTCGGCGAAGGTGGCGTAGCTGCTCACCGATCGCCCCACAGGCTCGCGATGTTGCCGACCAGCAACTGGTCGATGTCGGCGTCGGTGAGTCCACGCTCGAGCAACCCGGGGACGATGTAGTCCCCGATCCGGGTGATCTTCCAGTACTCGGCGCCCGGCAGCGAGCGGAAGCCGTCCCAGCTGCGCCCCAGCCAGGTCGCGATGCTGTCCTGGGACCAGAAGATCCGGTCCAGGTAGCCGCGGTCGGCGAGCGAGACGACCGTGTCCATGCGGTCGTCGTCGGTGATGTCGTTGAACAGGCGGTTCCCACCGGTCCGGTCGTAGCCGATGCCGACGCCATAGGAGAGCACGGCGAGCTGGTAGTCGAGGTCGTGCGCGTTGCCGCACATGTGGCCGACGATCGTCTTCGACGGGTCCGCACCGGCCTCGATGAGCGCACGGGCCTGCTCGGGGCCCATCGTGCCGCCCTCGGTGTGGGTGATGATCGGCGCACCGGTGGCCTGCTGCGCGCGTGCCGCGGCCTTGATCACCACGTGCTCGTAGTCGGAGATGGCGCCGTGGCCGGTGCCGAGCTTCATGATCCCGGCCTTGACCCCGGTGTCGCCGATGCCCTCGGTGAGCTCGGTGATGAACAGGTCGGCCAGCTCCGAGACGGTGTCGGTGAACAGGCTGCGCATGTCGAAGTAGGCCGAACCACCGTGGTGCTCCCGGTAGTAGCCGGTCGCGCAGATCACGGTGAAACCGGTCTCCTCGGCGATGCGCTTCAGCAGCAGCGGGTTGCGCCCGCAGTCGTTCGGCGTCGCCTCGAAGATCGTCGAGAAGCCCTGGGCCTGGATGGAGGCGAGGGCGGCGTTGCCCGCCGCGACGATGGCGTCCTCGTCGTAGGTCCACATCGTCCGGTCGCCCTCGTGGCCCGGGTAGCCGAAGACCAGATGCTCGTGCATCAGGGTCCGGCCGAGGGTGGCGACCTCGACCGGACCGCTGACCGTGTTGACGGGGCTCATGCGGGGCCCCCGCAGAGTTGTTCGGAGCGGCGCAGCGGAGCAGAAGACCTCTGTGGGGTGTTCATGCCGCGTTGACCATGCCCTCGTGGGACGGGATGTCGAGGATCTGGCGAGCCTCGTCGGGGGTGGCGACGTCCTTGCCGAAGTCGCGGATCACCCGCACCGCGCGCTCCACGAGCTGCAGGTTCGTCGCCTTCACGCCGCGGGAGAGGTAGACGTTGTCCTCCAGCCCGACGCGGACGTGGCCGCCGAGGGCGAGGGTGGCGTAGACGATCTTCTGGTTGTCCCTGCCGACGCCGAAGGCGCCCCAGGTCGCCTCCGCGGGCAGCAAGCCCTTCAGGTAGATCAGGCTCTCCACGTCCGCCGGCATCCCGCCGGGGACGCCGAGCACGAACTGGTAGTGCAGCGGCGCGTTGAGGATGCCGAGCTTCGCGTAGTGGGCAACGTTGTACATCTGGCCGGAGTCGAAGATCTCGAACTCGGGCTTGATGTTCAGCTCGGTCAGGGTGCGGCCCAGGCGCTCCAGGAACTGCGGGGAGTTCACGAACACGCCGTCCGGCATCCAGTTGAACGATCCGGCGTCGAAGGTGCCGATCTCCGGCGTGACGTAGGGCAGGTGGGCGAGCCGCTCCTCGTCGCTGGCCCGGTTGTCGCCGGCGGTGGTGAAGTTGATCACGACGTCGCAGTCGGGGTGGTTGCCACGGAGCAGCTGCATGGTCTTCTTGAACCGCTCTTTGTCCATGGTGCCGAGGCCCTCGTCGTCGCGCATGTGGAAGTGCACGACGGACGCGCCGGCCTGCCACACCCGGTAGGCGTCTTCGGAGATCTCCTCCGGGGTCATCGGGATGGCGTCGTTGATCGACTTCGGGGTGACGGCGCCGGTGAGCGCCGCGGTCAGGACGACCTTGTTGGACAGATCCATGGTTGGTTTCCTTCTTCGTAGGGGTTGCTGATCAGGCCAGGAAGCTGGGACGGGCGATGATGTCCTCGAGGCTGGAGTAGCCGGCGGGCAGCACGTCGTAGTCGTGGACCGGTTCCTCCCCCCGAAGGACCCGTAGGCCGCCGGCGGCGAGGGCCTCCATCTCGTTCTCGCCGGGGATGACGGTCACCGGGGCGATCCAGGAGACGAGTTCACAGACCCAGCCGGTGAACAGCTCCGAGTGCGCGATGCCGCCGGTCAGGATGATCTGGTCGACGTTGCCGGCGCGGACGGTGGCGAGCTGGCCGATCCCCTTCGCGACGCCGTAGGCCATCGCGCGGTAGATCAGCTCGGCGTGCTCGTCGCCGGCGAGGATCCTCCGCTCGACCTCGCGGACGTCCTGGGTGCCGAGGTGCGCGGCGATCCCGGTCCTGCCGGCCAGGTACATCCGCATCTGCGCGTGGGTCATGCCGGAGGTGTAGACGAAGTCGGTGAGCAGCCGGGTCGGGATCGCGCCGCCACGCTGCGGGGACATCGGGCCTCCGTCGTCGTAGATCCAGTCGGCGACCCGCCCGTGGTCGTGGAAGGCCATCGTGATGCCGCCGCCGAGGTGCGCGACGACCAGGTTCAGCTCGGTGTACTCCGACCCGATCGAGGCGGCGTACTTCCGTCCGGCCGCCTTCGGGTTGAGCAGGTGGTAGACCGGCATGTTGACGATCTCGGGGACCCCGGTGATCTTGGCGATCTCGTCGACCGCGTCCACGCAGGTCGGGTCGTAGATGATCACCGGGATGCCGGTGCCCTCGACCAGTTCGCGTCCGATCAGGCAGCTCAGCGCGGACGCGTGCTGGGCGGCCGGCGCATAGGTGAGGGTGGCCACCATCAGCTCGTTCACCGCGTACGCCCCGTCGCGGGGGACGTGGTGGATCGTGCCGGCCCGCGCCACCACGATCTCCGCGCTGGCCGGGTCAAGATCGTTGTGGAGGAGGAACTCGCGCACCTGCGCCGTGCGGTACCCGGTCTGGTCGAGCACTTTCGGCATGGTGGCGAGGTCTGCCAGCGGCACGTCGATGGAGGCGCGGGCGAGCTCCCGGTCGTCGTCGAAGAAGGCGACCTTCGTGGAGGTCGACCCGCAGTTGATGGTGAGAATCCGGCTCATGGTGTGGTGGCTCCGCACAGTTGGAGGACAGGGAGATGGCCTAGGCTTTCCAGCTGGCCGGTCGAGGAGAGTCGAGCAAGGGAGCGCGCGTGGACCTGCAGTCGCTGAGGTACTTCCAGTTCGTGGCGATGTACCGCAACTTCAGCAAGGCGGCCGAGCACTTCTACATCGGCCAGTCCGCCCTGAGCAGGCAGATCGCCAACCTGGAGAAGGAACTCGGCGTCCAGCTGTTCGTCCGGGACACCCGCAACGTGCACCTGACCGACGCCGGCGCGGTGCTCTACGACGAGTGCGAGCTGCTCCTTCGCCACCACGAGTTGGTGTTCCGCAAGCTGGAGGCCGCGAAGTCGGGAGCGTCCGGACAGCTCGGGATCGCCACCGTGACCAATTTCGGCGCGGCGTTCACCGCGCTCGTCCAGCGGTACGCCGCCGCGTACCCGAACGTGCGGACCCGGATCGACGACGTGGCGTTCCCGCAACTCAGCGACAGCATCCTGCACGGGGTCTATGACCTGGCGTTCACGCTCGACTTCGAGGTTCCGGCCAACGACGCGCTCGCCCAGATCTCGATCGGGCACGACCACTTCGTCGCGGTGATGCGCGAGGACTACCCGTTCCCGCCCGGTGAGGTGGTCACGATCGCCGAGCTGCTCGCCCAGCGCCTGATCATGCCGCGTCATGTCGACCCTCCGGTGCTGCGTGCCCTGCAGCTGGCCGCGCGGAACAGCACCGAGCCGAGCCCGGGCATCTCCTTCGTGCCGAACACCCCGACCGCCGTGCTCAGGGTGGAACTCGGGCTCGGGATCTCGATCCAGCCGAGGTTCATCAGTGACACCGCCTTCCAGGGTGTTCCGATCCGGGTGTGTGAGCTGGCCGACCTGGACACGCAGTTCGACCTGGTGGCGATCTACCGGAAGGACAACCGGCAGCAGACGCTGCTGAACTTCCTGGCGATGATCAACCGCTGACCGGGTCCGGTGCGCCGGACGGGGCCGGCCGGTCAGCGGCGACCGGCCCCGTGCGGGGCGAGGCTCAGTTGGCCTCTTCCGCACGCCGGGCGACGGCCTCGCGGTCGACGTTCTCCGGCAGGTCCAGCGCACCCTTGTAGTCGGGCTTCAGGTTGAGGTAGTCGTTCATGGACTGCATGTTCGAGTGCTCGTGGGAGTCGGTGAACATGCCGAAGCACTCGGTGCCGAAGGTCATGTCCAGGTCGTCGACGATCCGCTGCTTCCAGCCGCGGCGCATCACCTGGGTGGCCAGGCGACGGGTGTAGCGGTTCTGGGCCATCAACAGGTCGGCGATCTCGTAGGCGCGGTCCATCAGCTTCTCCCGCGGCACGAGCTCGGAGACCAGACCGAACTTCAGGGCCTCCTCCGCGGTCATCTTCGCGCCGCTGAGCAGGTACCAGACGGCCTGGCGGTAGGGCATCAGCTGGAAGAAGCAGCTGTGGATGCCGTCGCCGGGCACGTTGCCGACCAGCATGTGCGGGTCGAGGATCGTGATGTCGTCCGCAGCGATGGCGAGGTCGCAGCACAGGGCCAGCTCGGTGTGGCCGCCGGATCCGCTGAGCACGCCCAGGGTGGGCACCTCGACGTCCTGGATCTGGGCGATCAGCATGCGCCGGCCGTCGATGAACATGTGGTTGTAGCGGGTGGCGGCGGGCTCGACGCTCTCCGGGATCCACGACTCCTTCTCGAAGTCGGTGACCCACGCCTCGTCCGTGCCGGTGAAGATGATCATCTCGGTGGAGCGCTCGGTGCCGAGCATGCGCCACATCTTGCCGATGGCGTCGTGCAGCTCCATCGACCAGATCAGCGGACCGCCGAGGGTGTGCATGCGCACGGTGACCACACCGTCCTCACGCCGGTCCATGATGAAGTGCTCCTTGAACATCTCCTTGATCTGGTCGAACGTGGGCCAGTTCACGAAGTTCGTGTTCGGCATTGCCGCTTTCCTTCCTTGAGACGAGACGTCGTCCTCGACATCGCTGGGTGCCGGCCGAGCCCCCCGGAGCCGTGACCCGGGACCGGGTTCGGACGACGCCTCTGTCACGCGCGGTGGGCGTTCAGCCGACATTCATGACGCTAGGCAGGATCCGACAGATGAGGAATTGCGGATCGCGCATGAATCCGGGCCGGCCGGGGCACTGTGGCGAGCGCCCCGGCCGGTGCGACCTACTTGATCTCGTCCTCCTCGCGGCCGCCGTCCAGCCGCGGCCGGATGACCTTGCCCTTCTTCTCCGCGGCCTTGACCAGCTCGGCCTCCTCGTGCGCCCACTCCCAGAAGCTGACCTCGTGCGGCGAGTGCTCGGTCGCGGTGTTCCACATCTCGGTGGCGAAGGCGTTGCGCAGCTCGTTGGCCACGTCCTGCTTCCACGGCTTGCGCAGCTGCTGGACGGTGAGCCGGCGGGTCTGCCGGGTGCCGGTGTGCATGATCAGCTCGGCGATCTCGTGCGCCCGGGCGTAGGCCGCCTCGGTGTCGGTGCAGATCTCGTTGACCATGCCGAGTTCGAGGGCCTTGCGGGCGGTGATGATCTCACCGGTCAGCTCGGCGTACGCGAACCGCTTGCGCCCCATCAGCTCGCGCCAGGCGATCTGGATGCCGTCGCCGGGCACCATGTTGACCCGGAAGTGCATCTCGGTCGTCCACGCGTCCTCGGTGCACAGCGTGATGTCGGAGAAGAGCACGAGGTCGGTGTGGAAGGCCGCCCCGTTCCAGACGCCGATGGTGGGGACCTCGACGTCGAAGACCTGGCCCTCGATGTCGTTGGTGCCGTCGTAGTACTGGTAGTCGTACAGCCGCCACGCGTGCTCGGGCTCGGACGCGAACTCGTGCGCGATCCCCCAGGTACCGTCCGGCTGCTGCCGGCCGATCCCCTTGAACAGGTCGGGCCCGGAACCGCCGAGGATGATCACCTCGTTGTCGGGATCCCGGCCGGCCCAGTCGAAGAAGTAGTGCAGCCCCTGGTGGGCCTGGGCGTTCCACTGCAGGCTGTCGCCGTTCGTGTGCATCCGTGCTTCCAGGATGCCGTTCTCCCGCTTCATGATGAGGAAATCCTTGAGCCGCTCGGAGTACTCCTCGAACGGCATGTGCGGGATGGTGCCGAGCTCGGCGTGGCTGAGCTCCTTGCGCTTTCCGGCGTCGGACTCGTAGTTGCCCCGGATCATCTGTCTGTGTTTCCTTCCCTGCCTGAGTCGTGGCGCCGTTGCGGCACCGTCTACCTGCCGGCCGAGCACCCGTGACGGAATCGCGACCCGTGGACGGAGCAGTGCAACACCCTTGTCACAGCACGGTGAGCGGTCAGCTGACGTCCTTGACGCTAGAAAACCCCGAAGGGATGGGGAAATGCCGAAAGCGCATGAATCGGCGGCGCACTCCCCCCGACCGGGAGCGGCGCATCAGGGGTGGCTGGGGCGGATTCGAATCACATGAGTTGAAACGAGTCGAACGGCTGGAAGCCGTGTGGAACTGGCGAGGCTGGGTCTCAGCTCGTCGGGCTCACCGACTGATGGTGGGCTCGCTGGGGCAGTGGCCGAGCCAACGAGACGGAATCGAACGCCCCTGACGGCTCACCAGATAGACGCGATTCAAACGGCGCGCGACAGCGGCGAGAGCGTCATGTCGATCGCCCGTCGGTTCGGGGTGAGCCGGATGACGGTGTGGGACAAGACTCGGACAAGATGAAATGAAGGCCTGGCCACCGACGTGGCTCCGACTGAGAATCGCCGAGAATCCGCGTGCTTTCGCGGTTCTTCTGGGGTTCAGTGGACCGACGTGCACCGGTTAGTGACGGCCAATCTGGTCACCTTCGAGAGCAATTTGTCACCAAAGTGCTCACCTGTCTGACGTCGATGGAAGTTGAGGCCGTCCGGCCCCGTCGCCTCGACTACTTGAGCATCGTCATAATGTTGACGATGACGATCAGATCTTTCCCGACTTTGCCGCGGAGGTCCTGTAGGCGCTTCCCGGACTTGTGCTTGAAGTGAGCGACCGTGACACGCCTCGGGTTGATTCGAGCCATCGCCTGAGTCGCCCGGCTCTCAATCTGGGTCGGCGCCGTGATCTCGGCAAACGCATGTTCCAGTTGCCCGAGTGTCATCTTCCCGATTTTCGCCTGGGTGTACTTGATTGACTTACCGTTGGCGCTCACGAACGTGACCCGTTGTGCCTTGACTGCTTTCTGCAGGTACTCGCATGCCCTGGTTGCGAGTGCCACGCAAGCATCTTCGTACGCTTCTTTCCACTCCCCTCGGCTCCATAGATCCTTGGCGTGACCAAGCGTCTTACGCAGACCTGCGGGAAGAGCTGGGAAGTCGACGTTCAAGCTCAGGTCGTGTGGCGCCGACAATGATGAGACCGTAGTGTCCGCGATGACGTCGAGCCCTACCTTCAACTCGGCAAGCTTTGACAGTGTCGCCGTCGAGACCGGCTTGCTGCCGGCGATGGCCACAACAAATCGAGTATCGCGCTGCGAAGCACGACCGTACTTGGCCCACTCCTCGGCACGCTTGAGATCAACTACGGAAGAAACTTCATAGAAGTAGTCCTCTCCTGCGTTACGGTACCCGCGAAATACTGGTGTTGTGGGGTACTCCAAGTCCGACGGCTCGACGGTCAGTCGGTAGCCCTGAGACTCAAGCCATTGCCCATAGCGCACAACGGCAGAGAGCAAGTCGTCTGGGACTAGCACAAAGTCCGTTGCGCGGATGGCCATGAGCCTCAGCCCTGGATAATCGCGTTGATCGCATCACGGAGTTCACGCAGGGCAGTCCGCGTTCCCTCGGACAGGGCACCCGCCGGAGGAAGCGCCGCGAGAGTGCTTGCAATCCTGCGAGTCGCCATCTCCAGATTGTGATCGCGCTCTGCCATCTCGACCGATGCGGCGTAGGCAGCCTTGATGGTGAAGTCCGGCTCGGCGATCATGCGCTGCACCGTCGACTTCACGACCGCAGCCGGCACATCGTCGCGCTCAACAGCACGCGCCATGCGCGTCAGGAGACGCGGCTCGACCGTGCTAGTCAGCTTCTTTTCCTTGAACTTGCCAATCAGAGCCCGCTCTAGCTCGGCGCGCTCCTCTTCGGTGACGATCTCCTGGCGCGCAAGTGCTTTGCCACCTCGTGTCACTTCAAGCAGGTGGTCAACGGTCAACGATTGGTCTCCACGCGGTAGCTCCTGCTCGTCCTGGATCAGGGTCAGGTAGTCCTTCGGCAGCGCGAGGATGTTCTTGAGACGCCGAACCTCACCACGACTCAGGCTGGCGAGTTGCGCTAGCTGGGGTTCAGTGGGTGCCCTGCCTTCGTTCTTCTCGTAGAGCTCCTCCAGTTGCTTGAGCTTCAGAGCCGTCGGCAGCGGATCCCAGTCAGAACGCGCGTTGTGGATCGCGAACATCATCATGATGTTCTGCATCAGAGGCGGCTCCGGCTGGACGATGATCGGAACCCGCCGCAGCCCAAGCTTCTTGGCGCAGCGCCAACGACGCTCACCGTCGAGGAGGACATATCCGCCGTCGGATGCCTCGTAAACGGTCAGCGGTACGAGGATGCCATTGGCGGCGATGCTGTCTTCTAGTTCGAGTAGCTCCTTTTCGCGGAAGACGAGGCGCGGATTCTCCGGATTCGGCCGAATCTCGCTGGGTGCGGCGACTTTGACGGTCGATTCAACGTCCATCAGTCCGCCCTTCCGATCAGGAGAATCTCGGTTGTACGACCGCGCTTGGCGCTGGACGCTGCGAGGGTTGACGCCCGCTCGATGACGACCTGAGTGAAGCCGTCGTAGAGCGCAGTCACCTTCTCGTGGTTGGCGTTAGTGACCAACACCGTCGCTCCTCGACCGACTGCTCGGCGGGCGGCTGTGGCGAGCCGCACCTGGTCGTCCCAGGAGAAGATCTTCTCGTTGTACTCGATAAAGCCGTTGTTGTTGTGCGAGGTGACATACGGCGGATCAATGAACAGAAAATCTCTCGGTCCGGCAAGGTCAACGCTGGCCTCGAAATCGCCACAAGACAAGCTCGCGCGCCCCCCTGCAAGGAGCTTCTGAACATCGCGCAGATTCGCCAGGTCACAGACGAAGTCGCTCTTCGGAGCACCCCAGGGCACGTTGAACTCGCCGCGGAGGTTCACCCTGTACAGCCCGTTGAAGGCGCCCTTGTTCAGGTAGATGAAGCGTCCTGCCTGCTGCAGATAGCCGCCGCCGCGTTCTGCTCGCGCCGCGTAGTACTGCTCCTTGTTGAGCTCACGACGCGTCGCCTCCCTGTGGACGCCGTTGGCGTTTCGCTGAATGGCTCGCCATGTTTCGACCAGCGGCGCGCAGGCATCATTCAGAACCGCCCGACGCGGTGCCAGCTCCAGGAACAGTGATCCTCCCCCGAGGAAGGGCTCGATGTACCGGTCATAGCTCTCTGGTACGTGGGGCAGGATCTGCGGGAGGAGACGACGCTTCGATCCTGCCCAGCTGATGAACGGCTTCGCAGGCGACGGAGCCACCGCAGAGAAGAGCTCGACGATCGGTCGAGGTTCCGAAGCGGAGACGGTCTGATCCTCGACCGGCCCGGATGGACGGATGGCGGTGGCAGTACTCATCATCGCCCTCCTCGGCTCGTGCAGGTGTCGTCGCACCTATCCTGCCAGAGACCACAGTCTGCCTGGTCGACAGCACCACGCAGCAGACTGGTTGCCTTGGCGAGGTGCTGCTCGAGCTCGGGGAGAGTCATCCGTTCTGCGCCAACGGCACCGGTCGCGTAGGCGGCTGCGCGTGTCAATGCGCTGTCTCCCCTATGCCCGTCAGTGCCGTCTCCTCAGAGCGCTGAGTGCGGCACGGCATCAAATCGACGACGCCACCCAAGCGGCAAATCAGCTGCGCGAGGAGAAGTCCACGCGTCTTGCAGATCGAGGGACAACACGTCGCGTGGAACCGGCACGAGCCTCCGGAGGTGGCAGGCGGGTCCGCCGCCGCTCCGCAGTCCGCTACAGCGGAAGCCCGGTGCTGAGTGCATCGATCAAGTGCCGAGCGGCCTCACTCGACTCGGCGGTTACAACCGCGGACACGCCCGCGGCAACCGGAGCGAGGAGCCCCTTGATCATCGTGAGTCCCCTTTTCACCATCCCCTTGTCGGGGCTGGGCTTCACGATCTCAGCCAGAACAGATTCCGCTTGCTGCCTCGCCTCTGACTCGTCCTCGCCCAAGCCAAGTTCGGCCAGACTCGCGATCAAACCCGCAAGCGTGCGAGCGACTTCTTCGTAGCCCGGAGCAATCTGCTCAACACGGCTCTGCGTTTGAGCTACATCGCCCGTACCACTCCACGCGAGCTGAGCGTTGTCGCCAGTGACCGTGACAACTGGCCCGTGATAGTTGTTCACGGTCGTCGCGCCACCAGCGACGAGACCGGATGCGTCAGCCTCAATGGGCACGCGCACCGGGTTCTTCGCGAACTCTCGTTCGAGCTCGCGCGTCATCTGACGAATGCCCTGCTTGTTGATTTTGAAGCCACTGGCCATGTCCGCTCCTTCGCCGTCCAGACGAACGATCTCACGCGAGACCGACACCACGATGGATCAGGCTGCCTGCGGCGTCGTCATGGGCGGCCAATCCTCGATCTGCAAGAGGCGTGGCACCTCAGGCCAGGCGTCGGCAGGAGCCGAGCAATGTGCGATCGGAGCCTGCGGATTCGGCTGAGATCCGGGCGTGACAATAGGGTGAGCGGGGCTCAACGACTTCGTCGGTTTCAGCCAGGCGCTCGACTGCACCAGACAGCCTCAGGGCTGAGTTGATGTGCTCAAGCCTGTGCACTGCGTAAGACGTCGATCGTGATCACTAGACCCACGCCACGCCGGTTCTCGGGGAGGCGGTTCTCGGTGGCGAGCACCCCGGTGACGATCGCATGCCCCTCCGCTACATCGACATTCCGCCGGACGGCGCGGCAATGCTCACCGCGCTCTACGTCGTGGGCGCAGAGGGGCTCGAACCCCCGACCTCCTCCTTGTAAGGGAGGCGCTCTGACCAACTGAGCTATGCGCCCGCAGGCAGACATCCTAGGGGTATCGCCGAATCGGCCCGGCGTCGTCGGTAGGCTGACCACACCTGGACTGATGGAGCGCGCATGGTGGGATTCCCGGCGATCGGAGACCTGATCGGCGCGTACCGTGTGGACGCCGAGATCGGCCACGGCGGGATGGGGATCGTGTACCGGGCCACCCAGCTCACCCTGAACCGGCCCGTGGCGCTCAAGATCGTCGATCCGCGGCTGGCCGCCGACGCCAGCTTCGTCGACCGGTTCTCCCGCGAGGCGTCCATCCTGGCCAGCCTGGACTCGCCGCACATCATCCAGATCTTCGACCACGGCTCGGTCGACGACTGCCTCTACCTGGCCATGCAGTACGTCGCCGGCGGCGACGTCAGCCAGTTGGTGGGACGCACAGGCCCGCTCCCCCCGTCGGCGGCGCTGCGGATCTTCGCCCAGGTGGTGGAGGCGCTCGGTGACGCCCACGCGCGCGGCATCGTGCACCGCGACGTCAAGCCGAGCAACGTGCTGCTCCGCCCCGAGGCCATCTCCGATCCCTTCGCCTACCTGTGCGACTTCGGCATCGCCCAGGGTCCCGACGGCGGCCTCACCCAGCCTGGCCTGGTCGCCGGCAGCTGGGCGTTCCTCAGCCCGGAGCGGCACTCGGGAGCACCGGCGACCCCGCAGAGCGACCTGTACTCCGCCGCGTGCGTACTCTGGACGATGCTCACCAGCCGCAATGTGTACTCCGGTACCGACGTGCAGGTGGCGATGTCGCACCTGAACGCACCCGTCCCCCAGCTGCCCGGCTCCGATCCCCTGGTTGTCGCGCTCAACCGCTTGCTCTGGGCATGCCTCGCCAAGGACCCCGCCGACCGGCCCGACTCCGCCGCCGAGACCCTGGCGCTCACCCAGCCGGCGTTGCCGCTGGCGGAGGACGTCGGGCCGCTGCAGATCTCCAGGCCCGACTCGGGGATCTTCCGGCCCGCCCGGGTGGTCGGGCTGGAGCCGACCAGAGCCGTGCTCACGAGCGCGTCCCCGGCGGGCCCCTCCCCTGCGGCAGCCGCCGGTCCGGACACCCCTGCCCTTTCCCCGCGGGCCAGGGGCCGCCGTCGGCTGCTGGCGCCGGGCGCCGCCGTCCTCGCCGTGCTGGTCGTCGCCGGGACGCTGGTCTGGTCGGGAGCCCTGGGCCGCCCCGCGGCGGCTCCGCCCCCCGCCACGTCACCCACCGCGTCGCCGTCGTCGACCAACACCGGTTTCGAGTGCTGGGACTCCACCGTCGTGCCGGCGCTGAGCGACTGCTCCGAGCCCCGCGGCCGCAGTGCGCTGGAGTACCTGTACCTGTCGGTCGACCCCGACCTGTGCACCTTTGTCGACTACCGCGCGTCCACCGGCGCGTACGAGTGCACCGTCGGCACCCGCGGCCTGATCCGGTACCGGTTCTGGAACGACTCGGCGGAGTCCAGCGCCCACTACTCCACCAAGTACGCCACCGAGCCCCACGAGACCATGCTGCTGGACGGCCACGAGGTCGGCACGATCTACCGCCTGACGAGGAAGATCCGGGGCGTCCGCACCATGTCGGGCACCTGGCTCGACGGTCACTTCAGCTTCAGCGTGGAGGCCGCCACCGTCGCCGAACGCGAGAGCCTCTTCGAACTCGTCCGGATCCGCGCCTACGATCAGCTGAACGGCCGGCCGGTGGGCGCGGCGGACGAGCAGGCGAGCCTCGGCTGAGCCGTCCACCTCACCCGGCCAGGCGCGTCCTCAACTCGTTGATCGTCGCCTCGGAGAGCCCGAGCCCGGCGGTCAGGTAGCCGTGCAGGTCGCCGTAGCGGCGGTCCAGCTCGTCGAGCCCGGCCTGCAGGTAGCCCGGCCGGACCTCCAGCAGCGCCCGCTCGACGCGCGCGGCGCGCCGGCCCTCCCTCGCCCGTGCCCGTTCGTAGGCGCGCTCGTTCTCGGCGGACCGGTAGCTGTTCGACGCCAGGTACTCCGCCATGACCTGGGAGCGGTCGGCTCCGGCCACGAGCTGGAGCAACGCCGACACCCAACCGGTGCGGTCCTTGCCGTGCGTGCAGTGCACCAGCACCGGACGCTCGGCCTCCGCGACCAGGCGGAGCACCTCCGCCAGCCGCGCCCGCTGGGCCGGCTCGGCCACGAAGGCGACGTTCATCGCCTGCATGTGCGCCCGCGCCTGTGCCACCGTCCGCACGGACGCCGCCGACTCGTGGGTGCCCGCGAACACGTCCACGATCTCGGTCCGCGCCCCGGGCACGGCGGGGTCCGGCGCGAGGCTCGCCACCCGGCGCGACCGCAGGTCGAGAACGAGACCCACCCCCGCACCTTCCAGCGCCTTCAGATCGGCGGCCGACGCGCCGTGCAGGGCGGCCGAGCGGTACACGACGCCGCGGGCCATCGTTCCGCCGCCCGACAGCGCGAGGCCAGGGCCCGCGACATCTCGGAAGTTGACGATGCCCGCCACCGCCGGCGGGGTCCCGGCGGCGGTGGCCGTCGGGACGACCGGTCCCTCGGTGGAGCGGGGAGTGGACGTCGCGGCCGGCGTCGACGCCGTGACCGTCGCGGCCGGCAGGGTGTCGACGGAGCAGCCTGCGACGAGGACGGCCGGGATGAGCACTCCGGCCACCGCACCGAGGCGGGCGAGGTTAACGGCGTCCGCCCTTGGGCCGGACCAGCTTGTGGGCTTCCCAGGTCCTGGACACGGCGGCAGTGTTGGCCAGGGCGAGGCCGGCGGTGAGCGCGGCTTCGGACAAGTCGGCCGGGTCGACGTGGCCCACCCTGCCGATCCGCGGCGTGAGCAGCCAGATGTGGCCCCGATCGGTCAGGTCGGTGAGCGCGTCGACCAGCCCGTCGCCGAGGTCCCCGTCCTCGTCGCGCCACCACAACAGGACCATGTCGACCGCCTCGATGGCCTCGTAGACGAAGTCCTCGCCGAGGATGTCCAGCACCGCCGAACGCAGGTCCTCATCGACGTCGGGGTCCCACCCGAGTTCCTGGACGGCCAGTCCCGGCGCGATGCCGAGCGCAGCAAGAGCCGACGATGCGGGTGATGACCCGGGCGCGGTACTCACGCGCTCCTCCCCACTCTCACAACGGTCGCCGGTAAGGCTTCAGAGTGCCAGAAAGCCCACCTCGTGAAAAGCCGTCGGCTCAGGCGTCCCCTCCGACCGCGCCGGACGCGCCGGCCGTCACGTCGAGGAGCCGGTACTGCTCCGCGGCCTTCGCCGGCCAGCCCGGATCGACCTCGCCGGCCGCGGCCAGCTGCTGCAGGGTCCGCACCACGATCGAGGGGCCGTCGATGTGGAAGAACCGGCGCGCGGCCGCCCTGGTGTCGGAGAACCCGAAGCCGTCCGCGCCGAGCGAGGTGAAGCTCTGCGGGACCCAGTTGAGGATCTGGTCCTGCACCTGGCGCATGTAGTCGCTGACCGCGATCACCGGACCGGGACGGCCCTGCAGCTTCTGCGTCACCCACGGCACCGGGTTGTCCTCGCCGGGGTGCAGGAACGCCTGTTCGTCGCAGCGCAGGCCGTCGCGGCGCAGCTCGGTCCAGCTGGTCACGCTCCACACGTCCGCCACGACTCCGAAGTCCCGCTTGAGCAGTTCCTGCGCCTCCAGCGCCCACGGCACACCCACGCCGGACGCGAGCAGCTGGGCGCGGCGGGCGTCCGCCCCGACACCGTCGAAGCTGCCCTCCTTCAGCAGGTACATGCCCTTCACGATGCCCTCGGCGTCGACGTCGTCCGGCTCCGCCGGCTGCGGCATCGGCTCGTTGTAGACGGTGAGGTAGTAGAAGACGTTCTCGGGGTTCTCGCCGTACATGCGGCGCAGGCCGTCCTCCACGATGTGGGCGATCTCGTACCCGTAGGCCGGGTCGTAGGAGATCACGGCCGGGTTGGTGGCGGCGATCATCGGGCTGTGCCCGTCCATGTGCTGGGTGCCCTCGCCGGTCAGCGTGGTGCGTCCCGCGGTGGCCCCGATCAGGAAGCCCCTGGCCAGCTGGTCACCCGCCGCCCAGAACGCGTCGGCCGTGCGCTGGAAGCCGAACATCGAGTAGAACACGTAGATCGGCACCATCGGGACGCCGTGGGTGGAGTAGGCCGAGCCGACCGCCTGGAACGCTGCGGCCGAGCCGGCCTCGTTGATCCCGGTGTGGATGATCTGGCCCTGGACCGACTCGCGGTAGGCCAGCATCAGCTCGTGGTCGACCGGCGTGTAGTTCTGACCGTGCGGCGAGTAGATCTTGATCGTCGGGAAGAACGAGTCCATGCCGAAGGTGCGGGCCTCGTCGGGGATGATCGGCACGACGTGGGGGGCGAACTCCTTGTCGCGCATCAGGTCCTTGAGCAGCCTCACGAAGGCCATCGTCGTGGCGACCGGCTGGGCCCCGGAGCCCTTCTTCACGCCGCCGTACGCCCCGGCCGCCGGCAGCGGCAGCTTCGCCGGCCGGTCGCGCCGCTCCGGCACGAAGCCGCCCAGTGCCCTGCGGCGCTCCATCATGTACTGGATCCGCTCGTCCCCGGGACCGGGGTTCACGTACGGAGGCTGGTACGGGTTCTCCTCCAGCACCGCGTCGGAGATCGGCATGTCGAGCCGGTCGCGGAACTGCTTGAGGTCGTCCAGGGCGAGCTTCTTCATCTGGTGCGTGGCGTTGCGCCCGGCGAAGTGGCTGCCGAGGAAGTAGCCCTTGATGGTGTGGGCGAGGATGACGGTCGGCGCGCCGTGGAACTCGGTGGCGGCCTGGTAGGCCGAGTACACCTTGTGGTAGTCGTGCCCGCCACGGGTCAGCTTCCAGATCCGGTCGTCGGACCAGTCCTCCACCATCTTGGCCGTCCGTGGGTCACGGCCGAAGAAGTGCTCGCGGACGTAGGCGCCGTCGTTGGCCTTGAAGGTCTGGTAGTCGCCGTCGGTGGTGGAGTTCATCACGTTGAGCAGCGCACCGTCGCGGTCGGCTGCCAGCAGCGGGTCCCAGCCACGACCCCAGACCACCTTGATCACGTTCCAGCCCGCGCCACGGAAGAAGCTCTCCAGCTCCTGCATGATCTTGCCGTTGCCACGGACCGGGCCGTCGAGGCGCTGCAGGTTGCAGTTCACGACGAAGGTCAGGTTGTCCAGGCCCTCGTAGGCGGCCAGCTGGAGTGCGCCCCGGCTCTCCACCTCGTCCATCTCGCCGTCGCCGAGGAACGCCCAGACGCGCTGCTCGGCGGTGTCTTTCAGACCGCGGTTGTGCAGGTACTTGTTGAACTGCGCCTGGTAGATGGCCGCGATCGGGCCCAGGCCCATCGACACCGTCGGGAACTGCCAGAAGTCCGGCATCTGCCGCGGGTGCGGGTAGGAAGGGAGCGCGCGGATGCGGCCGTCGACGACGTGGCTCTTCTCCTGGCGGAAGCCGTTCAGGTCGTCCTCGTCCAGCCGGCCCTCCAGGAACGCCCGCGCGTACATGCCGGGGCTCGCGTGCCCCTGGAAGAACACCTGGTCGCCGCCACCGGGGTGGTCCTGGCCGCGGAAGAAGTGGTTGAAGCCCACCTCGTACAGCGTCGCCGAGGAGGCGTAGGAGGAGATGTGGCCGCCGACGCCGACGCCCGGGCGCTGCGCGCGATGCACCATGATCGCCGCGTTCCAGCGCAGCAGGCGGCGGAACTTGCGCTCCAGGTCGACGTCGCCGGGGTACCACGGCTCCTGCTCCGGAGGGATCGTGTTGACGTAGTCGGTGGCGGTCAGTGACGGCAGGCCGAGGCGCTGGTCGCGGGCACGCTCGAGCAGACGGAGCATGATGTAGCGGGCGCGGTTGCGCCCGTCCTCGTCGATCATCATGTCGAGGGATTCCAGCCATTCGGCGGTCTCCTCGGAGTCGATGTCGGGCAGATTGGTCGGCAACCCGTTCAGGATCGGACCGACGGAATCTCGAGATGCCACTGGGAGCCTTTCGGACGATTTACTACACACGATCGTTGCGCAAGGCTGACCTTACCCGGCCCGGTGGGCGGCGGCGCAGCCGGTGCCCACCAAATCACCGGTGCGAGGTCGTCCACGCGAGCAGGTCGGCCAGCGGCCAGGTGTTGACGATCCGCTGCGCCGGGATTCCGGCGGCCCGCGCCCGCGCCGCCCCGTAGGCGGGGAACTCCAGCTGGCCGGGCGCGTGCGCGTCGGAGTCGATCGCGAACAGGCAGCCGGTCTCCAGCGCCAGGGCCAGCAGGTCGTCGGGCGGGTCGGCGCGCTCCGGGCGGGAGTTGATCTCCACCGCCACGTCGAACCGGCGGCAGGCCTCGAACACCACCTCCGCGTCGAAGCTGCTCTGCGGGCGGGTCCCGCGTCCGCCTGTGACCAGCCGTCCCGTGCAGTGGCCCAGCACGTCGGTGCGCGGATCTGCGATCGCCGCCACCATGCGGTGGGTCATCGGTTCGGAGTCCATCCGGAGTTCGGAGTGGACGCTGGCCACCACCACCTCCAGCTCGTCGAGCAGTTCCGGCGCCTGGTCGAGGCCGCCGTCGGGAAGGATGTCCACCTCGATCCCGGTGAGCAGCCGGGGGCCGTCCTCGCGGTTCAGGACGGCGATGCGCTCGACCTGTGCGCGCAGGCGTTGCGGGCTCAGCCCGTTGGCCACCCGCAGCCGGGGCGAGTGGTCGGTGATGGCGAGGTACTCATAGCCCAGGGCGTCGGCGACCGCCCGCGACTGCTCGGCGGGGACGGAGCCGTCCGAGGCGTCGGTGTGGGTGTGCAGGTCGCCACGCAGCAGCGCCAGCAGCTCCTCGCCCCCGCTCGCCAACGGGCGCGCCTGTGCGCGGAGTTCCGCCAGCCGGTCCGGGACGCGTCCGGCCAGCGACTGGACGATGACGGTGGCGGTGCTCTCGCCGATCCCGCGCAGTTCACGCCAGGAGCCGTCCCTGGCGCGCCGCTCGAACTGGGCCGGTGGCAGCTCGGCGATCGCGTCCGAGGCGGCGCGGAAGGCGTGCACCCGGCGGGGGTCGTCCAGCACCCGCTCCATCAGGAAGGCGATCTCCCGCAGCGCGGCGACCGGATCGGGTGGTTCTGGCACCGATTCAGGGTAAGGATCGCCATCCCGTCGGCGCCACCCCAGACCCTTCTGGAGCACCGGCTCTTCCCGCGTGAAGCCGGCCTTCCGGGTTGAGGACCCGTCCGCGCCGAGGGCCACCCGTCCCGTCGAGAGCCGGCGTCCGGACAGCGGCCCTGGACGCGAACCGTCGCCCTCCGCGACCAAGGATGGCCCTCGATCAACAGCGCCGCCGTCCTCGCCGGACCTGGACCAGGGAGGACCGGCCACCGGACCGGGAAGAAGGCCGCAGGCTCAGGAAGACGCAGACCGACGACACGACGGGGCGGGTCCTAGGATGCGCTCATGGGCCCGTTCACCGACCTGATCGAGAGCACGGCCGGCCAGCCGCGCACCGCTCTGCAGCGGGTGCTCGACCGTGCCCGCGCCGTCGCACCGGCTGCCGTCGAGGACCCCCGTCAGGGCACCTCCGCGCCGCGTTGCCACGGGCATCCGCGGGTCGGCATCCGGGTGTCGGCGATCGGGGCGGCCAGGTGAGCACGGCGGCGGACGAGACGGCAGGCTGGCCGCCGCCGGCGGTTCGCGAGGTGATCTCCCAACGGCTCGGCAGCGCGGCCGCGGAGATGACCACGGCCGCGCTGGCCAGGATCGCGGAGGAGCACCCCTGGTTCGCCGACCTCGACGCCGAGCACCGCTCGTCGATCACGCTGGTGGCCAGGGCCGGCATCGACGGCTTCCTCGAGTGGTACGCGGCGGGCGGGCGGACCGCGGCGCCGGCGGCCATCTTCGACGCGGCACCGCGGGCGCTCGCCCGGCGGATCACCCTCGACCAGACCGTCGACCTGGTCCGGACCACGATCGACACGGTGGAGGACCGGATCGGCGAACTGCCCGGGGACGAGCAGACGCCGCTGCGGACGGGGATCCTGCGCTACTCGCGCGAGGTCGCCTTCGCCGCCGCCCGGGTGTACGCGCGCGCCGCGGAAGTCCGTGGCGCCTGGGATGCGCGGCTCGAGGCACTGGTCGTGGACGCCGTGATCCGCGGCGAGGCGGACGAGTCGGTGGTGTCCCGTGCCTCGACCCTCGGCTGGGCCGCGCCCCCCGCCATCGCCGTGGTGATCGGGTCGGCGCCCGCCGAGCCCGGCCGCGCCGTGGAGCTGATCCGCCTGATCGCCGCCCGGCACTCGCTCGACCTCCTGGCCGCGCCGCAGGGCGACCGGCTGGTGCTCCTGATCGGTGGCGAGCTGGGCTCGACGACCGAACTGATGGGCCACGTGCGGGACTTCGTGGTCCACTTCGGCCGCGGGCCGGTCGTGGCCGGCCCGGTCGTCGCGGACCTCGCCGAGGCGGTCCGCAGCGCCCGCGCCGCCCTCTCCGGG
>NZ_JASGES010000054.1:0-4068 GCF_047606205.1 Propionicimonas sp. | reverse complement strand
CTGAGGCCCGCGGCCGGGTCCGCCGTCCGCCGCTCCGCCGAACAGGTGGCCGCGCGGCTGGTCGACTGGCTGCGCACCTTCTCCGGCCGCGGCTCGGCGGCGGTCAGCCTGGACGAGATGACCGGCGACGACTTCGCCGCCACCGGGACCACCCGTTACCGGATGCCGCTCGCCCTCGTCGGAGTCGTCCTCATCGGCGCGGCGGCCCTCCTCGCCGCCCGGACCACGTTCGGCAGTGGATCGCTGACCGCTGCACAGCTGCTGGCGGCCCCGGAGGGGTGGACCGAACTGATGGCCTCCTACCTGGCACCGGTCGCCGGCAGCTCCGGAGTCTCCGGGGCACCGTGGACCGGCCTGGCCGCACTCTTCTCCCTGATCACGATCGGGCGTCCGGAGTGGCTGGTCACCGGGACCATGGTGCTGGCCGTCCCGCTCGCCTGGTTGATGGGGTTCCGGCTGCTCCGACAGGTCGTGGCCGACCGTCGGCTCGCGGCCCTCGGGGCACTGGGGTACGCCGTGGGGCCCGCCCTGATCGGAGGCCTCAACGCGGGCTCGTTCGGCCTCGCCGCGACCGCCGTCCTGCTGCCGATCCTGGGTTACAGCAGCTGGCGCTGGCTCGCCGACCGTGCCTGGAGCTGGCGCAGGGCGGGCGCGGTCGCGTTCTGGATGCTGCTGGCGTGCGCGCTCGTCCCCCTGTTCTGGGCGGCCGCCGTGCTGGCCGCGCTGTGGACGGCGATCCCGGCGCGGCGCGTCCGCGCCTGGACGCAGTGGGCGCTGGTCCTGGCCGCTCCGCTGCTCCTGCTGGTCGGGCCGTGGGGCCCGACCCTGTGGCGTTATCCCGGGCGCCTGCTGACCGGCATCGAGCCGCAACTCGCTCCGCTGACGGCCTCCGCCCCCTGGGAGGTGCTGGTGGGCCGCACGCTCGCCGGCAGCCCTCCGCTGTGGATCTCGCTGGGCTTCTTCGTCGTCCTGTGGCTGGCTGCTCTCGCCGGTGCGGCCCGTCGCCCCGGGGTGTCGGGACGCGCGCTGGCCGGCGCCGGCGTGGCGGCGGTGGTGGCGATCGGGGTGACCCGGCTCGTGGTCCAGGTGCCGCCGGGTACGTGGGTGCGGCCCCAGGCGCTGGAATGGCAGCTGCTCCTCATCGCAGCGCTCGTGATCGCGGCGTGCGCGGGCCTGGACGGGATCGCGACCGAGCTCCAGGGCCGCGACCTCGGCCTGCGGCACCTCGCCAGCCTGGGCCTGGCGCTGGTCTGTGTGCTGGCGATGCTGGTCGGGGCGGGCTGGTGGGTCGTCGCGGGGCAGACCGACCTGAGTCGCCGGACGGTCGGGGACGTCCCCGCCTTCGTCCGCAACGCCCAGACCTCGGCCACGCCCGGACGCACGCTCGCCCTGGTCGCGGACCCCGGCGGCGAGGTGCGCTGGGCACTCCTGGAGGGGGACTTCGGCCGGCTCGGTGATGCCGAGACCGGCCTCGCCTTCGGCGGGGACATCGCGGCCAGTCAACGGGCGGCGTCGGTGGCGGCCCGGCTCGTCGGAGAGAGCGCGGACGACCAGTTGCTGCCCGACCTGGTCACCCTCGGCGTCTCCAACATCACCCTCGCCGGCGGCACCTCCGAGCAGCGGCTGGCGATCAACAACGTGCCCGGCCTCGGCCTCGGCACCGGAGACGACGCCCACTACGTCTGGCCCGTGCCCGACTCGGCGATCGCCGTGGTCGCGGACGGGGACGCCCGCACCCCGGTGGGCAACGGGTCGCAGGTCGCGGCCGGTCCGGACTCCAGGGTGCTGCGCCTCGCCGAGCCTCCCGACTCCCGCAGGGTGGTGCAGGTCGGGTCGACCAGGCTGGACGCGGTCGCAGGGGGGACGCCGGGATCGCAGTACGCGGTCGGCGCGCTCAGCGGGACGCTGGAGTACCACCTCGACGGCGGGTCGACCTGGTGGGCATGGGTGCAGCTCGCGGGGCTGGTCCTGCTGGCGATCCTGGCCGCGCCGGCGGTTCGCCGCCGCAACGAGTCGTCCGGGCCGCGTCGGCTCGCCGGAGGTGCCGAATGAACCGCTGGATCTGGCCGGGAGCCGTGGTTGTCGTGGTTGCCGGCGCCACCGTGGCCGCCACCCTGTCGGGCGCGCAGTCCGTCCCCGAGACACCGTTCACCACGTCCGAGACGAGGGTCTCCGTGGTGTGCCCCGGGTTCGAGTCGGCGACCGCGACCGTGCAGGTGGCCGCGGACTCGATCAGCCCCGGACTGCACACCTCGACGGTGACCGACCCGTCCTCGGTCACCGGGGCGACCGGGTTCACCGTGTTGAAGGCGCCGGGCGCCTCCCGCCGGGTCTCCGCACTGCTGCCCGGCCCGTTCGGCGCGACCACGTCGGTGTCGGCCTCGGCCGGCGCGGACCGCGGACTGTCGGCGTCCACCTGTGCGGCACCGAGTACGGACCACTGGTTCACCGGCGTCGACATCCGCGACGCCGCGCAGTCGGAGGTCGTCGTGGCCAACCTGGACGGCACCCGTGCATCGGTCGACCTCACGGTGTACGGCCCGACCGGCAGGATCTCGGCGCCCCGTGGCGTCGAGGTGGAGGCCGACTCGGTGCAGACGGTGTCCCTGGGCACCCTGGACCGTGTTGACGGCCCGGTCACCGTCGAGGTGAGCAGCGGCGACGGCCGCGTGGCGGCCTTCGTCCGGCAACGCACCTGGGCGGGGGAGGAGCCGCGGGGAGCGGACTGGCTGGCCGAGACGACCGCACCGGCGAGCGACGTGGTGGTACCCGGCCTGCCGGCGGGGTCGGGGGCGCGGACGCTGGTCGTCACGAACCCGGGCGAGCGGACCGCGACGGTCTCGATCGGCACGTTCATGACGTCCGGCCCCGGTGAGGTGGCCGGTGCGTCCGAGCTCGAGGTCCCGGCGGGGACGACGCGGACGATCGACCTGGCCGCCGACCTCGACGGCCTGTCCAGCGCCCTGCACCTGACCTCGACCCAGCCGGTGTCGGCGGGGGTGTGGCTCGACACCGGCGCCGCCGGCGCGCGCCACGATCCTGCGTACACGGTGGGGACGCAGGCGCTGCCGGCCGACTCGCTGTGGCCGATCGCGCTGGGCAGGCAGGCGAGGACCGTGCTGCAACTGGTGAACCCCGGCGACACGGAGGCGACCGCGACCCTCACCCTCGGTGACTCCTCGCGTACGGGCGACCCGGAGGAGGTCACCGTGCCGGCGGGGTCGCTGGTGGAGGTGGACCTCGCCAGGGGTGCGACGAACCTGGTTCGGATCCGCACCGCGTCGGCGACTCTGCGGGGCGCGCTGGTCAGCACGGCCAGCCTGGGAAAGGTGCGCGGCCTGGCGGTGGTCGACCTCGCCGCCGAGGACGGCCGCAGCGAGTCGGCCACCGTGGTCTTCGACCCCCACGCGGGCAGCTGACCCGGCGGGACGCGCGGAACTCTCTCGCGACCTCGTCCCCAACCCTTGCGCCGCTGCGGCGGTGGGTTCGCCCCTCGGACCGGGAGCTCCGGGCCGGGGCTCCGCCCTGTCGCCGGGCGTCAGTCCCAGTCGTCCCCGAGGTCTCCGGACGGGTCGAGCTCGTCGACGCCGATGCCGGTGAGGGCCGAGAGCTGCTCGAGCAGGGCGCGATGGACGAGGCGGCGCAACTCCGCCCTCGACGCCGCCCTGTGCTCGAGGGGCCGGCGGAAGAGGACGACCTGGCCGTTCTGCCCCGGGCGGGCCGGCACGGCGGCCGCCAGCGGTACCCGGACGCTGCGCCACGCCTCCAGGTTCCCGGGGACCTCCTCATAGCCGATGTCGATGCCGACCAGCGCGCGCGGACAGGTCCGTGCCGTCCGCGCCACACAGGCCCGCAGGCAGTCGGCGAAGAAGTCTGCGCTGCGAGCCCGCTGGCGCAGCGGAACCGGAGCTCCCGTCAACGGGTTCGGCGCGGCCAGCGGTCCCCGCAAGCCGCGTCCGTGCCGCTCCCTGCGCCTCATGCCCTCACCATACTTGCGCGCAGGATGCTCCGCGCGCCGCCGCCCGGCCCGGATGCGGGCGCCGCCACACCGGTCCCGGGTGCCGCGCG
>NZ_JASGES010000053.1:0-18357 GCF_047606205.1 Propionicimonas sp. | reverse complement strand
CGATCCGCTCGCCGCTCGCCGTCGCCGCCACGCTGCCCCGCGCGCCGAGGGTGAGCACGACGCTGGCCGCGCCGAGCGCGAGCAGGCCGTCGAGGAGCCGGTCGGGGTCGTCGGCCGGGTCCGCCCCGAGCAGGAGTGCCGCCTCGGTCTCGTTCACCACCAGCGGGTCGCAGGCCCGCACCACCTCGCGGTCCAGCGTCACCGCGGGAGCCGCGTTGAGCAGGAACCGGACGCCGCGCCGGCGGCACTCCGCCGCCATGTGCGCGACGCTGTCGAGCGGGACCTCGAGCTGCATCACCACCAGCCCGACGTCGCGCCAGCGGGTCTCGCGCTCGCGCAGCAGGGCCGGCGTGACCGCGGAGTTGGCGCCCTCGCAGACGATGATCGAGTTCTCGCCGTCGGGCGTCAGCAGGATGACGGCCACGCTGGTGGGAGCGTCCACCGCGGCCAGCCCGGAGACGTCGACGCCCGCCTCGGCGAGGGCCCCGCGCAGCAGGTCGCCGTTGCCGTCGCGTCCGACGCACCCCAGGAAGGCGACCTCCGCGCCCAGCCGGGCGGCCGCGGAGGCCTGGTTCGCCCCCTTGCCGCCCGGGACCACGACCAGCTCGGAGCCCGGCAGGGTCTCCCCCGCGAGCGGACGCCGGGCGGTGCGGACGACCAGGTCCGCGTTCGCCGAACCCACCACCAGGACTCGCGACATCGTGCCTCCTCGCCGGTCATTGTGGCACCGTGCGCGTGGATCGTGGCGTCCGGCTTCACCGGGGTACACCTGCGGGGGAGACTGGAACCGACCACGAGCGAAGGAGCAGCGATGACCGACCGCCTCAAGGACCTCTCGGACGCCGGCGTCTCGATCTGGCTGGACGACCTGTCCAGGAACCGGCTGGACAGCGGAAACCTGGCCGACCTGATCGAGAAGGACTCGGTGGTCGGCGTCACCACCAACCCGACGATCTTCGCCGCGGCCCTCGCCCACGGCGATGCCTACACCGAGCAGATCGCCGCGCTGGGGGAGGTGCCGGTGGCCACGGCGATCAAGCACCTGTGCGCGACCGACGTCCGCGCCGCCTGCGAGCTGTTCGCCGCGGTGTACGCCGGCACGCAGGGCTTCGACGGCAGGGTGTCGATCGAGGTCGAGCCCGGGCTCGCCCACGACACGGACGCGACCGTCGCACAGGCCGCGGAACTGCACGCCCTGGTCGGTCGCGACAACGTCCTGATCAAGATCCCGGCGACGCCGGAGGGGCTGCCGGCGATCACGGCGACGATCGCGAGCGGGATCTCGGTCAATGTGACGCTGATCTTCTCCGTGGAGCGCTACCGGGCCGTGATGGACGCCTACCTCGCCGGGCTGGAGCGGGCGGCCGCGGCGGGCCGCGACCTCTCGGCGATCCACTCGGTGGCCTCGTTCTTCATCTCGAGGGTCGACACCGAGGTGGACCGGCGACTGGAGGCCGCCGGTCATCCGGAGCTCGCCGGGAAGGCGGCGATCGCCAACGCCGAGGTCGCGCTCGGTGCGTACGCGGAGGTGTTCGGCTCCGACCGGTTCGCCGCGCTCGCCGCGCGCGGCGCGAACGTACAGCGCCCGTTGTGGGCCTCCACCGGGACCAAGAACCCGGCCTACCCCGACACCCTCTACGTCGGCGGCCTCGTCGCCCGCGGCGTGGTGAACACGATGCCGGAGAAGACGCTGCAGGCGTTCGCCGACCACGGCGAGGTCGGCCCGCGCGTCGAGGGACGCTCCGCGCCCGGCCAGGCGGTGCTGGACGCGGTCGCCGCGGCCGGCGTCGACCTCGACGAGGTGTACGCCGTCCTCGAGGACGAGGGCGTGGACAAGTTCGTGGCCTCCTGGGACGAACTCGTCGCGAGTGTGGAGGCCGCCCAGGCGAAGCTGCGCTGACCGGCGCCACGGTGTCCGGCCCTCGTCGCCGACCACGCCGGGGGCACACTTTGCGATGATGGGAGCACACCCAGCCGAGGAGAACCCGTGATCGTCGCCACCCCCGTCACCGCCGAGGGACAGTCCGCCGCCGCATGGGGTCGCGCCCACTGGATCGGGGTCGCCGACGTCCGTGACGGCGCCGTGGCCGGATGGGCGATCCACGAGGTGGGCTGGGACGTCTCCCACGACGAAGGCACGCACGGCTCGCACCACGCCCGGATCGTCCGCTTCCTCAAGGAGCAGGGCATCGCCGCGGTCGTGGTCGACCACATGGGCCCGGGGATGGTCCAGGTGATGAACACGATGGGAATCCCGGTGCTGCCCGCGACGCCGGGCGACGCGCGGGTGTCCATCATCGCCGCGCTCACCGCGGCGTCCGCCTGATCCGGCACGCACCCGCGGCGGCACCCGTGGTCAGCCGGCCGTCCTGCCTTCAGGCCGCCGGGCGGTCAGGCGCGGACGAGGCCGGACGCGATCTCCAGCAACTCGAGGTAGCCCTCCACCCGCCAGGCCGAGCGGCCAACGAACAGGCCGCCGACGCCCGGAACGGCGAGAGTCTCGGCGGCATTGCGCTGGTTCACCGAGCCGCCGTACAGGATCGCGGCGACCCGCTCCCCGTACTCGGACGCGAGAGCGGCGAAGACCGCCGCGATGTCGCCGGCACGCGCCTCGCGGCCGTGCTCGCCGATCGCCCAGATCGGCTCGTAGGCGATCAGGATGGTCGAGAGGTCGCTCACTCCGGCCAGCGCGGCGTCCACCTGGCCCACGACGTGGTCGACGCTGCCGCCGGCATCGAAGACCGCGCCGGGTTCTCCCACGCACAGCAGCGGACGCAGCCCCTGCCGCAGCGTCGCCCGCACCTTGCGGTTCACCGTGTCGTCGGTCTCGGCGAAGAACTCGCGGCGCTCGGAGTGACCGATCTCGATCAGCTCGGCACCCGCGTCCGCGGCCTGGCCGACCGAGATCTCGCCGGTCCACGCGCCGGCCTCGGCCCAGTGCGCGTTCTGCGCACCGAGCAGCACCGGCGAGTCCTCACCGAGGACCTCGTGCACGGCGGCCAGCACCGTGGCCGGCGGGATCACGAACGGCTGCACCCCCTCCGGGGCTCCGTCGGCCAGCGCCTCGCGGAGCCGGCCGGCGTAGTCGCGCGCCCAGGCCAGGGTCCCGTTCATCTTCCAGCTGGTACCGACCCAGAGCATCAGGGCGCCTCGTAGCCGCAGATCGCGGCGACCTTCGGAGCGGAGGGAGAGGAGGGGTCGAAGGTGTAGTCGAAGAACTCCTTGGCCAGCCGCCTGGCCAGCTCGATCCCGATCACGCGAGCGCCCAGGCAGAGCACCTGGCCGTCGTTGGACAGCACCAGCCGCTCCACGGAGAAGCTGTCGTGGGCGGTGCACGCCCGCACCCCGTTGACCTTGTTGGCCGAGATCGCCATGCCCATCCCCGTGCCGCAGACCAGGACCCCCCGGTCGGCCTCCCCGGACGCGATCAGCTTCGCGACAGCCACCCCGACGTGCGGGTAGGCGGTGTCGTCGTCGGCGCTGCCGACGCCCACGTCGACCACCCGGTCGATCCGCGGGTCCGCGGCCAGGTCGGCGCTGATCCGGTCCTTGTACTCGACGCCGGCGTTGTCCGCGCCGACGGCCACCACATACCCCATGTTCCTTGCTCCTTCTCGGGCCGGCGACTGGCCGGCGATTGGGCGCGCGCCGGCGCGCCCAGTGGTTGGTGGGGCCTCGAGGACCCCTGGGGGCCCGCTCCCCGCGGGGGGGAGGGGGGACCTGCGGGCGCCGGCCTGACCGCCGGCCGGCGTCGCCGCTCAGGCCGGGACGGACTGCCGGTGCTCGATCGACAGCCGCGCGTACTCGGCGGCGACCCGGGTGGACTCCACCATGCTGCCCCCGTTCGCGACGCCCTTGCCCGCGATGTCGAACGCGGTGCCGTGGTCGACCGAGCTGCGCATGAACGGCAGTCCGAGGGTGATCGTGACCGCCTTCTCGAAGTCCAGCGTCTTGCAGGCGATGTGGCCCTGGTCGTGGTACAGCGACAGGATGCAGTCGTGGTGCCCGTCGAGGGCGAACGCGAAGATCGAGTCGGCCGGCAGCGGGCCTCGGGCATTGATGCCCAGAGCCTTGGCGTCCTCGACGGCCGGGATCAGGTGCTCGATCTCCTCGGTGCCGAACATGCCGCCCTCGCCACCGTGCGGGTTGAGCGCCGCGACCGCGATGGACGGGTTCTCGAAGCCGAGGGCGCGCAGCTCGCGGTCGATGTCCTTCAGGTAGGTGAGGGTGCGCTCGCGGGTGATCAGGTCACAGGCCTCGCGCACCGACACGTGCCGGGTCAGGAAGAACACGCGGAGCTTGTGCACGTTGAACATGGTCAGGCCGTAGGTCGAGTTCGTCAGCGCCTGGAAGATCTCGGTGTGCCCGATGAACGGCACCCCGGCGGCCTTCAGCGCCGCCTTGTTGATCGGCGCGGTGGACACGGCGTCCACGCGTCCGGCCATGCCCAGCTCGATGGACTTCTCCAGGTAGGAGTAGGCGCGGATCGCCGCGTCCGCCTGGACCTCGCCGTAGGCGATCCTGGCGCCGGGGGCCGCGCCGGTGTCGAGGAGGTCGATGGTGCCGAACTCGAACCTCGCCTCTTCGGGTTCGCGGATCTCATTGACCTCGATCGTCACGCCCTTCAGCTGCGCGGCCTGCTCGAGGTGCTCGCGCGCCCCGATCACGAACGGCTTGCAGACGTCGTAGATCATCGGCGTGAGCACCGTGTCCAGGACGATCTCGGGGCCGACCCCGGCCGGATCGCCGATCGTGATCGCTGTGACGGGCCTAAGCATGGACTGGTTCATTCCTCTTCACCTTCTCGTCGAAAATCCGGTTCACACACTGGACGGCGGTCAGGTCCGTGCCGGTCATGCCGCCCTTGCACACCACGGGGACGCCGGCGAACGGCCCACCGACCAGGACGCCCTGATCGGCCTGCGGAATCACATAGTCGACCAACCTGATCCCGCTGGCCTCCAGCGCCCGGCACCCGGCGACCATGACGTCGCCGCCGGTGAGGTAGAGGCCGGTCAGCCTCTCCCCCAGCCCGTCGGCGACCAGCCGGCCCAGCTCGCCCAGCCGGGCCGGAACCAGGGCCGCGGCCAGCCCGTGACCGAGGCCAACCTTCCGCTCGAGCTCCTCGAAGTCGACCAGCTGACCGGTCAGCGACGACTCCAGGCCCAGCAGCAGCACCCTCGGTCGCGCCGTCTCCGTGAGCCAGCGCACCTCGGCGAGGATGCGGTCCGCCTCGGCCCTGAACACCGGTTCGTCGGAGACCAGGGGCTGGATCCCGACCCGGATCACGGCCGTGCCCGGAACCGCCCTCAACTGGTCGAGCTGGGCGCGGGTGACGCTCATCGCGCTGCCCGCCACCACGAGCACGGTCCCCTGGTCGGAGGCGGCGGGTTCGGTCCGGATGCCCCGCTCGACCACGGGGGCGGTGTCGACGATGCCGCTGCGGACGGCCATCCGTTCGGTGAAGGCGCCCGGGTCCACGCAGACCACCGGCCAGCCCAGCCGGACCACCGCCATCGCGATCGCGTCGACGTCCTCGATCGAGGTGGCGTCGACGAGGATCGCCCGCGTCCCACCCGACCGCTGCTCGACCAGCGCCGCCTCCAGCGAGTCCGGGCCGGCCAGGACGGCGTCCAGGCCGACCCGCCCGACCGGACCGCTGAACTGGCCGGAGAGCAGGGTGGGCAGATGGGACTCGGTCACGGGGGTGCGGACGTCCGAGGCGACGCCGGTGCGGGCCAGCAGCACCGAGTCGATCAGCGAGTAGCCCCCCACGACGATCCGCCGGGACTGCGGCATCGCGGGTACCACGATGGCCACGTGCTCCTCCCCGAGGGCGTCCAGCATGCCCTCGACCTCCGGGCCGATCCCGCCCCGGCAGGTCGTGTCGATCCGCTTGGCGAACAGCGTCGCACCGCGCTGCCGCAGTTGATCGGCAGCCCTGCGGACCCGCTTGCGCGCCTTCTTGGCAGGCAGCGAGCGCGAGTTGGTGCTGACGATCAGTGCGTCGTGGTCCTCGGCCGTCGCGACGAACGACGGATCGAAGAGCACCGCGGTGTCCACGCCGACCCTGGCGAGCAGGGCGCCCACGGTCGTGGCACCGGTCAGGTCGTCGGCGACGATCCCCAGCTTCGGCATGTCCTCACCACCTTTCGGTCGGGTGTTCGGTCGGTTCGCTCACTTGGCCGCGAGAGCGTGCTCTGCCGCCTTGGGACGGGCCTCGACCAGGGTGAAGATCACCACGAAGGCGAGCAGCAGCACGACCACGAAGTAGCTGAACGCGAACCCGTAGTTGCTGCCGGTGGCGTCGAGCAGCGCGCCGACGATCATCGGGGCGAAGAAGCCGCCCAGGTTGCCGCCGGAGTTGATCACGCTGATCGCGAACGGGTAGGTCTTGTTGTTGGTCAGGCCCATCGGGTAGGCGGTGAACATCGGCCAGCCGATGTTCAGGAAGAAGCCGGTGAGCATCAGGCTGAGCACGATCAGCGCCGTGTTCTGCGGGGCGTTGATGACCGTCACCATCATGACCGCCGCGAAGAACGCGGTGAGCAGCATGGTGGGCTTGCGCCGTCCCTGGAAGACCTTGTCGGAGACCACGCCGCCGGTCATGGCGCCGATCAGGCCACCGACCGCAGGAGCGGCGGCGATGAAGCCGGTGCTGGTGAGGTCGAAGTGGCGGGCCTGGACGAGGTACAGCGGCACCCAGGTGAGCAGGCCGTAGTTCACGTTGTTCATGAAGAAGTAGGCCAGCGTGTCGCCCCACACGTTCCAGGACCGCAGCACCTGGCCGTTCGTCTCCAGCTTGTCGACGTCCTTGAGCCGGATCAGCTTGTCCAGCCAGCCCATCGGGCGGAACTCGGTCTTCTTGGCCTCGACCGTGGTGTCGTAGATGTGCGCGACCTCCGCGGCGTTCACCCGGGGGTGCTGCTCGGGGCGGTTGCGGACGATGAACCACCACACCGCCGCCATCAGGACCCCGGGAACGGCGAACCAGAAGAACACCGAACGCCAGCCCGTGGCCGAAGCGATCGCGATGGCGATCGCGGGCACGATGATCGGGGCGAACTGGGTGGAGGCGATGTAGAGACCGGTCGCCGTACCCTTCTCCCGCGGGGGGAACCACGCGTTGACGGTGGAGGTCATGCCCACCGGCACCGGGCCCTCGGCGAGGCCGAGCAGCAGGCGCAGCACGAGCAGCCCGACCGCGGCCATCGTGAAGCCCATCAGGAACGTCACGATGGAGAAGGCCAGGATCGCGATGGACACGATCGCCCGGGTGCCCTTCTTGCCGATCACCAGGCCGGCCGGGATCTGCGAGACCGCGTAGCCGAGGAAGAAGAAGCTCGAGATCGCTCCGGAGGTGAAGTTGTCGATGTGGAACTCGGCCTTCACGAAGGGCAGCACCGCACCGATGTTGGAGCGGTCGGCCATGCAGATCACATAGCCGGCGAAGATCGTGGCCATGACCACCCAGCGGTAGCGGGTGGCCTTTGCTGATGCTGCTGCCGTCCTCGACAGCTCTGGGCTCGCGCCCGTCGAAAGTGCCATGTGGTCTCCAATTCTCGTCGTTCCCGGGCGTGCCTCGCGCTTCCTCGGTGAAGCCGGTGGACGCGTCCCGCAGGTTGCGTGTATGTCGCGAGGGAAGAGCGTCGCTACCCTTTGCTCGCTTCAATCACTTCTTCGGCCATAATGATCGAATAGAGCAGGCTTGCTGTCAAGAGGGCCCGTGAAGTTGGTCATCGCGTGCAACAACAGGCGCACGCATGATCGAACCGCGCATTCCTCACTGAGCGCCGGCGATGACGATCGGGCCTCCGTGCCATGATCGAGGCGGTGCCCGCCACCACCCTGCCGGAAAGGAGATACGGTCCTCACGATGACCAGCCAGACCGCAGCCGAGACGACCGCCGTGGCCGACGCCGATTCCGGCCAGGGAACCAAGGGCCAGCGGCGTCGCCAGCGCATCCTCGCCATGCTCACGTCCGACCCGGACGCGAACCTGTCGGTCACCGACCTGTCCGAGGCCTTCGGGGTGTCGGTGGCCACCATCCGCCGCGACCTGTCCCACCTCCAGGACCAGCGCCTGGTCACCCGCACCTACGGCGGCGCCGCGCTGCAGCACCACCCCAGGGCCGAGCTGAACATGGCCGAGCGGGGAGCCACCCACACCGAGGCGAAGACAGCCATCGGCAGGGCGGCCGCCGGCCTGGTCGAGGACGGCGACCTGCTGATTCTCGACTCGGGCTCGACCACGGAGCAGCTCGCGATCGCCCTCGGCGACCGGCCGATCTCCGTGATCACCAACGGCCTGCGTGTCGTGCATCGGCTGGTGGCCTGCGAGCGGGTCCGGGTGACCGTCCTTGGCGGCTCCCTGCGCGGCTTCAACGAGACGATCTACGGCGCCGACGCCGAGGAGATGCTCGGCCGGATCTGCGCGACGACGGCATTCATCGGCACCGATGCGATCGACCCGCTGCGCGGCATCACCTCCCGCACCTACGAGCAGGCCCGGCTGAAGTCGGCCATGCTCCGGCAGACCGAGCAGGTCTACCTCGTCGCCGACTCCTCCAAGCTCGGCGAGCACCCTCCGTTCCAGTACTGGTCGACGCTGCCGCGGGCCTGGGGCCTGATCACCGACGACGGCGCCGATCCGGCCACGCTGGCCGAACTGCGACAGGCGGGCGCCACCTCGATCATCGTCGCACCCACGCACGGCTGACCATCGGCCGCGATCATCACTGGATGATCGTTTCGCGCATCCTGTCTCTTCCTGCGTTCGCGCCGCTCGTCGAGAGCGGGATTCTTGACAGTCCAGATGCGCGATGCAATCATCCTGGAGTTGTAGATGCGCGAAACGCGCACGCAGTGATCGGGCGGCCCTGCCGTCCGCCAGAAGGAGGCCCGCGGCATGCAGAGCGACGACGCGACGCCCGCAGCGGCCGGGCGCGGTGCCGGCGTCGAAGCCGTCCATCGCCCTCGTCGCGACCTCAAGGGTGACCACCGGCGCGGCCGGATCATCGAGCTGCTCTCGCCGGACGGGGCGGACAGCGTCACGGTCGGTGGCCTCGCCGACAGCTTCGGGGTCTCCGAAGCCACGATCCGCAGGGACCTCGCCCACCTCGAGGACCGCGGGCTGATCACACGCACCTACGGCGGTGCAGCGATCTCCCGGCCCCGCGCCGAGCTGAGCATGCCGCAACGCGAGTCCACGCACGCCCGGGCCAAGAGGTCGATCGGAAGGGCAGCGGCCGGCATCGTCGAGGACGGCGATCTGGTCATCCTCGACGCCGGCTCCACCACGGAGCAGGTCGCCGCGGCGATCGGCAACCGCCCGGTCTCGGTCGTCACCAACGGGCTGCGCGTGATCAACCGCCTGCTGCCTTTCGAGCACACCAGCGTGCTCGTCCTCGGCGGCGCCCTGCGAGGTTTCAACGAGACCATCTCCGGGCCGGACGCCGAGACCATGCTGAGCCGCGTCTACGCCCGGTTCGCCTTCATCGGCGGCGACGGTGTCCACCCTCAGCGCGGCGTGGCCTCCCGCACCTACGAGCAGTCCCGGATCAAGTCGCTGATGATGGAACGGGCAGCGGACGTCTTCGTCGTCGCCGACTCCTCCAAGCTCACCGACGAGAGCTTCCCCTACTGGTCCGCGCTCCCGCAGGAGTGGGGGCTGATCACAGACCGCGGCGCCGACCGCGCAGCGCTGGCCGCACTGCGGCTCGCCGGCGCCACCGACATCATCACCACCGAACCGGAGTAGCCATGCCCCAGATGAAGCAAGCCGTCCTCTACCAGCCCAACGACCTGCGGGTGGTCGAGCGCGCCGTCGGCGAGCTCGGCGACGGCGAGGTGCTGATCAAGGTGACCGCCGCGCTGCTGTGCGGCACCGACCTGCGCATCTACACCGGGCGCAAGACCAAGAACGTGACCCTGCCCTCGGTCCTCGGCCACGAGACGGCCGGCATCGTGGTGGACGCGAACGGACCACTCCCCGAGGGCGTCTCGCTCGGCGGCCAGGTGTGCATCTACCCCCTCGTGGCGTGCGGGCAGTGCGTCGCCTGCCGCAAGGGCCACCCCAACATCTGCCGCAACCGGGTGGCGTTCGGCTACCAGCTGGACGGCGGGTTGTCCCAGTACGTGCGGGTGCCGGCGAACGCGCGGCAGAACATCGTCCCGCTGGCCGGGGTGAGCGCACCCGAGGCCGCGCTCGTCGAGCCGCTCGCCTGCGCCCTCAACGGCCAGAACCTCGCGAAGGTGCAGGGTGCCGACGCGATCCTCGTCGTGGGTTGCGGCCCGCTCGGCCTGATGCACATCCGGCTGGCGAAGGCGCAGGGCGTGCACACCGTGATCGCCGTCGACCCCAACGAGGCCCGCCACGACATCGCCCGCGCGTCGGGGGCCGACCTCGTCCTGGTCCCCGGCGAGGACACCCCCGCCCGGGTGCTGGCGGCCACCGACGGCGGCGTGGACGTGGTGATCCTGGCCATCGGCCGGGTGGAGGCGCTCACGCCGTACCTGGGCATCCTCGCGCCCGGTGCCCGGATCTCCGCCTTCGCCGGCTTCAACACCGGCGACGTGCTGAGCATCGTCGCCAACGACATCCACTACAACGAGTACGAGGTGGTCGGCGCCTCCAGTTGCCGGCTGGAGAACTTCCATGCGGTCGCCGGCCTCGTGACCGCAGGCAAGCTGCAGGTCGCCGACCTCGTCGGCACCCAGTTCCCGCTCGACCAGGTGGTCGAGGCGCTCGACCTGGTCGCCTCCGGCAAGGACCTCCGGGTCGGCGTCGACCCCTGGCTGTGAACCCCGAACGAATCACACGAAACCGAAAGAGAGAACCGTGAGCATCTTCGAACTCAATCCTGTCGGCACCACCTCGGCGCTGGGCCGCGAGATCCGGCTGCGCCGGATCATGGGCGCCGACGGCCGCCTGATGACGGTGGCCCTCGACCAGGCCGTCCCCCGAGGCGTGGCCCCGCGGCTCGCCGACCTCAAGAGCGTCTTCGACAAGATCGTCGAGGGCGAGCCGGACGCGTTCACCGTGTTCAAGGGCGTCGCCGGGCACCTGCTGTCCGGAAGGGAGAAGCAGCTCCCCCTGATCATCAAGGGCTCCACCTTCTGCGTGGACTTCCACCCCACCTATGACGCCACCATCGGCCAGGTCTCCGACTGCCTGAGGCTCGGTGCGGACGCGATCGCGGTCGGCATCTCCGCCGGCTCCCAGCACCAGGTCGCCATGCTCGAGATGCTCAGCGCCGTCACGGAGGAGGCGCACAAGTGGGGCCTGCCGGTGGTCTGCCACGCCTACCCCAGCGGCGAACTGTGGGGAGACCGCAAGGGCAGCACCGAATCGGTGGTGTACGCGGCCCGCGCCGCCGCCGAGTGCGGCACCGACATCGTGAAGACCTGGTACACCGGCTCGGCCGAGGAGTTCCGCAAGGTCGTCGACGCCACCCCGACCATCGTGGTCGCGGCCGGCGGCGCCCCCGCGCACGAGCCGATCGACGTGCTCAACCAGGCCGCCGCCGTGATGGACGCCGGCGGCGCCGGCATGACCGCCGGCCGCAACATCTGGGGCTCCGACGATCCGGCCGGCATGGTGCGGGCCCTCAAGGCCGTCATCCACGACGGCGCCAACCCCGGTGATGCGCTGAAGCTGCTCGGCTGATCCGTCCCCTCGTCCAGGGAGCTCAACGATGAGTACCTACCTCGGTATCGACCTCGGCACCTCGGCCACCAAGGGCGTCATCCTCCGCGATGACGGCACGGTGGTCGCCCGCGCCCGCGCGCCCCACCCCGACTCGCGTCGGGGGCGCCCGGGCCGGGCAGACCCGGCGGCGTGGGAGCAGTCCCTCGTCGCCGTCTGCCTCCAGCTCGCCCCGGAGCTGGCCGGTGTCGCCGGGGTGGGCATCGACACGCACTGTCCCACCGTGGTGCCGCTGGGTGCGAACGGCCGTCCGGTCGCCCTCGGCGTCACCTGGGACAACCCCGCGCTGGTTGCCTACTTCGACCGGTACAGCGCCCGCCGCGACCCGGCGGACGTGCGGTCGACCGGGAACCACCCGTCGCCGTCGACCTTCGCCGCGGTGGCGTACCACTACCTGAGAGAGGCCGAGCCGGAGGCGTTCGCGCAGCTGGTGACGCTCGGCTTCGCCGGGACGTGGCTCGGCCGGCTCCTGACCGGCGAGGTCGCGATGGACCCGACCCAGGCGTCCTACTCCGGGGTCTTCGACACGATCGCCGACGATCCCGCCTGGCTGTCCGGCGCTCTCGCCGACCTCGGGATCGAGGCGTCCGTCCTGCCGCCGGTACGGCAGCCCATGGACCTCCTGGGCACGGTGTCCTCGACGTTCGCGGAACTCGCCGGGATGCCGCTGGGGATCCCGGTGACCGTCGGCTGCGCCGACACCCCCGCCGCCTCCTATGCACTCGGCACGGGACCCGGTACCCGTCCCTTCCTGATCATGGGCACCACCCACGTGGTGAACAGCTGCCTGGCCGCACCGGACCTGCGGGCCCGCGCCTTGCAGCGCCGCGGCGTCCGGCCCGGCGAGTGGCTGATCAACGGCGTCACCAACGGTGGCGACGCGCTCGCCAGCGCGGCGGCCGTGTTCGGCTACGGCGACAAGGAGTCGGCGGTCGCGGAACTGGTTCGTCTCGGCGCAGGGATCGACGGCGACGAGGTGCTCACCGCGCCGTTCTTCGTGCCCCACGTGATGCCGGAGCGCGGCCCGTTCTGGTTCGAGCAGCCGTGCGCGGGCCTGACCGGGCTGCACCGCTCGACCACGCGGGCCCAACTGGCCCGTGGCGTCCTGGACGGCGTGATCTTCGCCGACCGGATGGTGCTGGAGGCGACCATCCCTCCGGGCGAGGACGTCATCTACCTCACCGGCGCGTTCGGCGAGGACCCGGTGCTTCCCCAACTCCTGGCCGACGCCACCGGGCGCACCTTCGACGTCGCCCTCGAACCCGACCTTCCGGCCATCGGCGCCGCGGCCATGTGCGCCGAAGCGGTGGGCCGCCCCACCCGGTGCCGGCTGTCCACCAGCCGCGTCCGGCCCAGGCCGGAGAGCGCCGCGCTCATGGAACAGCGCTGGCAGTCGTTCCGTGCCCAGTGGTCGACGCTCAGCGGCCGCGAGCCGCTGCCTCCCCTGTCCCCCACCCGACCGCACGATGCCCTCGCGAGGAGCTGATCCGATGTCCCTGCCCCACCTGTACGTTGCCCGCACCCTGACCCCGTCCGTGATGGGAGAACTCACCGACCTCGGCCTGCCGCTGATCGTGGGCGAGGAGGCACCGCCGGCCCGGGAGCGGCTGCTGGCCGACGTGGCCGGGGCGTCCGCGGCGATCGTCACGCTCACCGAGCGGGTCGACGCCGAGTTCCTGGACGCGGCCGGCCCCGCGCTGAAGGTCGTGGCGAACGTCGCCGTCGGCTACGACAACATCGACCTCGCCGCTGCGGCGGCCAGGGGCGTCGTGGTCTGCAACACCCCTGGCGTCCTCGACGAGGCGACCGCCGACCACACCTTCGCCATGCTGCTGGCGATCACCCGCCGGGTGGTGGAGGCGGATCGGTTCGCCCGCACCGGCCGGCCATGGATCTGGGGCCCGAACATGCTGGTCGGCCTCGACATCAGTGCCGGGGCGACGCTCGGGATCGTCGGCTTCGGCCGGATCGGGCGGGCCGTTGCACGCAGGGCGCAGGCCTTCGGCATGCGGGTGACCACCAGCGACCCCGGCCTGCGCATCGGCGCGTCCGTGAACGGCGTCGAGGTGATCGAGGCGGACACCCTGCTCGAGACCTCCGAGGTGGTCTCCCTGCACGTGCCACTGCTGCCGTCCACCCGGCACCTGATCGACGCCGCGGCGCTGTCCCGGATGAAGCCCGGGTCGTACCTCGTCAACGCGGCGCGAGGCGGCGTTGTCGATGAGACGGCGCTGATCGACGCCCTGCGCTCGGGGCATCTCGCCGGCGCAGCGCTGGACACCTTCGAGGGCGAGCCGGCGATCAATCCGGAACTGACGACCCTGGAGAACATCGTCCTGCAGCCGCACATCGCCAGCGCCGGCGACCGCACCCGCGACAACATGTGCCGCCTCGCCGTGCGCAACGTGACGCGAGTGCTCGCCGGAGAGCCGGCCGAGACGCCCGTCCCGCTACCCTGACCCGATGGGCCTCACCATCGTCTGCGCGCCCGACTCGTTCAAGGAGTCGATGAGTGCGATGACTGCCGCCGTCGCCCTCGCTGAGGGCGTCCACCGGGTCGTTCCGGACGCCGAGTGCCGGCTGGTGCCGATGGCCGACGGCGGCGAGGGCACCACCCAGACCCTCGTCGACGCGCTCGGCGGCGAACTCCTCCACGCCTCCTGCGTGGACGCGCTCGGCCGGCCCGCACGAGCCAGCTACGGCTGGGTGGCCGAGCGTGGCCTGGCCGTCATCGAGGTCGCCGCGGCCTGCGGGCTCGCCCAGGTCGCGCCGGGCGAGCGGGACGTGCGTGCGGCGACCAGCCGCGGGGTCGGCCAGCTGTTCCGGCACGCCCTCGACCGCGGCGCGCGGCGGTTCCTGGTCGGGCTGGGCGGATCGGCGTCCAATGACGCCGGCGCCGGCCTGCTCGCGGAGCTGGGCGTCCGGTTCCTCGACGCGGACGGTGCCGACCTGCCGCCCGGAGGAGCCGCGCTGGCCCGGCTGGACCACCTCGACCTCACCGGCCTCGACCCGCGGGTGGCGCAGTGCCACGTCGATCTCGCCTGCGACGTCGACAATCCGTTGCTGGGGAGTTCGGGCGCCAGCCACGTCTTCGGTCCGCAGAAGGGCGCCGATCCCGACACCGTGCGCGACCTGGACGCGGCCCTGACCCGTTGGGCGGACGTCGTCGAGTCCGCGCTGGGGCGCAGCGTCCGCGACCGCCCCGGCGCGGGGGCGGCCGGGGGCCTCGGCGCAGCCTTCCTCGGCTTCTTCGACGCCGCGCCGCGACCCGGCGTCCAACTGGTCGCCGACGCGGTCGGGCTCGCGTCCACCGTCGTGGGAGCCGACTGGGTGTTCACCGGCGAGGGCCGGATCGACGCCCAGACCCGGCACGGCAAGACCCCGTGGGGGGTGACAACGCTCGCCCGCGCGGCCGGCGTGCCGGTGGTGCTGTTCGGCGGTCAGGTCGACCCGTCCGCCGCGGCGCTGCGCGACGAGGTCGCACTGCTCGTCCCGATCTCGGCGCACGCCCCGAGCCTCGCCGATGCGCTCGCGCGCGGGCCGGAATACCTCGCCCGCGCCACCGAGGCCGTGGTGCGGCGACTGGTGGACGCCCCGGGCCCGTGACCGGCTGGGCAGCCGCGCCGACTCACCAGCGCGGCCAGCGCAGGACCAGGTCCGCCCGGTCGCGGTGGCCAAAGACGAGCCGGGCGTTGGTCTCGTCGGGGCCGAGGGCGTGGCGGCGCGCGTGCTCGGCCGGCTTGCCGAAGCGCTCGTGGCGTTCGACCAGCCGCTCGATCCGCAGGGACTCGCTGGGCGCCTCCAGGAACCAGACCTCGTCGATCGACGCGCGCGCCTCCCGCCACGCCGGGTGGTCGTACAGCAGGTAGTTGCCCTCGGTGACCACCACCGGCGTCGATCGGGGGACGGCGATCGCGCCCGCCACCGGGTCCTCGATCTCCCTGCGGTACTCCGGCGCGTAGACGACCGGCCCGGTGTCCTCCCGGAGCCGCCGCAGCAAGGCCGCGTAGCCGTCCGGGTCGAAGGTGTCCGGGGCGCCCCTGCGGTCGGCCCGGTCGTCGACCGCGATCACCGACCTGGCGAGGTGGAAGCCGTCCATCGGAACCACGACGGCGGTCCCGGACACGTCCGCGTTGAGCCGCGCCACGAGCATCGCCGCCAGCGTCGACTTCCCCGCGCCGGGAGCCCCGCACACCCCGACGACGATCCGCGTCCGCGACCCGGCCGCCGTCCGCACCCGCCGGGCGAGGGCGTCCAGATCCACCTCCACGGTCTCCACCCTGCCATCCTCCCGGCTCGGCGCCACCCGAGCAGCTAGGGGGCTGCTGAACAATGCTGTTCCGAGCGAGGACGTGCCGGGCGGGATGAGCGGCAAGGCCACATCTTGCGGGTGATAGTGGTCCTATGCCCCAAGGTGCGGCCGCAGCAGATCGCCCGATCCGGCGCGCCGCAGCCGGGACATGATTGTTCAGCAGTCTCCTAGGACTCCCGCGAGTCCGCGCCGCCGGCGGGGCCGGCACCAGGGAGCTCGCCGCAGGCGGACGGGTCGAGACGGACGCGGAGGGTGGCGGGCGGATGCGCGTGGGAGGCGATCGCCGGGGTCCGCACGCGGGCCTGCTCGCCGGAGGGCAGCCGGACGGTCAGCTCACTGCCCCCACGCCGGGCCTGCGCCTGCAGGACCGCGACCTCGACCCCGTCGCCGGCCACGACGAGCCCGTCCGGTCCGACGCCGACCAGTGGCGGCGCGTCCGGCCAGCCCAGGGTCGCCGCCTCGGCGGCGGAGAGGAACGGTCCGTAGCCGAGGAACTCCGCGACCTCGCGCGAGGCCGGCGTCCGCCACAGCGTGTCCGGGTCGGCCAGCTGCAGGACCGCGCCGCGGGCCAGCACCGCCACCCGGTCGGCGATCGCGAAGGCCTCGTCCTGGTCGTGGGTCACGTAGAGGGCCGGGACGCCCGTCGCGCGCAGGGTCTCGTCCAGGACGCCCACGAGATGCTCGCGCAGCCCTCGGTCCAGCGCGGACAGCGGCTCGTCGAGCAGCAGCAGCCGCGGATCGGCGGCCAGCGACCGGGCCAGCGCCACCCGCTGCGCCTCTCCGCCGGACAGTGCGGTCACCGGACGCCGGCCGTAGCCCGCGAGCCCGACCAGTTCCAGCAGTTCGGCCACCCGCCGCTCCCGCCGCGCCCTCGGCGCGCGGGCCAGGGCGTAGCCGACGTTGCCCGCGACCGACAGGTGCGGGAAGAGCTGGCCGTCCTGGAACATCACCACGAAGGCCCGCTTGTGGACGGGCACCCCGGCCAGGTCCTCGGCGTCCCAGCTCACCGAGCCGCCGGCCAGCGGTTCGAGCCCCGCGACCGCCCGTAACAGCGACGACTTCCCCGACCCGGACGGGCCGAGCAGCGCCACCACCTCCCCGGGCTCGACCGACAGCGACACCCCGTCGACGGCCGTCACCGGCCCGTAGCGGACGACCGCGTCGCGCACCTCGAGGCCGCTCACCACGGGTTCACCTCCTTCGGCCCGACCCACTCCGCCAGGCCCATCGCGAGGGCCGCGAAGGCCGCCAGCACCACGGATGCTGCCATGGCCGCGCCGAAATTCTCCGCGCCGGGCCGTCCGATCAGCTGGAAGATCACCACCGGCAGGGTCGGACGGTCCGGTCGGGCGAGGAACGACGTGGCTCCGAACTCGCCCAGGCTGGTCGCGAACGCGAAGCCGAGCGCCAGCCCCAGCCCACGCAGCGCGAACGGCGCGTCGATCGTCGCGACGATCCGCCGCGGGGTCGCGCCGAGGGTGGCGGCGACCTCGTGCAGCCGCGGATCGATCGCCCTGAGCGTGGGCAGCAGCGTCCGTACCACGAGCGGGAGTGCCACCAGCGCCTGCGCGATCGGGATCAGCAGCCAGTTGGAGCGCAGGTCGAGCGGCGGGCGGTTCAGCGTGATCAGGAACCCGAAGCCCACCGTCACCGCGGACACGCCCAGCGGCAGCATGAAGGCCGCGTCCACCGCTCGCATGAACCGACGACCCGGCGCGGACGCGGGCCGTCGGGACAGCACGTAGCTGACCATCAGGCCCAGGCACACCGCGATCGCCGTGGCGGCCAGCGCGGTGCCGAGGGAGTTCAGCAGCGACTGCCACACGCTCACCGTCAGGGTTCCCGCCGTGCCGGCGAGGGCGCGGTAGTTGGCCAGCCCCACCCCGTCGACGGTGAGGAAAGAGCGCCACACCAGCGAGCCCATCGGGAGGACCAGCAGGCCGAGCACGACGACCGCGGTGACCGCGGCGGCCGGCCGGTCGGACGCGCGCAGCGGCGCGTCCACCGGGTTGCCGGACAACCGCAGCGCCCGTTCCTGCCGCGCGCGGGCCGATCCGGCGAGGATCAGGGACGCGCTCACGACGAGCAATTGGAGGATCGACAGCGCGGCCGCGGCGGGCAGGTCCAGCAGCTGGGTGGTCTGGTACCAGATCTCGGTCTCGACCGTGCCGTAGCTCTCCCCGCCCAGCACCAGCACCACCCCGAACGCGGACGCGCAGAAGAGGAACACCAGGGCGGCTCCGGACGCGATCGCGGGCGCCAGCGCGGGCAGCGTGACCGTGGCCAGGACGCGCCACCGCCCGGCCCCGAGCGTGCGCGCGGCCTCGGCCGCGCGCGG
>NZ_JASGES010000052.1:0-19452 GCF_047606205.1 Propionicimonas sp. | reverse complement strand
CGACCGGCACCACGGCGACCGCCCAGCCCACGGCGACGGCGTCCGCGGAGGAGCCGACCGCCACCGCGGAGCCGACCGCCACCGAGCAGGCGACGGCGACCGCGTCGGCCGAACCCACCGCGACGGCCTCCAGCACCGGCAACAAGCGGCCGATGCCGGCTCTGCCGACGCCGGTGCCCAGCCCGCGTCCGACCGCGGCGGCGACCCCCGCGGCCAGCCTGACCGACCTGCTCACCTACACGCCGAGCGACCGCGACACCAGCGAGTTCGACGCGTTCGAGTGCGGACAGACCAGTCCGACCCCTGACGTCAGCGACCAGCCGCTGATCACCTGTGACGACACCGGTACCTACAAGTACCTGCTCGGCCCGGCGCTGATCAGCGGCCAGCAGGTGACCAAGGCGCAGGCCGCGATCCCGCAGAACTCGGTGTCCTACGTGGTGACCCTGCAGTTCAACAGCCAGGGTGCGGCCGATTTCGCCACCGTCACCGGCCACCTGGCCCAACAGACCAGCCCGGAGAACCAGTTCGGCATCGTGCTGGACGGCAAGGTGATCTCGGCGCCCTCGGTCAGCTCGACGATCTCCGGCGGCCAGGCCCAGATCGAGGGCAGCTTCACCCAGGCCAGCGCCACCCAGCTGGCGAATGTGCTGACCTACGGCGCGCTGCCGCTGTCCTTCGACATCTCCAGCGTCGAGAACGTGTCGGCCAAGCTCGGTGGCGACCAGTTGCAGGCCGGCATCATCGCCGGCCTGATCGGCCTCGGCCTGGTGCTCCTCTACAGCATCCTGTACTACCGGGGCCTGGCGTTGGTGGTGACCCTCTCGCTGGTCGTGGCCGGCGCGCTCACCTGGTCGCTGATGGTGCTGCTGGGGCTGAGCATGGGCTTCGCCCTCAACCTGCCCGGCATCGCGGGTGCGATCGTCGCGATCGGTGTCACGGCCGACTCGTTCATCATCTATTTCGAGCGAATCCGCGACGAGGTCCGCGAGGGACGCAGCCTGCGCACGTCCATCGAGACCGGCTGGCTCCGGTCCCGCAAGACGATCCTGGCGGCCGACTCGGTGTCGCTGCTGTCCGCGATCGTGCTGTTCGTGATCGCGATCGGCTCGGTGAAGGGCTTCGCCTTCACCCTCGGCCTGACCACCGTGATCGACATCGCCGTGGTGTTCTTCTTCACCAAGCCGATGATGACCCTGCTCGGCCACACGAAGTTCTTCGGGGAGGGGCACCGCTTCTCCGGCTTCGAGGCCGAACACATGGGCACCAGCAAGGCGCCACTGCACAACTCGCTGCGCAAGGGCGCGGCCGCCGCAGGAGGACAGGCGTGATGACCGACCAGCTCACCGAGCCGCAGGAGGCTCCGGCCAGGAAGCCAGGCATCGCGCACCGGCTGTACACCGGCGAGATCTCCTACGACTTCGTCGGGCACCGCAACCGGTGGTACCTGATCTCGGGAATCGTCCTGCTGGTCTCGATCGGCGCACTGCTGTTCCGCGGTCTGAACTGGGGCATCGAGTTCACCGGCGGCGCGGAGTTCTCGGCCCCGGCGGCCGTCACGGCGACCACCGTGGACGACGTCCGGGAGGCCGTGGCAGCACTGGGGGTGGCCGGCGACGACCTCAGCGTCACCACGATCGGCACCGACACCGTCCGCGTCCAGACCGAGCAGATCAACTCCGAGAGCAACGTCACCGAGGTGAAGGCCGCGATCGCCCAGGCGGTCGGCGCCGAGACCGACGACGTCGCCTACTCGCTGATCGGCGCGTCCTGGGGCCAGCAGATCTCCACCCAGGCCCTGATCGCGCTGGTCGTCTTCCTCGTGCTGGTGATGGTCCTGATCTGGGTCTATTTCCGCGAGTTCAAGATGAGCGTCTCGGCGATCGTCGCCCTCCTGCACGACCTCGTGGTGACGGTGGGCGTGTACGCGTTGATCGGCTTCTCGGTGACGCCGGCGACCATGATCGGCGTCCTCACGATCCTCGGCTACTCGCTCTACGACACCATGGTGGTGTTCGACAAGATTCGCGAGAACACCCGCGACATCACCCATTCCCGCCACACCTACTCGTTCCAGGCCAACACCGCCCTCAACCAGGTGCTGGTGCGGTCGCTGAACACGACGGTGATCGGCGTCCTGCCGGTCGCCGCCCTGTTGTTTACCGGCTGGTTCGTCCTCGGCACCGGACCGCTGAAGGACCTCGGGCTGGCCCTGTTCGTCGGCATGATCGCGGGGGCCTACTCCTCGATCTTCATCGCGACCCCCCTGCTGGCCCAGATGCGGGAGTCCGACCCGGACATGCAGGAGCACCGCGAGCGGCTGTCCCGCCGCGAGGCACGGGCCAGCGAGAAGGCGATCCGCAAGCCCACCCGGTCGGTGACGGTCGCCGTGGGGGACACCGCCGCCGCGCCGGTCGATCCGGCCACCCTCGGCCTGGTCTCCGCGAAGGATGTGCAGGCGGGGACGCGGCAGCAGCCCAGCCGGCAGTCGCGCAGCCAGCGCAGGAAGTGACGGCATGTCCGCACAGGAGCAGAACCGGGCGCTGATCTCTTCGCTGATCCGCGACATCCCCGGCTTTCCCAAGCCGGGGGTGGTGTTCAAGGACATCACCCCGCTGCTCGCCAGCCCGGCCGGCTACCGGGCCGCGGTCGAGGAGCTGGCCGCGAGCGCGCCGGACGGCATCGACGTGGTGGTCGGGATGGAGGCCCGCGGCTTCATCTTCGCCGGGCCGGTGGCCCTCGCGCTGGGCGCGGGATTCGTTCCCGTCCGCAAGCCGGGCAAGCTTCCCGGTGACGTCTACACGCAGACCTTCTCCCTCGAGTACGGGGATGAGACGCTCGCCGTCCACACCGACGCGATCATGCCCGGCGCGAAGGTGCTGGTGATCGACGATGTGCTCGCCACCGGAGGCACGATCGGCGCGACCGCGGCCCTGATCCGCCGGCTCGGGGCAGAGCTCGTCCACGTCTCGGTGCTGATCGAGCTCGGTTTCCTGGGCGGGCGCGGGCGGCTGGAGGCGGTCGGCGTGCACGAGACCTCGGCGGTCCTGAAGGCCTGATGGCGTCGCCGAGGCCGCGCCCGACCCGTTCCGGCCTCTGGTCGGGGCGGGCCCAGGTGAGTCTGCCCAGCCGCGCCACGACGCCGGTGCGGGAGCTGCTCACCCGGGTCGGCGTCGCACTGGGACTGCTCCTGCTGCTCACCCTGATCGTGTACATCGACAGGGACGCGTACGGCGACCACACCGGCGGCAACGGTGTCGACTTCATCGACGCCCTCTACTACGCCACCGTCACGATGACCACCACGGGCTACGGCGACATCACGCCCGTGCTGCCCCACGCGCGGCTGATCAACGTGTTCGTCGTGACGCCGATCCGGATCGCCTTCCTGGTGCTGTTGGTCGGCACCACCGTGGAGGTACTGGCCAACCAGGGCCGCCGCGCGCTGCGGGACTCGCGCTGGAGGAGGAAGATGCGCAACCACACCGTCGTCATCGGTTACGGCACCACCGGCCAGAGCGCCACCGCCGCGCTGCTGCGGGGGGCGATTCCCACCGAACGGATTCTCGTCATCGACGCCGACGCGCAGGCGGTGGCCGCGGCCAACCGGCGCGGCCTGGCCGCCTTCGAGGGGGACGCGACCTCGCGCGAGCTGCTGCACCGCGCCGAGCTCCCGAAGGCGAAGGAGGTGATCATCACCGTCGGCAGGGACGACACCGCCATTCTCGCGACGCTGACCGTGCGCCAGCTGAATCGTGGTGCCCACCTCGTGGTGGCCGTCCGCGACTCGCTGAACCTTCCGCTGGTGCGTCAGTCCGGCGCGGACCAGGTGGTCACGTCGTCGGACGCGGTTGGTCGCCTGATGGGCCTGAGTTCGCTGAGCCCCGAGCTGGGCGAGGTGATCGAGGACCTGCTCTCGGCCGGGGACGGGCTCGAGGTCGTCCAGCGGCTGGTCACCAGGGACGAGGAAGGCCGGCGGCCCGACGAGCTCGAGGGCGAGAAGGTGCTGGGCATCGTCCGCAACCGGATGCTTCGGCGCTACTACGAGCTCGGCACGGAGACGCTTCGGACCGGTGACGAGGTCGTCGTGGTGCGGAAGGCTGCGGGCGCGCCGCGGTCGCCCCGGGTAGAGTGAGCCTCCACTTCTCGAACAGCGGAGGCGGTGTGTCGCAGGGCGTCCACGGACCGTACGGCGAAGGGGACGGCCTGCCCGGCGAACCCCGCGGTCGACTCGCGTCGACCGACCAGCCCCGGCTGCGGATGCGGCAGGTCCTCGCCCGGATCGGCGCCCAGCGCAACCAGCCGGCCGCGGTGCTCGACCCGCTGGTCCGGATCATCCACACGCACCATCCCAAGGCCGACGTCGCGCTGATCGAGCGCGCCTACCGGACCGCCGAGCACTACCACACCGGACAGTTGCGCAAGAGCGGCGACGCCTACATCACGCATCCGCTGGCGGTGGCGACGATCCTCGCCGAGCTGGGGATGACCGAGCCGACGATCGCCGCCGCGCTGCTGCACGACACGGTCGAGGACACCTCCTACACGGTCGAGCAGTTGACCGCCGACTTCGGCAGCGAGATCGCGGCGATGGTCGACGGCGTGACCAAGCTGGACAAGATCCAGTACGGGGAGTCGGCGAAGGCCGAGACCATCCGCAAGATGGTGATGGCGATGAGCAAGGACATCCGCGTCCTCGTGATCAAGCTCGCCGACCGGCTGCACAACATGCGCACGATCGGCTACCTGCGCCAGGACAAGCAGATGGCGATCGCCCGGGACACCCTGGAGATCTTCGCCCCGCTGGCGCACCGGCTGGGCATGAACGCCATCAAGTGGGAGCTGGAGGACCTCTCCTTCGCCACCCTGCAGCCCAAGGTCTACGACGAGATCGTCAAGCTGGTCGCGGCGCGGGCCCCGCTGCGCGAGGACTACCTGCGGGTCGTCACCGAGCAGGTCCGCGCCGACCTCGCCGACGCCGGGATCAAGTCCACGGTCTACGGGCGTCCCAAGCACTACTACTCCATCTACCAGAAGATGGTCGTGCGCGGGCGCGACTTCGCCGACATCTACGACCTGGTCGGGCTGCGGATCCTGGTCGACACCCAGCGCGACTGCTACGCAGCGCTCGGCACGCTGCATGCGCGGTGGAACCCCCTGCCCGGGCGGTTCAAGGACTACATCGCGATGCCGAAGTTCAACCTCTACCAGTCGCTGCACACGACGGTCCTCGGCCCGGGCGGCAAGCCGGTCGAGTTGCAGATCCGCACTCACGAGATGCACCGGCAGGCCGAGTACGGCGTCGCCGCCCACTGGAAGTACAAGGAGGGCAAGGTCGACGGGACCGAGCTCAACTGGGTGCAGCAGATCAACCAGTGGCAGCGCGAGACCGAGGACCCCGGCGAGTTCCTCGACACCCTGCGGTTCGAGATCGCCAACGACGAGGTGTTCGTGTTCACGCCGAAGGGCGACGTGATCAGCCTGCCCGCCGGCGGTACCCCGGTCGACTTCGCCTACGCCGTCCACACCGAGGTGGGGCACCGGACGATCGGTGCCAGGGTGAACGGACGGCTGGTCTCGCTGGAGTCGGCGCTGTCCAGCGGCGACGTCGTCGAGGTGCTGACGTCGAAGGCGGCGAACGCCGGCCCGAGCCGGGACTGGCTGGGCTTCGTCAAGAGCCCGCGGGCGCGTGGCAAGATCCGGCAGTACTTCATGCGCGAACGGCGTGAGGAGTCGGTCGACACCGGCAAGGAGCAGCTCACCAGGCAGCTGCGCAGGGCCGGTCTGCCCTTGCAGCGGCTGCTGACCCCCGAGCACATGACCGGGCTCACCGAGCACTTCCGGGTGGCGGACGTGAACGCGCTGTACGCGGCGATCGGCGAGGGCTCGATCAGCCCGCAGGCCGTGGTGCAGCGGCTGATCGCGTCCGAGGGCGGCGCGGAGGAGGTCGCCGAGCTGGGCGGCGAGGACACCTCGGTGATCACGGCCCGGCCCCGGCGCGGAAGGATGACCTCGGGCAATGACGCCGGCGTGGTCGTCCAGGGCGACCCGAACGTGTGGGTGAAGCTCGCCCGGTGCTGCCGCCCGGTGCCCGGCGACGAGATCCTCGGCTTCGTCACCAGGGAGAGCGGCGTCTCCGTGCACCGGGTCGACTGCACGAACGCGCAGTCTCTGCGCAGCCAGCCCGAGCGGCTCGTGGACGTCGCGTGGGCGCCGACCGCGACCAGCTCCTTCCTGGTCGCGCTGCAGGTGGAGGGCCTGGACCGGACCGGCATCCTCTCCGAGGTGACCAGGGTGATGGGGGAGCACCACATCTCGATCCAGACCGCGACCCTGAACACGGCCAAGGACCACACGTTCAAGTTCCGCTTCACCTTCGAGACCACCGACCCCACTCACCTCGAGCACCTGATCGGCGCCGTCCGCAAGGTCCCCGGCGTCTACGACGTGTTCCGGATCAAGAACTGACGCTGGGCGCCGGCCGCTGCTCGCCGGGCTCCCCCGCGAGGGTGGACCGGATTGGGGACGGTTCCCTACTCGGTCCACCTGAAGGTCCGCACCGCGCTAGACCGGATGGGGGACGGTTCCCTTCTCGGTCCAGGTGAAGGTCCACACCGCGTTGGACCGGATGGGGGACGGTTCCCTACTCGGTCCAGGTGAAGGTCCGCACCGCGTTGGACCGGATTGGGGACGGTTCCCTACTCGGTCCAGGTGAAGGTGGACCGAGTGGAGAACCGTCCCCAACTCGGTCCGCCGTTCGACGGAATGGGCTGCTGGGCCGTCGGTGGACCGAGAGCGGAACCGTCCCCGAGTCGGTCCAACGCGGTCCGGGGGAAGGTGGACCGAGAAGGGAACCGTCCCCCACTCGGTCCGCGCAACCGTCCCGGAACCGTCCGCGGAGGCGTGCTCAGCGGTTGAAGTCGGCGAGGGTGGCCTTGGCCTGGTCGAGCCAGGTCTGGTAGGTGGCAATCGAGTCGTTCGCCTTGGCCGCGGCGGCCTTGTCGCCCCGCGCGGTCGCCTTCGCGGCCTTCTCGGTGAGCTTCTCGATCTCCGCGGAGAGCATGCCGACGGTCTCCTCGGCGCGTGCCCGCGCCTGGGGGTCGGTGCGACGCCACTCCGCGTCCTCGGCCGCCTTCACCGCCGACTCGATCGCCTTCACCCTGGCGTCCACCGCCCGCATCTGCTCCCGGGGCACCCTCCCGTAGGCGTTGAACCGCTCCAGGAAGCTCCGGTAGCCGGCGCGGGCGGCGGCGAGGTCGGTGACCGGCAGCAACGAGGCCTCGGCCTCCTCCAGCAGGGCCAGCTTCGCGTCGAGGTTGGCCTTGTACTCGGCGTCCTGCTCGCTCAGCACCGACGCACGGGCATTGAAGAATCCGTCCTGGATCCCGCGGAACTCCGCCCACAGCTGGTCGTCGACCTCGCGAGGAGCCGCGCCGGCCGCCTTCCAGCGGGTCATCAGCTCGCGGAACGCACCGGCCGTCGGTCCCCATTCGGTCGAGGACGCGAGCTCGCGCGCCTCGGCGATGATCTGTTCCTTCTCCTGCCGGGCACCCTCACGCCTGGCGGCCTGCTCGGCGAACTGCGACTTGCGCCGACGCGTGTAGGTGGTGCGGGCGGCGGAGAAGCGGTGCCACAACGCGTCGTCGGTGGCCCGGTCGATGCGGGGGAGGGCCTTCCATTCCTCCAGCAGCGCCCGGAAGCGATTCACCCCGCCGCGCCAGTCGTTGCCCGCCGCGAGCACCTCGGCCTCGGCGACCATGCGCTCCTTGGTCTCCCGGGTGGCGGCCTGCTGCCTGGAGCGTTCGGCCTTGCGCACCTCGGCCTGCTCGGCCAGGACCGGCGAGAGGGCTTCGAGCCGGGCGGCGAGCCCGTCGAGGTCGCCGACGGCATTCGCGGACGCCACGCTGGCGCGGACCGCTGCGATGCTGTGCCTGGCCTCCTCGGGGGAGAGCGCGCCGCTCTTCACCCTCGTCTCCAGAAGGCCCACCTCCACCTCGAGAGCCTCGTACCGCCGGGTGTAGAAGGCGAGCGCCTCCGCGGCTTCGACGTCGGGAATCTGACCGACGACCCGCTCGCCGTCGCCCGTGCGCACGTAGACCGTGCCGTCCGGGTCGACGCGACCGAAGTCCGCCGGACCTGAGGTGGAGTTCATGGGGATCATCTTGCCTGATCCGCCCCTGTTTGTGACAACGCGGCGAGGCCCGGACTGCCGGTAGTCTGTCACGCGTGTTCCTGGCTTCCTTCGCATCTGGCCACTGGCAGGCCAACTGCTACGTGGTCGCAGCCCCCGGCGTCCCCGACTGCGTCGTGATCGACCCCGGGCAGGACGCGGCGCCGAGCGTGCGCCGGCTCCTGTCCGAGCACCAGCTGAAGCCGAAGGGAATCCTCGCGACACACGGCCATTTCGACCACGTCGCGAACGCCGCGGAGCTCGCCGACGAGTTCAACATCCCGCTGTGGATCCACTCCGCCGACCGTCACCTGCTCGCCGAGCCGGCCGCCGGCCTGAACGCGGACGGGGTCGCGCTGCTGCGGCAGGTGCTGAAACAGCCGATGACCGAGCCCGCCAGGGTGGAGGAGTTCGACGACCTCGCGGAGCTGAGCATCGCCCGGCTGAGGTTCGGCATCACGCCTGCGCCCGGCCATACCGCGGGCTCGGTGCTGCTCGGGCTCGACTACAACGGACGCAACCCCGGAATCAACCGGATCGTGTTCAGCGGGGACGTCGTGTTCGCCGGATCGATCGGACGCACCGACCTGCCCGGCGGCGACGCCAGGACGATGGCGCGCACGCTGCGGGACGTCGTCCTGCCGCTGCCCGACTCGGTCGCGCTGCTGCCCGGTCACGGCCCCCAGACCACCATGGCGCACGAACGCGTCGCCAACCCCCACCTCGCACCGGCATCGGTGGGTCGCTGATGGCACGTCCCAAGCCCCTGTCGGGCTTCCCCGAGTTCCTGCCGTCCGGGCGCGTGGTCGAGCAGCGCGTCCTGGCCAGCCTCGCCGACACCTTCGAGTTGCACGGTTTCGCCTCCATCGAGACCCGCGCCGTGGAACCGATGGAGCAGCTCACCCGCAAGGGTGAGATCGACAAGGAGGTCTACGTCGTCCGCCGGCTGCACGCGAGCGCCGACGCCGCCGACGACCTCGGTCTGCACTTCGACCTCACCGTCCCGTTCGCCCGCTACGTCCTGGAGAACTCCGGCCACCTGGTGTTCCCGTTCCGGCGCTACCAGCTCCAGAAGGTCTGGCGGGGCGAACGCCCGCAGGAAGGCCGGTACCGCGAGTTCCTGCAGGCAGACATCGACGTCGTCGGCCAGGACGTCCTCGCCGAGCACCACGACGTCGAGGTGGCCAGGGTCATCCTGGAGGCCCTGGAGAAGCTGCACACCGAGTTCGGCCTGCCGTCGGCGGTGATGCGCGTGAACAACCGGCGGCTGGCCGAGGGCTTCTACCGTGGTCTGGGCATCGAGGACCACCTGGCCGTCCTGCAGCGGGTGGACAAGCTGGACAAGATCGGGCCCGAGGCCGTCCGCGGCCTGCTCACCGGGGAGCTCGGGCTCTCCGAGGCGGTCGCAGGGCAGTGCCTCGCGCTGGCCACGATCGCGTCCGCGGACGAGTCGTTCGTGGGACGGGTGCGCGCACTGGGCGTCCGCCACGAGTTGCTCGACGAAGGTCTGGAGCAGCTGGCCGCCGTGGTCAGGGCCGGTGGCCAGATCGCCCCGGGACGCATCGTCGCCGACCTCAAGATCGCCCGCGGGCTGGACTACTACACCGGCACCGTCTACGAGACCAGCATGGACGGGTTCGAGCACCTCGGCTCGATCTGCTCCGGCGGCCGCTACGACTCCCTGGCCTCCGACGGGCGCACCACCTATCCGGGCGTGGGACTGTCGATCGGCGTCACACGCGTGCTCGCGCCGCTGATCGGGAAGGGCGCGCTCGCCGCGTCCCGGATCGTGCCGAGCTGCGTTCTGGTGGCCGTCGATGCCGAGGAGACCCGGGCCGGGGCGGACGCGATCGCCGCCCGGCTGCGCGCCCGCGGGATCCCCTGCGAGGTGGCGGCCAGGGCCGACCGGTTCGGCAAGCAGATCCGTTACGCCGACCGACGTGGCATCCCGTTCGTGTGGTTCTCCACCGGTGAGGTGAAGGACATCCGCAGCGGCGAGCAGGTGGCCGCCGACCCGGACACCTGGGAGCCGCCCACCGCCGACCTGCGTCCGCGGGTGGTCCGCGGCTAGCCGGTCAGGATCGGTTTCGTCGGGGGCCGGCTCCCCGGCCTAGACTCTTCGGGCACGCGCCGCACCGTCTATGCGGGGCACAGAAAGGAACATCGTCATGCTGCGAACCCACAGGGCCGGCACCCTGCGAGCCTCGGACATCGGGGCTCCCGTCACGCTCACCGGCTGGGTGGGCAAGCGACGTGACCACGGCGGGGTGGCCTTCATCGACCTCAGGGACGCCTCGGGCATCGTCCAGGTCGTGATCCGCGACGAGGTGCTGGACGCCTCCGGTGCCCATGAGCTCCGCAACGAGTACTGCATCAGGGTGGTCGGCGTGGTCGAGGCGCGTCCGGACGGCAACGCCAACCCCGACCTGCCCACCGGGGAGATCGAGGTCGTCGTCAGCGAGCTCGAGGTGCTCAACCCGTCCGCGCCGCTGCCCTTCCAGATCGACGAGCGCTCCGGCGTGGGCGAGGACGCGCGGCTGCGCTACCGCTACCTCGACCTGCGCCGCCAGCGTCCCCACGACGCCCTGGTGCTGCGCTCCAACGTCACCCACACGATCCGCCAGGTGCTGGCCGCCCACGACTTCTACGACATCGAGACGCCGACCCTGACCCGCTCCACCCCGGAGGGCGCGCGCGACTTCATCGTCCCGGCGCGCCTGCACCCCGGCACGTGGTACGCCCTGCCGCAGAGCCCCCAGCTGTTCAAGCAGCTGCTGATGGTGGCGGGCATGGAGCGCTACTACCAGATCGCCCGCTGCTACCGGGACGAGGACTTCCGCGCCGACCGGCAGCCCGAGTTCACCCAGCTGGACATCGAGATGAGCTTCGTCGACCAGGACGACGTGATCGCGATCGGCGAGGCCGTGATGGCGGCCTGCTGGAAGCTCGTCGGCGTCGACATGCCCACCCCGCTGCCGCGGATGACGTGGCACGAGGCGATGAACGACTACGGGTCCGACAAGCCCGACCTGCGGTTCGGCCTGAAGATCCGCGAGCTGACCGGCTTCTTCGCCGACACGCCGTTCCGGGTCTTCCAGAACCCCTACGTCGGTGGTGTCGTGATGCCCGGCGGCGCTTCGCTGCCGCGGCGGCAGTTCGATGCCTGGCAGGAGTGGGCGAAGCAGCACGGCGCCAGGGGCCTGGCCTACATCACCATCGGCGAGGACGGGACGCTCGGTGGCCCGGTCGCGAAGAACATCTCCGACGCCGAGCGGGAGGGCATCGCGGCGGCGATGGACGCCAGCCCCGGCGATGCGATCTTCTTCGCCGCCGGCGCACGCGAGGCGTCCCAGGAGTTGCTGGGCGCCGCGCGGCTGGAGATCGGGAGGCGGGCCGGGCTGATCGACGAGAAGGCCTGGAGCTTCCTGTGGATCGTCGACGCGCCGATGTTCAAGCCCACCGCGGACGCGGTCGCCTCCGGTGATGTCGCGGTCGGCGAGGGCAGCTGGACGGCGGTCCACCACGCCTTCACCTCGCCGAAGCCTGAGTCGCTGGCCAGCTTCGACACCGATCCCGGCTCGGCGCTGAGCTACGGCTACGACTTCGTCTGCAACGGCAATGAGGTCGGCGGCGGCTCGATCCGTATCCACCGGCGCGACGTCCAGGAGCGCGTGTTCTCGGTGATGGGGATCGGTGCGGAGGAGGCGCAGGAGAAGTTCGGCTTCCTGCTGGACGCCTTCAACTACGGCGCCCCGCCGCACGGCGGCATCGCCTTCGGGCTGGACCGCCTGGTCATGCTGCTGGGCGGCTTCGAGACGATCCGCGACGTGATCGCCTTCCCGAAGACCGGCGGTGGCTTCGACCCGCTGACCGAGGCTCCGGCGCCGATCACCGCCCGGCAGCGCAAGGAGGCCGGCGTGGACTTCGTCCCGCCGCCGCCCAAGCAGGCCTGAGCACAGGACGAGGTGGACGGACCCGGGCGAGGTCGCCGCAGGTCCGTCCACCTCGTGGTGGCCGGGTTGGTTACCGCAGGTCGTCCCCGTTGTGGACGTCCCCCGTGCCGTCGCTGGCCAGCAGGCCGTAGAGCTTGCGCCGGGTGTCGGCCAGCAGCGCGGTGGCCGCCTCGACCTGCCGCGGGTCGCCGTTGCGGGTGAGTTCCTTGGCCGCCGCGGCGACGCTGGCGAACTCCTTCCACATCCCCTTCACCTGGTCGGGTCCCCAGCCGGCGACGGCCTCGTTGACCATCTCCCACGGCGGGGTCTCGACCTGCTCGGCGGCCGCGCGGCCGGCCCCGGTCAGGCGGAACGCCTTCTGGCCCTCGTTGTCGAAGGACTCGATCAGGCCCTCGTCCTCCAGCTGGGAGAGCGCGGGGTAGACGGCGCCCGGGCTCGGCCTCCACATGCCCTGCGTGCGCTCGGCGAGCGTCTGCATGACCTGGTAGCCGTTCAGGGGCTCGTCCGCGAGCAGGGCGAGGATCGCCGTGCGCACGTGGCCGCGGCGTCCCCGTCCGCGACCCCGTGCGGCCGGGCCCATCGGCCCGTTCGGGCCGAACGGTCCACCAGGGCCGAACGGGCCGGCCATTCCGAACGCCGCGGGGCCGAAACCGCCAGGGCCGAACGCACCGGGGCCGAAGTCCCGGCCGCGTCCGCGACCGCCGTGATGACCACCACGGCGATGCGCGCGGGGGTCGTCGTTCCAGTTCTCGTCGTATGTGTTGTCGTTCATGGTTCTTCTCCTCAGATCATGTCATCGGTACAACACCGATATATCGAGAGTAGCTCGATATATCGGCACACGCAAGGAGGGTGCAGCGGTGTAGCGTCGTCGCGATGGACACTGACCTGTTCGGCAACCCGCTTCACGAGGCCCCCGCGCCTGCGCCGGGCGGGTCCTTGAGCACGGCCGGGCACGCCGACACCCCGCTCGCGGTACGGATGCGCCCGCGAACGGTCGACGAGATCGTCGGCCAGGACCACCTGCTCGGTCCCGGCTCCCCGCTGCGCAGGCTGGCCGAGGGCAAGGCGGCCATGTCGGTGTTCCTGTGGGGGCCGCCCGGGGTGGGCAAGACCACCATCGCCGCCGTCGTCTCGGCCACGGGGCAGCGCCGGTTCGTTGAACTGTCCGCCGTGACCGCGGGGGTGAAGGAGGTCAGGGCCGCCCTGGCCGAGGCCCAGCGAGAGCTCGTCCACGGTGTGGGCACCGTGCTCTTCGTGGACGAGGTGCACCGGTTCTCCAAGGCGCAGCAGGACGTCCTGCTGCCGGCCGTCGAGAACCGGCTCGTGACGCTCGTCGCCGCGACCACCGAGAACCCGTCCTTCTCGGTGATCTCCCCGCTGTTGTCCCGTTCGCTGCTGCTCACTCTCCAGCCGCTCACCGACGCCGACATCGCCACCCTGCTGGACCGGGCCCTGATCGACGAGCGTGGCCTCGGCGGCGCCTACACGCTCTCCGACGAGGCGCGCTCCGCTCTCCTACGGTTCGCCGGCGGCGATGCCCGTCGCGCCCTGACCTATCTGGAGGAGTCCGCGGCGGGTGCCGCTGCTCAGGGCACCGCCGTGATCGACGCGGACGTGGTCGCTACCGCCGTCGACAAGGCCGCCGTGCGCTACGACAGAGACGGCGACCAGCACTACGACGTGATCAGCGCCTTCATCAAGAGTCTGCGTGGCTCGGACGTCCAGGCCGGCCTGCACTACCTGGCCCGGATGCTGGAGGCGGGGGAGGATCCGCGGTTCATCGCCCGCCGGCTGGTCATCCTCGCCAGTGAGGACATCGGGATGGCCGCCCCCTCCGTGCTCCAGACCTGTGTGGCAGCCGCCCAGGCCGTCCAGCTGATCGGCCTGCCGGAGGCGCGGATCAACCTCGCCCAGGCCGTGATCGCCTGCGCGATGGCGCCCAAGTCGAACGCCGTGGTGAAGGCGGTCGACGCGGCCATCGCCGACGTCCGCGCCGGCCGGATCGGGACCGTCCCGCCGCACCTGCGGGACGCGCACTACCCGGGCGCGAAGACCCACGGGCACGGCACCGGCTACGTCTACGCCCACGACGCCGAGCACGGCGTGGCGCGCCAGCAGTACCTGCCCGACGACCTCGAGGGCGCTCGCTACTACGAGCCCACCGACCACGGCAACGAGGGGGCCCTCGCCGAGCGCCTGGTCGTGCTCGAGGACCTGCTCGGCCGTACCCAGGAATGAATCGGCGCTCGAACAGGTTCCCCCCGACCGTGACCTCGACCCCAGCGCAGGCGGACAAGCCGTGGCCCGCCCTCTGGGCGCTCGTGCTCGGCTTCTTCATGATCCTCGTGGACACCACGATCGTGTCGGTGGCGAACCCGCGGATCATGCAGGGACTGCACGCAGACATCAACGCCGCGGTCTGGGTGACCAGCGCCTACCTGCTGGCCTACGCGGTCCCGATCCTGGTCACCGGACGGCTCGGCGACCGGTTCGGCCCGAAGCGGATCTACCTGGTCGGCCTGGTCGTGTTCACGGCGTCCTCCGCCTGGTGCGGCTTCTCGGGCTCGATCGAGATGCTGATCACGGCCCGGGCCGTGCAGGGGTTGGGGGCGGCCCTGCTCACCCCCCAGACGATGGCGGTGATCACCCGCACCTTCCCGCCGCAGGAGCGTGGGCAGGCGATGAGCCTGTGGGGGGCGACGGCTGCGGTCGCCACCCTCGTCGGACCCATCCTCGGCGGCTTCCTCGTGGACGGCCTGGGCTGGGAGTGGATCTTCTTCGTCAACGTGCCGATCGGCGTGCTCGGCTTCATTCTCGCGTGGCGACTCGTGCCCGACCTCGGCACCCGGAGCCACCGGTTCGACCTGCCAGGGGTGTTCCTGTGGGCGGTCGGCATGTTCTGCGTCGTCTTCGGCATCCAGGAAGGGGAGACCTACCACTGGGGGGTCATCCGTGGCCCGGTCAGCGTGGTCGGGCTGATCGTGTTCGGCGCCCTCGTGCTCGGCGCGTTCGTCTGGTGGCAGCGGGTCGGTACGGGGGAGCCGCTGCTGCCGCTGCGCCTGTTCGCCGACCGGAACTTCTCGATCGCCAACACGGCGATCGCCATGGTCGGCCTGGCCGTGACCGCCAACTCGCTGCCGCTGGTCTTCTACTACCAGCTCGTCCTCGGCTTCAGCCCGACCAGGGCCGCCCTGCAGCTGGTGCCGATGGCCGTGCTGTCGGGCGTGCTCGCGCCGCTGGCCGGTCGGCTGGTCGATCGCGTCCATCCCCGCCTGCTCGCCACCTCCGGGCTGGTGCTGATGGCGGTGGCGATGGCGTGGTACGCGGTCTGGATGGTGCCGGACGCGTCGCTGTGGTGGCGGCTGCTCCTTCCCAGTGCCCTGATGGGTGTCGCCGGTGCCTTCACCTACGGCCCGATCAGCTCGGCGGCGACATTCAACCTCCCGCCGACGGACGCGGGGGCCGGGTCGGGGGTCTACAACTCGGTGCGTCAGGTCGGCTCGGTCCTGGGCAGCGCGGCGATCTCCGCGCTGATGCAGGCCCGGCTCGAGGTCAGCCTTCCCGGCGGCTCCGCCGCCGCGGACGCCGCCGGGACGACCGGCCAGCTGCCCCGATGCTCCGGGCCGGCTACAGCGCGGCGATGGCCGCCAGCATGTTCCTGCCTGCCGCCGCCGCTCTGCTCGGCGCGCTGGTCACGGTCTGGTTCGGCGCGCGCCGACCGACACTGGACTGGGCGCCAGGGGACAGCACGCAGGTCCGCGTCCCCTGACCGTCGCGCAGCACCGGGCACGTCGGAGGCGGTCGGCGAAAGCTGGAGTCCTTCGTGCACCGGGATGGACGGGGTTGGCCGCCGGCCGCTCGGGCGTCTGCGCTCGGCGGATGGGGTGTTGTGGCGGTCGTCTGTTCCGATGGCCGCTGGCGCGCCCCTCGTCAAGACGAAGCTGGGTTGCTCCGCGCAGCGGGTCAACGCAACTTCGTCTACTCTTCAGGGGTTGAAGGGGAACGACTCAAGACAGCGAGGTAAGCCCATGTCCGCCGGAGAGATCGCCGGCCTGATCGCCGCGGTGGCCGCGGTCGCGTTCGTCGTGTTCTGCGCCGTCCCGCTGCTGAAGCTGGGCCGGGTGCTGGAGGAACTGCGCCTCGCCGTCCGCGACCTCGGCCACAACTCGGTCCCGATCCTGCAGGAGCTCAAGGGCACTGTGACGGCCACCAACACCGAGCTGGGCAAGCTGAGCGTGGTGACCGAGGACGTCGCGAAGGTGAGCGCGCACGCCACCGTGGTGAGCGAGAACGCCGCCCAGCTGTCCACCCTGTTCGCGTCCACCCTGGGTGGCCCCCTGATCAAGACCGCGGCCTTCACCTATGGCATCCGGCAGGCCGTCAGCGGCAAGAAGACGACCAAGAAGGCCAAGTGATGGGCAAGCGCCTGTTCTGGTTCGCCGTCGGCGTCGGGCTCACCGCACTGATCGTGATCAAGGGTCGCGAGTACTACGAGCGGTTCACCCCCAAGGGCGTCGCGACCCAGCTCGAGAAGACCAGGGAGGGACTGGTCGACCGGGTCGGGGAATTCCTCTCCACCATGGGCGAGGCCATGGACACCCGCGAGGGCGAGTTGCGGGAGGCTCTCGGCCTGGACGAGTGAGCCGGCGGCCACGCCGTAGGCCCTCGTCCAGGAGGATCCCGCACACCGTTTCACCGGCGCCCCGCGCCGCCTTCGACAAGGACCAACAGACATGAAGACTGCGGACATCCGCCAGCGCTACCTCGACTTCTTCGCCGCGCGCGGGCACACGATCGTGCCGTCGACACCCCTGGTGTACAACGATCCCACCCTGCTGTTCGTGAACGCGGGGATGGTGCCGTTCAAGCCCTACTTCACCGGCGCGGAGGACGCGCCGTACAAGCGCGCCGTGAGCGTCCAGAAGTGCGTGCGCACCCTCGACATCGAAGAGGTCGGCAAGACCACCCGGCACGGCACGTTCTTCCAGATGAACGGCAACTTCTCCTTCGGCGACTACTTCAAGGAGGGTGCCATCCAGTTCGCCTGGGAACTGGTCACCGGAAGCCAGGCCGACGGCAACTACGGCTTCGACCCCGACAAGGTCTGGGTCACCGTGTACCTCGACGACGACGAGGCCGCGGGGCTGTGGCGCGCCGTGGGCATCCCGGACGAACGCATCCAGCGGCGCGGGCTGAAGGACAACTACTGGCACATGGGCGTCCCCGGCCCGGGCGGGCCGTGCTCGGAGATCTACATCGACCGCGGTCCCCAGTTCGGCCCCGACGGCGGCCCGGTCGTCGACGAGGACCGCTTCCTCGAGATCTGGAACCTCGTCTTCCAGACCGAAGAGCTCTCCGCCGTCCGCGCCAAGGACGACTTCGACGTGCTCGGCCCGCTGCCGAGCAGGAACATCGACACGGGCATGGGGCTGGAGCGCACGGCCTACCTCCTGCAGGGCGTCGCGAACATGTACGAGATCGACGAGATCTTTCCCGTGATCACGAAGGCGGCCGAGATCGCCGGAACTCGCTACGGCGGCGACCCGCAGGACGACGTCCGGCTGCGCGTGGTCGGCGACCACGTCCGTTCCGCCCTGATGCTGATGACCGACGGCGTCACGCCGGGCAACGAGGCGCGCGGCTACGTGCTGCGCCGCCTGCTGCGCCGCAGCGTCCGCTCGATGCGGCTGCTCGGGGTGAACGACCCGGTGCTGCCCGAACTGCTGCCGGTCAGCCGCGACCTGATGAGCGCCTCCTACCCGGACGTCACCGACCAGTGGGCCCGGGTGAGCCAGGTCGCCTACGCCGAGGAGGAGGCGTTCCGCCGCACCCTGGTCGCAGGTACCCAGATCTTCGACCTCGCCGCAGGGCAGGCGCGCGAGGCCCACACCACCGAGATCTCCGGCGAGCGTGCCTTCGCACTGCACGACACCTACGGGTTCCCGATCGACCTCACCCTGGAGATGGCCTCCGAGCAGGGCCTCAGCGTGGACGAGGCGGGCTTCCGTCGGCTCATGCAGGAGCAGAAGGACCGCGCGCGGGCGGACGCGAAGGCCAAGAAGGGCGCGACGGTCGCCACCGAGGCATACCGGACGCTGCGCGCCGGCGGCGAGGTGCCCTTCCTGGGCTACACCGAGCTCACCGCGGACGCGAGGGTGCGGGGGATCGTCGCCGACGGCCGGCTGGTCGACCGCGCACAGCCCGGCGATGTCGTCGAGGTCGTGCTCGACCAGACCCCGTTCTACGCCGAGGCGGGCGGCCAGGACGCCGACAGCGGTCTGATCACCGGCGACGGCCTGAGCCTCGAGGTGCTGGATGTGCAGCGTCCCGTGCAGGGGCTCGTGGTGCACAGGGTGCGGGTCGAGGACGGCGAACTCGCCACCGGGGCTGCCGTCACCGCCGCGGTCGACGCGCTCGCGCGCGCCGGCGCCTGCCAGGCGCACACCGCCACGCACATCGTGAACGCCGCGCTGCGCCAGTTGCTGGGGGAGTCCACCCACCAGGCGGGCTCGTACAACAAGCCCGGCTACCTCCGGTTCGACTTCAACGCCGCGCAGGCGCTCAGCCAGGGCCTGAAGGAGGAGCTGGAGGGTGTCAGCAACGAGGCGATCCGTGCCGACTACGAGGTGACGGCGACCGAGATGCCGCTCGCCCAGGCGAAGGCTCTCGGCGCGCAGGCCATGTTCGGGGAGAAGTACGGCGACGTCGTCCGCATGGTCGAGCTGGCCGGCCCGTGGTCGCGAGAGCTGTGCGGCGGGACCCACGTCGAACGGACCTCCCAGATCGGGCTGCTCAGCCTGCTCGGGGAGTCCTCGGTCGGTTCCGGCCTGCGCCGGGTCGAGGCGTTCGTCTCTGCCGACGCGTTCTCGCACCTGGCGAAGGAGCGCGCGCTCGTGGCCGGCCTGGCCGACCTGCTCAAGGTCCAGCCCGACCAGCTCACCGACCGGGTCGCCAAGCTGGTGGCCCAGGTGAAGGCTGCGGAGAAGGAGATCGCTGCGCTGCGTACTCGCGAACTGCTCGGCTCGGTGGCCTCGCTGGTGGCCGGCGCCGAACACGTCGGAGGGTACGAGCTGGTCACCCGTCAGCTGCCCGGCACGCCGGCCGAGGACCTGCGCACGCTCGCACAGGAGGTGCGCTCGGCGTTCGGAGGTCGCACCGGGGTGGTCGCCCTGATCGGAGGGGACGCCAAGCCCGTCCTGATCGTCGCCACGACGGACGCGTCCCGCGGGCTCGGAGCGAAGGCCGGGGCGCTCGTCGGCGTGGGTGCGGCGGCCCTGGGCGGCCGCGGCGGCGGCCGTGACGACCTCGCCCAGGGCGGCGGGCCGG
>NZ_JASGES010000051.1:0-8683 GCF_047606205.1 Propionicimonas sp. | reverse complement strand
GGGGCCTGCCGTAGCGGCCGGCGCCGATCCGGCCACGCGCGGGAGCGGGAGCGCGCGAGCGATGGGCGCCGTGGCCGTGCCCGAGCAGTGCGCGCAGCGGGGCGAGGGTGTCATTGCCGAGCCGCCCGGCCCAGACGAGGTTCCACAGCGCGGCGGTCAGGTCGTCGTCGGTGACCGCCAACTGGTCGGCGAGCGGACGGAAGAACCAGCCCCCCGCCCCGACCGCGTCCAGCACGGCAGCGCTGAGGTCGTCGGGGACGGGCTGCGGGTCGGCCAGCGTGACCGGAGCGAGCTCGGCGGTGTGCAGCGAGACCCAGCCGTCCGAGCCGGCCAGGGCGCCGTGACCCTGCCACAGCACCTCCCCCGCCGAGGTGAGCTCGTCCAGCATCGCCGGGCGGTAGTCGCGCACCCGGGCGGGCAGGACCAGCGACTCCAGTGCGCTGGCCGGCACCGGCACGCCGGCCAGCTGCTCGGCCGCCCGCAGGACGCCGTCCACACCGCGCAGGTCGCCGACGCCCTGCCAGGCGGGCAGGAAGCGTGCGAAGTCGGTGGCGGACACCGGCTCGACGGCCTCCCGCAGGGAGGCCAGCGATCGTCGCCGCAGCAGCCGCAGGACGCGGGCGTCGCAGAACTGCTCGCCGGCGAGCCCGGTCGACGCGTCGAGGCCTGGCGAGGCGTGCCCCGAACCTGCGAAGGGCGCGGCTCCGGGAGGAGCCGCCGGCTCCGGGTCAGTCAGGCCCGGCGACACGTCGCGGTGCCCGGGCTCACCGAGCCGCTCCTCGAACGGCGCGACGATGGCCGTCGCCACCCGCGGTGTCGAGGGGGGCAGCCATCCCACGGGGCGCAGGTCGCCCTCGACGAGTCGCCCCGAGGCGACCAGACGGCGCAGCACGTCCCGCGCGACGGAGGCGCCGATGCCGAGCCACGCCGCCACCTCCGCCGTGGTGAAGACGGTGTGGCTGCGGGCATAGCGGGCCAGCAGGTCGCCGAGCGGATCGGGAACGGGCTCGAGCAGGGCCTGCGGGACCCCTGGCGGGAGCGGAACGCCGAGGGCGTCGCGGAGGCGCCCGGCGTCCTCGACCACTGCCCAGCGGGGTCCGTGCGCGCCCGGCAGCTCGAGCACCCGCCGCTGCCGCGCGAGGTCCTCCAGCCACGCCCCCGCCCGGTTCGGCTGGTCGCAGCGAGCCGCGACCGCGGCGGTGTCGAGCGGGCCGAGTTCGCGCAGGATGTCGGTGAGGTCGTCGGCGTCCCTGGCCCGGCGTCCCTCGTCCAGGTGCTGGAGTTCCCGCTCGGTGCGGGTGAGGGCGTCGGGGTCGAGCAGTTCGGCCAGCGAGAGACCCTCGGTGGTGCCGAGCAGTTCGGCGAGCAGGGACGGGTCGAGAGCGAGCGCCGCGGCCCTGCGTTCGGCCAGCGGCGAGTCGCCCTCGTACAGGAATTGTGCGACGTAGCCGAACATCAGCGACGAGGCGAACGGCGACGGGTGCGGCGTCTCCACCGCGACGGTGGCGATCCTGCGCGACCGGACGCCGCGGAGCAGCTCGACCAGCCCGGGGACGTCGAACACGTCGTTCACGCACTCGCGGACCGCCTCCAGCACGATCGGGAAGCTCGGGTACTGGCTGGCCACCTCCAGGAGTTGAGATGCCCTCAGTCGTTGCTGCCACAGGGCCTGGCGTTGTCCCGGCCTCCGCTTCGGAAGCAGCAGCGCCCTGCCCGCGCACTCCCGGAACCGGGACGCGAACAGCGCCGACCCGCCGATCTCCCCCGTGACCAGCGCGGCGACGTCGTCGGGGTCGGGAAAGAGGATCTCGAGCAGCTCGTCCATCGGCCCGGACGGGTTGGCGCGACCCGCCTGGCCTCTCGGGGACGTTCCCCGTGGAGCTTCGTGACGGGCCGACGAGTCGCCCCCGAGGGCGTCGCCCGGCTCGGCGTCCGGCCAGCCGGTGTCGGGCAGGCGGAAGACGAGGCCGTCGTCGGCGTGCATCGCCTGGACGTCGACGCCGTAGCGCTCGCGCAGGCGGGCGGCGACCACGAGCGCCCACGGCGCGTGCACCTGCGCGCCGTACGGGGAGTGGACCACCACCCGCCAGTCGCCGATCTCGTCGCGGAACCGCTCGACGACGAGCTGCCGGTCGTGCGGAAGCCGTCCGATCGCCTCGGTCTGCTCGGCCAGGTAGCCGAGCAGGTTGTCGCTCGCCCACTCGTCGAGCCCCGCATCGCGGGCGCGGGCGCGGGCCCGGGCAGGCGTCAGTGCGCCGACCTCGCGGACGAACGCGCCGACCGCCTCGCCCAGCTCAGCCGGGCGCCCGAGCGTGTCGCCCTTCCAGAACGGCAGCCTCGCCGGCACGCCGGGCGCGGGCGTGACCAGCACCCTGTCGTGGGTGATGTCCTCGATCCGCCAGCTCGAGGTGCCGAGCGCGAACACGTCCCCGACCCGCGACTCGTAGACCATCTCCTCGTCGAGCTCGCCGACCCGGCGGCCGCCGCCCTCCCCGGCCAGGAACACGCCGTACAGCCCGCGGTCGGGGATCGTCCCCCCACTGGTCACGGCCAGCCGCTGCGCCCCTCTTCGGCCGGTGAGGCTGCCGGTTGCCCTGTCCCAGACCAGTCGCGGGCGCAGTTCGGCGAACTCGTCGGACGGGTACCGCCCGCTGAGCATGTCCAGGACGGACTCGAGCACTGCGCGGGTCAGCCCGGAGAACGGGGCGGAGCGGCGCACCAACGTCTCCAGGTCGGCCACCGGCCAGTCGTCCATCGCGACCATCGCCACCACCTGTTGGGCGAGCACGTCGAGCGGGGTGGACGGGACCCGGAGGGCCTCGATCGCGCCCGCGCGCATGCGCTCGGTGATCACCGCCGTCTGCACGAGGTCGCCGCGGAACTTGGGGAACAGGACACCGTGGGACGTCGCGCCCACCTGGTGGCCGGCGCGCCCGACTCGCTGCAGCCCGGACGCCACCAACGGAGGCGCCTCCACCTGGATGACCAGGTCGACCGCGCCCATGTCGATGCCGAGTTCGAGCGAGGACGTGGCGACGACGGCGGGCAGCCGCCCGGCCTTGAGGTCCTCTTCGGTGAGCTGGCGCTGCTCCCGGCTGACCGAACCGTGGTGAGCCCGCGCGAGCACCGGTGGCGCCCCCTGCCCGATCGCGGACTGTGCCATCACCTGGGCGGGTGCGCGGTTGCCGAGGGATCCCCGCGCCCGCGGGTCGGCAGCCGCCCTCCGCGCGGCGTCGGCGGGGTCCTCGCCGCCGCCCCGGGAGGACCGGTCCTCGTCGGCGACGTCGCCCGCGGCGGACTCCAGGCGCTCGAGCCAGATCTCGTTGAGGCGCGCGGTGAGGCGTTCGGCGAGGCGGCGGGAGTTGACGAACACGAGCGTCGAGGAGTGGGCGGCGATCTGGTCGACGATCCTCTCCTCGACATGCGGCCACACCGAGGTGCGCTCGGGGTCCCCGGCCGCCGCGCCGGTCAGGTCGCCGGTCGGCTGCCCGATCGCCCCGAGGTCGGGAACGGGGACGACGACCTCCAGGTCCCAGCGCTTCTCGCTCGGCGGAGCCACGACCGCGACATCACGCCCGCCGGCCAGGAACCGCGCGACCTCCTCGACCGGACGCACGGTCGCGGACAGGCCGATCCGCTGGGCCGGCCGTTCCAGCAGGGCGTCGAGGCGTTCCAGGCTGAGCGCGAGGTGGGCGCCGCGCTTGGTGCCGGCGACGGCGTGCACCTCGTCGAGGATCACGGTCTCGACGCCGGCCAGCGCCTCCCGGGCGGCGGAGGTGAGCAGCAGGAACAGCGACTCCGGGGTCGTGATCAGGATGTCGGCCGGTTCCCTGGCGAACGCTCGGCGTTCGTCGGCGGGGGTGTCGCCGGAGCGGACGGCCACGCGCACGTCCGGCCTCGGCAGGCCGAGCCGGACAGCGGCGTGGCCGATGCCCACCAGCGGCGAACGGAGGTTGCGCTCCACGTCCACGGCGAGCGCCTTCAGCGGCGAGATGTACAGCACCCGGCAGCGTTTCCGCTTGTCGGGGGCAGGCTCGCTGGCCAGCCGGTCGAGCGCCCACAGGAAGGCGGAGAGCGTCTTGCCCGAGCCGGTCGGCGCCACCACCAGGGTGTGCCGGCCCGAGGAGATCGACTGCCACGCCCCCGCCTGGGCGGCCGTGGGCGCGGCGAAGCTGCTCCGGAACCACTCCCTGGTGGCCGGGGAGAACCGCTCCAGCACGTCCGCCGCCATCGTGCGACCACTCTGCCACGCGGCACGGACACCGGTGCCGGGACCAGATCGGGTGACATTTCCCGTCGAAGTCGAGGTCCGCTACGCCCGCGACCTCGAGCGGGCCCCTCCCGGGGGAACGTCACGCCATGAATGCCACCAACCTGCCTCAGGCCTGAGCCGCGTCCTCCGCGTTCCCGTCCTCGGCAGCAGGAGACGTGCGGCTCGCTCTCCGGTCGGCCCGGTTCTGCCGCCAGGTCTCCAGCAGGTCGTAGAGCACGGGCACCAGGATCAGCGTGAGCAGGGTGGACGACACCAGGCCGCCGATCACCACGATCGCGAGCGGCTTCGAGATGAACACCCCGCCCCCGGTCAGGCCGAGGCTCATCGGCACCAGGGCGAACACCGTCGCCAGTGCGGTCATGATGATCGGACGCACGCGCAGCCGCGCCCCGGCCTGGATCGACTCGTCGACCCCCAGTCCTGCCCTGCGCTTCTGGTTGATCAGGTCGATCAGCACGATCGCGTTCGTCACCACAATGCCGATCAGCATCAGCAGGCCGATCATGCTCGGCACGCCCAGCGCGGTGTCGGTGAGCAGCGACAGCCCCAGCGCACCGGTCGCCGCGAAGGGGATCGACACCAGGAGCACCAGCGGCTGCAGCAGCGACCCGAAGGTCGCCACCATGATCAGGTAGACCACCGCGATCGCCACCAGCATCGCCAGGGCGAGCTGCTGGAACGACTCGGTCTGCTGCTGGGACACCCCGCCGATCCGGACGGTGATGCCGTCGGGCAGGTCGAGCGCGGCGACGCCCTGCTCCAGCCTGGTGGTGGTCGTGCCGAGGTCGGAGGACTCCGAGCTCGCGCTGAGGGTGGCCGCCCGCGTCCCGTCGACCCGGGTGACCATGGCCGGCGCCTGCACGATCTCGACGTCGGCGACCTTGCTCAGCGGGATCGGGTCGGCCGTGGCCTTCGCCGCGTCCTTGGACGCGTCCGTGATCGCCTGCTGCTTGTCCTGCGCCTCCAGCGTCTTGTCCCTGGACGTCGCCAGCGCGTCGAGTTGCTTGTCGATCGACGTCACACCCGACTTCGCGGACGCGAGCGCGCTGCTCAACTGGGCCAGGGCGGACGCGGTCGCGGACAGCTGCTGCGAGATCGTGAAGATGCCCGCGGCGATCGGTGCGCAGTCCGGGTCGCTCGGATCGGCCTGGCACCTGGCCGGGATCGCGGCCAGCTGCTTCTGCAGGCCGGCCAGCTTCTTCTTGGTCGAGTTCACCTGCTTGGTGAGCGTCCGGATGGCCTTCTTGGCCTGCGCCCTGCTCTTCTGGAGAGCCTTCACCTGGTCGTTGTAGGCGTCGGTCGACTGTTTCTTGGAGTCCTTGCTGAGCTTCTCGGAGTCCTTGGTCACCTTGTCGGCGGCGTCGGACTTCGCGTTCGCGTTCATCAGCTGGGTGACCGGCAGGGTGATCTCGCGCAGTTCGTCGACGCTCTTCACGGGCTTCTGCGAACGCACGTACACGTTCAGTGTGGTGTCCCCCTGCGCCATCGTCCCGATCAGCTGGCCGCGCACGGCCCTGGCGACGGCCTGACCGATCGAGGCCTGCGTCATGCCCCGTTTGGCCGCGGCGGCCTCGTCGATGTTCACCTTCAGCATGTCGCGGGCGTCGGTGAGGTCGCTGGTGACGTTGGTGAGGCCGGGGACCGTCTTCATCATGGCCATCACCTCGTCGTTGGCCTTCTTCAGCGCGTCCGCGTCGCTGCCCTCCACGTACAGCACGACGCCGGTGGAGGAAGACGAATTGCCGATCGACACCTCGACGGTGCCCACGCTCGGGCCGAGGTCGGCGATCTCCTCGCGCAGCCTCGTCGCGGTGTCGGTGGCGGAGGCGCCGGAGTTCAGCGGGACGGTGAACGTGGCCTGGTTGGTGTCGGCCTGGCTGCCCATGAACACCCCGGTCGAACCGCCGATGCTGGTCGAGTAGGCCTGCACGGAGGGGTCGGACGCGAGCAGCGCCTCGATCTTCTGCGCGGCGGCGTCGGTCTCGCTCAGGCCGGTGCCCGAGGGCAGCTTCTGCGAGATCGACAGCGACTCCGTCCCGGTGTTCCCGATGAAGTCGGTCTTCAGCCGGGGAGCCAGCGCGAGCGTGCCGGCGAAGATCAGCAGGGCCAGGCCGAGGGTGATCCAGCGCCGGTGGAGGGCCCAGTTGAGCACGGGCAGGTAGCCGCGCTGCAGCCAGGTGTCCTTCTCCTCCGACGCGGCGGCCGCGGCGATCCTCTCCTGCTGCCTCGCCGTCGGGCGCATGAACCACGACGCCAGCGTGGGCACGACGGTCAGCGCGACGAACAGGGACGCGAGCAGCGCGACCGTCACCGCGACGGCGAACGGGCGGAAGATCGCCCCGGCCTGCCCGCCGACCAGCCCGATCGGCAGGAACACCGCGACCGTGGTCAGCGTCGAACTGGTGACGGCGCCGGCCACCTCCGTCACCGCGTTCGTGATCGACGCCCGCCCGAACTCGCCGTAGCCCTGGTGGCGCTTGATGTTCTCGATCACCACGATCGAGTCGTCGACGACGCGTCCGACCGCCACCGTGAGCGCAGCCAGGGTGAGGATGTTGAGGGTGTAGCCACCCACCCACAGCCCGATCAGCGCGATCAGCAGCGACAGCGGGATCGAGATCGCGGTGATGATCGTCGGGCGGATCGAGCCGAGGAACACCATGATCACCAGCACGGCCATGGCCAGGCCGATGCCGCCCTCGACGCTCAGGTCGCGGATCGAGTCGGTGATGTAGGGGGCCTGGTCGAAGACGGTGGCGAACTCCGCGCCGTTGCCCAGCTGCTGGGCCAGGCCGGGGAGGGCGGCGTTGACCTCGTTCGCGACGGTCACGGTGTTCGCGTCCGGGTTCTTGGTGACCATCAGGGTGAGCGAGGTCTTGCCGTTGACCCGGGAGATGCTGGTGGTCTCGACCGGCTGTTCGGTGACGGTGGCCACCTTGGACAGCGCGACCGGGCCGTCCGTCCCCTGCAGCATGAGCCGGCCGACCTGCTCCGCGGAGGTGAGCGTCGTCCCGGTCTGCACGTCGTAGTTGGTGGAGTCGGTGCGCATGGTGCCTGAGGGGTACGCGGTCGAGCCGGCGGCGAAGTACTGGGCGATCGTGGTCGGGTCGACGCCGTACCTGGTGACCTTCGCCTGGGAGTAGGTGATCACGATCTCGTGCTGCTGCTCCCCGGAGACCGACACGTCCCGGACGCCGGCCAGCGCGCGCAGGTCGGGGGCGATCTCCTCGGTGACCTTCGTGGACAGGTCGGCGAGGTCGTCGTTGGAGGAGAGCGCGAGGATCACGACGGGGATGTCGTCGGTGCCCCCGGTGATCACCGTCGGGTCGACGTTGCTGGGCAGGGTGGCGGAGATGGAGTCGATGGCGCTGCGCAGCTTGTTGGACATGTCGTCGACGTCCAGCCCGTAGTCCCACTGGACGGTGACCTGCGAGACGCCGCTGGAACTCGTCGAGGTGACCGAGGTGACTCCGGCGACCCCCTTCACCGCGGATTCGATCGGCTTGGACACCTGGGCCTCGACCACGTCGGGGGATGCGCCGGCGTAGGCGCTGATGATGCTTGCGCGCGGGACGTCGATGGACGGGATCAGCTCCTGCTTGAGGGTTCCGGCCGCGTACACGCCGAGGCCGATCGTGAGCAGCGCGAGCAGAAGGACCACCGTGCGGTGGGCGAGGCTGAGCCTCGTCAGACGAACCACGTGTTCTCCCCTTGGTCGGCCCCGCGGAGACAGGGCACTGTGTGGTCGCTGTGGACGACATCAGTTAGCATAGCTCTAACTATTTCTGCGGGAGGAAGCGGTGTCAGGGCTGCGATCGCTACCGGAGCTGGGGCTCGACGACGAGCGCGCGGCACTGGCCGGGGAGCTGTTCGAACTGAACCTGCGCGTCCATGACCGTGCGATGGGGCTGGTCGGCATGCCGGCGCCGCCGGACCTGACCATGCAGCAACTGCGGGTGCTCGGCCACATCGCCCAGCAGCCGGGGATCTCGGGCAACGAGCTGGGCCGCCTGCTGCGGGTGAGTGCCCCGACAGCGAGCGGGCTGGTGGAAAGGCTGGTCGAGAAGGGTCTCGTCTCCCGCAGCGACGACGCGGAGGACCGCCGCGTCCGGCGGCTGCACGCGACGGAGGCGGGGCTGGACGTGATGCGCGACATGGACTCGATGTTCGGCCGCGCCCTGGGCGTCGTCCTCACCCTGCTGTCCGCCGCCGACCTCACCCTGCTCTGCCAGGGCTCCCGCGCGATGCTGGACGCCCTCGACCGCGCGCACGCCCTCCAGCCCCCCACCTGACGCCTTCGGGCGGGGGACGGTTCTGTTCTCGTTCGCGGGTGTGTCCCGGTTGTGGTTCGGGGGACGGTTGTGTTGGTCGTTCGCGGGGTGGTGGGGACGGGGTGGTGTCCGTCTGGTC
>NZ_JASGES010000050.1:0-8209 GCF_047606205.1 Propionicimonas sp. | reverse complement strand
TGGCAACCTAGATGCTGTGAACCGACACTTCGCGTCCCCGGAGGACCCCTGGTTCCGGATCGGCAGCATCGACGTGTCGACGTCGGTGCTCGTCGCTGTGATCGGGCTGCTGTCCGGCATCATGTGGGTGGCCAGCCCCGAGATCATCTACGGCCTCGCCTACTGGCCGGGTGCCGTTGTGGACGGCGAGGTCTGGCGCATCCTCACCTGGCCGCTCGCCAACTCGATCAGCGTCGTGTTCACGTCCCTCATGCTGTGGTACTTCGGGACGGAGCTCGAGCGCCTGGTCGGACGTTCGCGCATGCTCTGGCTCCTCGTCGGGGCGTGGGCCGGCCTGACCATCGCCTCGACGCTGGTGAGCCTCATCCCCGGGCTGAGCGGGACGGTCCTTGCCGGGCTCGGCCTCATCCAGCTCGCCGTCCTCCTCCTGTGGATCGCGGAGTACCCCAACCGCCCCTTCTTCTTCGGCATCCCCGCGTGGGTCTTCGGGATGGCCATCGTCGCCGTCCAGGCGCTCAGCATGATCGCCTACCGAGACTTCGGATCCCTGCTCAGCCTCGTGTTCAGCCTCCTCCTCGTCGCCGTGATGGCGCGCCGGTTCGGTCTCCTCGGCGCCTACGACTGGATCCCCGGACGGCCCGCGACCCGCAGGCCAGCCGCCGCGCGGACGCGGCACGTCCCCCGCTCCGAGGTGCGCCAGGAGATGCGCCGCCTCTCCGATCGCGAGCAGCTCGACGCCCTGCTCGACCAGATCAACGCCAACGGCATCCAGAGCCTCACCGAGGCCCAGCGCAAGGAACTGCTGAAGCTGCGGGAACGGCTGCGCCGGAACTGACCCCGCCGGCGAATGTCCGGCTCGTCCTGCGGCACCGGCCGCCGGTCACCGGAGCGGCTTGATCCCGGGCGCGCCCGAACTCAGCCGATCGCGGGGACCTCCTCGCCCGCCCGCACCGGGCCCGGGGGAGTGCCGTCACCGAACGGCCGGCCGCCGAGGCTCTCGCGCCCATGCGGTTCGAGCCACCCGGACAGCTCCGGCCCCTTCGGCACGATGCCGGTCGGATTGATGTCGCGGTGCACCACGTAGTAATGCGTCTTGATCTGGCCGAAGTCCACCGTGTCCCCGAACCCGGGCGTCTGGAACAGGTCGCGCGCGTACGCCCAGAGCACCGGCATCTCATCCAGCTTGTTCCGATTGCATTTGAAGTGGCCGTGGTAGACCGGATCGAACCGCACCAGCGTCGTGAACAGCCGGACGTCCGCCTCGGTCAGCTGGTCGCCGACCAGGTAGCGCCGCGTCCTCAGCCGCTCCTCCAGCCGGTCCAGCGCCGCGAACAACCGGTCGTACGCCGCCTCGTAGGAGGCCTGCCTGCCGGCGAAACCGCACCGGTACACCCCGTTGTTCACCTCGGTGTAGACCCAGGAGTTCACCTCGTCGATCTCCGCCCGCAGATGCTCGGGGTACAGCTGCGGCGCGCCTTCGCGATGGAAGTCCGTCCACTCGCGCTCGAAGTCGATCGTGATCCAACCGAAGTCGTTCGTCACCACCTCGCCACTCGGGATGTCCACGATCGCCGGCACCGTGATCCCCTTCGGGTAGTCCGGGAACCGCGCGAAGTACGCCTGCTGCAGCCGCTCGATCCCCAGCACCGGGTCGACGCCGCCCGGATCGAGATCGAACGTCCATGACCGCGGGTCGTGGGTCGGCCCGCACAGGCCCTGACTGATCGCGTCCTCCAGCCCCAGCAGGCGTCGCACGATGATCGCCCGGCTCGCCCACGGGCATGCCCGCGCCGCCACCAACCGGTAGCGTCCGGCCTCCACCGGCCAGCCGTCGCGCGCGTCTCGCGTGATCCGGTCCGGGATGTACCTGGTGTCGCGCTGGTATTCCGGCTCCACGTAACCCTTCCCCATCGCTCCTCCTCAGGTACCTGCTTACCCGATCTGTCGCGATCCGGCCACAGGTGGGTCCAGATGGGGCGCCACGGCATGCGCGGGACGCGACGAGTGGACGGATCGCGTCACTGCTGCCGGAGGGACGCGGCGGCGCCCGCCCGGACCGCCGCAGCCACCGCGTCGAGGCTCGCGGTCTGCAGCGACCACTGCTGCCAGTACAGCGCCACGTCGTGGTTCGCCAGGCAGGAGCCCGGCACGGCCGCGAGATCGACCCCGTCCCAGGCCCTGCCCTCGAGGTCGGGCAGCATCCCCCAGCCGTAGCCGTAGCGCACCGCCTCGGAGAACTGGGTGCTGGCCGGAACCATGTGCCAGGGCGCCGTGCCCCAGGGCACCCCCGCCTCCTCCAGCCGCTCGGTCTGCAGCCGGTCCCGCTCGTCGAACACCACCACCGGGGCGGACGCCAGCGCCGCCGGGGCCACCCCGCCGGCGAACCAGCGCGCCGCGAACTCCCTGGACGCGATCGGCCGGTACCGCATCGCGCCGAGACTCTCCACCGTGCAGCCCTGCACCGGGGTTCGCTGGCTGGTGATCGCCGCCATCACCGTCCCGTCGCGCAGCAGGTCGGCGGTGTGGTCCTGGTCCTCCCGCACGAACGTGATCCGCACCTCGCCGGCGACGGACGCCAGCGCGGGCAGCACCCACGTGGCCAGCGAGTCCGCGTTCACCGCCAGCCGCACCACCGGACGCGCCGTCGCCGCCGACTCCAGCACCGATTCGGCGTCGGTGGTGAGCGCGGCGAGCTGCCGTGCCAGCAGCAGCACCGGACGGCCCGCGTCGGTGGGCGTCACCGGTCGGGTTCGCCGCAACAGCACGGCCCCGACCGCCCGCTCCAGGGCCTTCAGCCGCTGGCTCACCGCCGACGGGGTCAGGTGCAACTCCCTGGACGCGGCCTCCAGCGTCCCGTGGTCGGCCACCGCGGCGAGTGCCCGCAACTGGGCGAGGTCCCACTCCATGGCAACATCTTAAGCTCTGCTACAGATACCCGAGAAACATTCGCTGGACTGCAATCCATCGTCGTCGTAGCGTCGTCGCGTGCTCACCACTGCCCTGTCCGGCTTCGGCTTCGGCTCCAGCCTCATCGTCGCCATCGGCGCGCAGAACGCCTACGTCATGCGGCAGGGGCTGCGCCGTGAGCACGTCGGCGTCGTGGTGGCGATCTGTGCCTTGAGCGACGTGATCCTGATCAGCCTCGGCACCGCGGGGGTCGGCGCGGTGATCGCCGCGCACTCCGTCGTCCTGGCCACCGTCACCGTGCTCGGCAGCGCGGTCCTGCTCTGGTACGCGGTCGCCGCCCTCCGCCGCGCCCTCCACCCGGAGGCCATGGTCGCCGACGGCGCCGGCGAGCCGGCCCGGCTGGTCCCGGTGGCCCTGGCCGCGCTCGCCTTCACCTGGCTCAACCCGCACGTGTACCTGGACACGCTCGTCCTGCTCGGCTCGATCGCCTCGACCTACCCGGCGCCCTGGGTGTTCGCGCTCGGCGCCATGGCCGCCAGCATCCTCTGGTTCTCCGCGCTCGGCTTCGGCGCGCGCGTGCTGCGTCCGCTGTTCGCCAGGCCGGTCGCATGGCGGGTCTTCGACCTGTGCGTGGCCGCGGTCATGGTCAGCGTCGCGGCCGGACTGCTGCTCAGCCTGCGCACCCTGTCCTGAACCGAGCGAATCAGGACGCGCAGAGGGCCTGCAGCGACGACACGTCCTGCAGCAGCCCCGAGGCGGCGCTCGTCACCGCTCCCAGCTTGGTGGGGTCCTGCGTCACCGCGCCCAGACTGTCGACCAGAGCCTGCACGGAGGACGCGAGCTTCTCCAGCTGCGCACGCACCGGGGCGTTGTCGAGCGTGGCCGCGACCTTCGCCAGGCTCTTCTGCCGCTTGGCCATGATCCGCTGGGCCTTGGCCGGATCGGTCGCAGCCACGGAGATCGCCCTCTGGAGGTCGGTGGAGGCACCGGAGAGCTCCTTGCTGATCGCCGCGCAGGCCGCCTTCACCTGCGGGTTCGCGCTGACGCTCGCTGCGGGGGTGCTGTTGCCGAGCCCCGGGATCGCCACGCCGGAGCACCCGGCCAGCAAGGTCGCGCCGGCAGCGGCGGCGGCGACCAGGCCGCCGATCATGGTGGGTCGAGGCACGGCTCTCCTCCCCGAAGGCTGCGCAAGACACTAGAGCAGTCCGGCTGCCGCGGGTAGTGCCCGGCCGTTCAGCCGGCGCAGACCGTGCCGAGCTCGGTCATCTCCGACTGGAAGTCGGTGATGGCGGCCTGGATGGACCCGGCCTTCGTCGGGTCCTTGATCGCGGCCTCGAGCGCGGAGATCATCTTCTTCGTCGCGGTCAGCGCCTTCTCGGCCTGCGCCTTCACCCGGGTGTTGCTCACGGCATCGACCGAGTCGGCGAAGGTCTGCTCGAACTTCTCCAGCGCCTTCACCGCCTGGCTGGGATCAGAGCCGATGTCGGACATCGCGGACTGCATGGTGCTGGTCGCGTCGGCCATCGCCGCGTTCAGCGCGTCGCACGCCTCCGCGGCCGACTGTGAGCCGGCGTCGGGCTCGGCGGCGGAGGTGGTCGGAGCGGTCGATGCGGTGGTCCCGGAGGATGCGGGAGCGGTGGTCGGAGCGGTCGCTGGCGCGGCCGGCGCAGAACAGCCGACCAGCAGCAGGGCGGACGCGAGGCCGGTGGCCACGCGGATCAGAACGGACATGTGGATCTCCTGTGGGTGGGGTGGGACCAGCCTAACCGGCCGGTGTCTGTTCCTTCGGGGCGACCGCCTTCGCCGCGTAGGCACCGAGCAGCTCGGTGATGTCCAGGCCGGTGAGCTGCTTGATCACTCCCGGCAGCTCGGCCATCGTCGTGGTCGCCTTCTTGGTCAGGTCGGACGCGCCGTCGGTCGAGATGACGGTCAGCTGGTCGATGGCGCCCATCGGGGCGGCCACCTCGTGGGCGATCTCCGGGAGCACTTTCACCACCATGTCGAGCACGGCCGCCTGGTTGTAGCGGCCGTACGCCTCGGCCTTCTTGTCCAGCACGTCCGCCTCGGCGGAGCCGGTGGCCAGCGTCGCCGCGGCGTGCGCCTCGCCCTGGGCCCGCGCGACGTCCGCGTCCGCCGTGCCGGTCGCCAGCTTGGCCGCGCCTTCCGCCTCTCCCTCGGCCCTGAGCGCCTCGGCCGCGGCGATCCGGGCCGCCTTCTGGGCCTCGGCGGCGAGCAGGGCGGCGGCCTTCTCCGCCGCAGCCCTGGTCTCGGTCTCGTACCGCTTGGCGTCGGCGGCCAGGAGCGCGGAGGCCTTCTGCGCGGCGGCCAGGGTCTCGGTCTCGTAGCGCTTGGCGTCGGCCTGCCGGCGCACGGTCGCGTCCAGCTGGCGCTCGGTGAGCACGGCCTGCTGGGTGGCGACCTCCTGCTGGGCGGACACCAGCCGCTGCTGCTGCGCGGTCTGCTCGAGGGGGCCCGCGTTGGCCGCCTCGGCCGAGGCCCGGTCGGTCTCGGCCTGGATCGAGGACCGCTTCAGCGCCAGGTCGCGCTGCGCGGCGGCGATCGCCTGCTCCGCGGTCGCCTTCGCCTGCTCGGACAGCTGTCGGGCCTCCGCCTCGGCGACGTCGGCCTGCTGCCGGATCCTGGCCGCCTCGGGACGACCCAGGTCGCGCAGGTAGGTGCCGCCCTCGGAGTCGGCGATGTCCTGGATCTGGAAGGTGTCGATGATCAGGCCCTGGCCGGACAGGTCGGCCTCGGACGCCTCCGCGACGCGGTGGGCGAAGGCCGCGCGGTCGGAGATGATCTTGTCCACCTCCATCGCGCCGATGATCGAGCGCAGCGATCCGGTGAGCACCTCGCGGCAGAACTCCTCGATCGCGCCCTGCTGGGCGTTGAACCGCTGCGCGGCCGCCCGGATCGCCTCGTCCGTCGCGCCGACCTTCACGATCGCGACGCCGTGCACGTTCAGCTTGATGCCCTTGGCGTTGTAGGCCCCGGTGACCCCGACCTCGATCCGGTGCGAGGACAGGTCGAGGACGCTCAGCTGCTGGATCAGCGGGATGATGAACGCCCCGCCGCCGCGCACGACCTTCTGGCCGGACAGGTCGACCGTGGTCTGGCCGGTGGACGGGTCGAGGATCCGCTTGCCGCCGCGTCCGGTGATCACGAAGGCCTCGTTCGGCCTCGCCACGCGGTAGCGCGACGCGACCAACCAGATGACCAGCGCCAGGGCGAGCAGGATCCCGACGATGCCGAAGATCGGGTTGTCCAACACGGTGATTCCTTCCGGTTCGGAGAGTGGGGCGGTTCAGCGAAGCTGGATGATGCGGACGCAGGTGGGGGAGACGACGTCGACGACCTCGGCCCGTCCGCCGGCCGGGATGTCGTCGTCGGAGAGGGCGTTCATGCGGTGCCGCTCGCCGGCCAGGACGAGGTCGATCTCGCCGGTCAGGCCCGGGCCGGTCGGCGTGATCACCGTGCCGCCCAGCCCGATCATCCGGGACGCGCTCGTGTCGTGCTCGGTGCCGGAGTTGCGCAGCCGGTAGATCAGCCAGCTGGCGCCGACCATCACGACGAGGGCAGCGAGAGCACCGGGCAGCGAGGCCACGCCCAGCGGCAGTCCGGTGCCGACCAGGATGCCGGTCGTGAACGCGTAGACCGCGACCCCGGCGGCGAGCCCGGTGACCGAGAACCACTCGCTGTCCGGGACGAAGTCGAGCGCGCCGTCCACCAGCAGACCGATGGCTCCGAGCACGACGGCGACCGTCCCGATCACGTACAACGTGGTCACGACGATCACTCCTGTGCCTGTGGGTGGATCTCCAACCTAGCCGGTCATCCCCACCACGCGTGGCGGTTCGGAAACGTTGCAGGTCTTCAGGCGAGGGCGCGCACCGCGTCGATCGTGTCGGCCGCCTCGGCACGCTTGTCGTCGCGGTAGCGCAGCACGCGGGCGAACCGCAGGGCCACCCCGCCCGGGTACCGGGTGGAGCGCTGGAGGCCGTCGAACGCGATCTCCACCACCTGTTCGGGCCGGACGTGCACGACGTGGCCCTCGCGGCGGGTCTCCAGGCCGAGGAACCGCTCGGTCTGCCAGGCGAGCATCTCGTCGGTCATGCCCTTGAACGTCTTGCCCAGCATCACGAACCCCCCGGTCCCCGGATCGCGGGCGCCGAGGTGGATGTTCGACAGCCACCCGTGCCGCCGTCCGCTGCCCCACTCCACCGCCAGCACGACCAGGTCGAGGGTGTGCACGGGTTTCACCTTCACCCAGTTCGCGCCCCGGCGTCCCGCGGCATAGCCGCCGTCGAGGGACTTGATCACGACACCCTCGTGGCCGGCGGCCAGCACCCGGCGCGAGAACGCCTCGGCGGCGGCCACGTCACCGGTCACCAGCCGGTCGACCCGCAGGTCGTCGGGTACCTGCCGGCTCAGGTGCTCGTACCGCACCGCTGTCGGCTCGTCCACCAGGTCGAGGTCGTCGACGTGCAGGAGATCGAAGAAGAACGGCACCAGGTCCGCCTGCGCGGACGCGGTGTCCTGGAACAGCATCGGGCGTCCGTCCGGACGCAGCGCGAGCGCTTCGCCGTCCAGCACCAGCCGGTGGGCCGGCAGGGCGGCGACGGCGGCCACGACAGCGGGCAGCCGGGTCGTGATGTCGTCGAGGCTGCGGCTGTACACCGCGATGTCGTCGGAGTCGCGGTGCACCTGGATCCGGATCCCGTCCAGCTTGGCCTCCACCGCCACCGCCGTCCCGGCCCCGAACCGGTCGAGTGCCTCCGCCACCGTCGGGGCGCTGGACGCGAGCATCGGCAGCACCGGACGACCCACCTGCAGCGTGATCGCCGCGAGCGCCGGCTCCCCACCCGCCCGGGCCGCCACCGCCACCACCGGGATCGACCCGGCGAACATCGCGGCCCTGCGAACGGAGTCCGGCGGGACGGAGTTGGCCTCCGCGACGGCGGCGAGCAGGAGTCCCTCCAGCGCGCCCTGCCGCGTCTCCCCGGTGACCAGGCCGGCGAGGAACGCCTGCTCCGGCGCGGTCGCGGCCCGCATCAACTCGGCCAGCAGTCCCTGCCGCGCGGCCTGCGAGCCGGCGCCGGCGAGCTGCGCGAGCGCTGCGAAGGCCTCGTCCACCTCGAGGACGGACAGGGTCGGGGTGTCGGCCGCGGCGGGTCGGTCCACGAGCGAGCGCCAGCCGACCCCGGTGCGGCGCTGCCGCAGCGACCCGGACAGGTAGGACGCCACGACCTCCAGTTCCTCCGGGCCGGCGGCGGCGAGCGCGTCGGCCAGGGCGGCGACCTTG
>NZ_JASGES010000049.1:0-4757 GCF_047606205.1 Propionicimonas sp. | reverse complement strand
GGCGCTTGCTCCCGAAAGGCGGCCGTGCTCCCCGAATTGCGGGTGCAAGGCCGCCTTTCGGGAGCAAACAGACGACAGGACGCGAGAGCCGGACGAGAAGGCGCCGGGCTCAGCGGAGCTGCTTCTGCTCTCTGGCCAGCCAGCGGCGGGCCGCGCGTCGGTCCGAGCCGCGCGGGTAGCGGACGCGCAGGCTACCCACGGCCAGCGATCCCGACAGCACCAGGACGGGGCTGTTGCCTGTCGGCTCCTCCGCGACCTCGGACTTCAGCGAGCCGATCCCGGGACTGAGCCGGTCGAGCTGGACGCCCCACCCCTGCGGCACGACGATCAGGATCGAGCCGACGCCCCCGGAGACGTGGGCGCGGATCACCGGGGAGCCGGATTGCGCGAGCTGGAAGTCGAGCCGGACGCTGCCGAGGTCGCCGTGCACCGACAGGTAGGGCGGAACCAGCCAGCGTCCGAACTTCTTCACCCCGCTGGCGCCTGCCGCGATCCGCAGCGGATCCTGCGGCGAGGAGCCGGGTCGCACGACGGCGCCGGCCAGCGGCGGGCGGGGAGCCGGGACGGCGGGGGCCGGTCCCGTCGGCGCAGGAACCTGCTCCGGGCCGGGATAGGTCGGCCAGCGGGGTTCGTCAGGCGGCTGCACCATGCCGACAGCGTAGCGAGGCGACCGCCTCCGGCCACCTCGCGTTTGCTCCCGAAAGGCGGCCTTGCCCCCCCAATTGGGGGAGCACGGCCGCCTTTCGGGAGCAAGGCGAGGATCGAGCGTCCTCAGAGGGAAGCGCCCGAAGGCGCTTCGGCGGTTCGGCGGTGACCAGCACGGGCGGAAGCTGCACCCCGGGTCATTGTCCGCAGCCGAACGCTGACGTGCGCCGCACCCGGTGGGGGTACGGCGCACGTCGACGATCGGGTTCAGCGCGCTGCGGTGCCCTCGACGTAGTCGTCGTCATGGCTCTTCACCCAGGCCATCAGGCCACGCAGTTCGCGACCCGTGGCCTCGATCGGGTGCTGCTCGGCCTTCGCGCGCAGGGCCTTGAACTCCGGGGCGCCGGCGTCCTGATCATCGATGAAGTGCTTGGCGAACGCGCCGGACTGGATGTCGGCCAGCACGTCCTTCATCCGCTCCTTCACCGAGGCGTCGATGATCCGCGGCCCGGACACGTAGTCGCCGAACTCGGCGGTGTCGGAGATCGACCAGCGCTGCTTGGCGATGCCACCCTCGTACATCAGGTCCACGATCAGCTTGAGCTCGTGCAGGCACTCGAAGTAGGCGACCTCCGGCTGGTAACCCGCCTCGGTGAGCACCTCGAACCCGGTCTGCACCAGCGCGGACATGCCGCCGCACAGCACGGACTGCTCGCCGAACAGGTCGGTCTCGGTCTCCTCGGTGAAGGTGGTCTTGATACCGCCGGCCCGCAGCCCGCCGATCGCCTTGGCGTAGCTCAGCGCCAGCGGCCAGGCATTGCCGGTCTCGTCCTTCTCGACCGCGACGATGACAGGGACGCCGCGTCCCTCGGAGTACTCCCGACGCACGAGGTGGCCCGGCCCCTTGGGCGCGACCATGCACACGTCGACGCCGGCCGGCGGCTGGATGTAGCCGTAGCGGATGTTGAACCCGTGGGCGAAGAACAGCGCGTCACCGGGGACGAGGTTGGGCTCGATCGCCTCGGCGTAGAGGTGCCGCTGCACCTGGTCGGGCGCCAGCACCATGATCAGGTCGGCCTCCTCGGCCGCCTGCGCCGGGGTGACCACCCGAAGGCCCTCCGCCTCGGCCTTCGCCCAGCTCTTCGACCCCTCGCGAAGGCCGACCCGGACGTCGACACCGGAGTCGCGCAGGCTCAGCGCGTGCGCGTGGCCCTGGCTGCCGTAGCCGATCACCGCGACGTTGCGACCCTGGATGACCGCCAGGTCGGCGTCGTCGTCGTAGAACATCTGTGCCATCTGCGTGTGCTTCCTTACCTTGTTGGTACCTAGTTGGCCAGCCATGCGGCCGGACGGGTCTTCTCGATCTTGGCACGATCGGACAGCGCTCGGCTGCCCCGGGCCAGTGCCACCAGGCCCGACTGGACGAGCTCGCGGACGCCGTAGGGCTTGAGCATCTCCAGCAGGGCGTCCAGTTTGTCAGGCGAGCCGGTGGCCTCGATGGTCATCGAGTCGTTGTGGACGTCCACGGTCTTGCCGCGGAACAGCTGGACGATCTCGATGATCTGGCTGCGGGTCGCCGGGTCGGCCTTCACCTTGATCAGGACCAGTTCGCGCCGCACGGCCGCCGCGTCCTCGAGTTCGACGATCTTGAGCACCTCGACGAGCTTGTTGAGCTGCTTGACGATCTGCTCGAGCACCAGCTGGCTGTCGACGGCCACCTGCACGGTGATCCGGGAGAACTCGTCGTTCTCCGTGGGCCCGACGGCGAGCGACTCGATGTTGTAGCCGCGGCGGGCGAACAGGCCGGCGATCCGGGCGAGCACGCCGGGTTTGTTCTCCACCAGCACGCTCAGGGTGTGCGTGTTCACAAGGCCTCCTCGTCCCAGTCGGGAGCCAGGTCCCGAGCGATCTTGATGTCGTCGTTACTGGTGCCGGCCGCAACCATCGGCCACACCATCGCGTCCTTGTGCACCACGAACTCGACCACCACCGGACGGTCGTTGATCGCCATCGCCTCGTTGATCACGCGGTCCACGTCCTCGACGCTGGTGGCGCGCAGTCCGACCGCCCCCATGGCCTCGGCCAGTTTGGGGAAGTCGGGCACCAGGTGGGTCTTCAGGTTCGTGTTGGAGTAGCGCTCCCCGTAGAACAGGGTCTGCCACTGGCGCACCATGCCCAGGCTGCGGTTGTTGATCACGGCGATCTTGATCGGGATGCCCTCCAGCGCGCAGGTCACCAGCTCCTGGTTGGTCATCTGGAAACAGCCGTCGCCGTCGATGCCCCAGACGACCTCTCCCGGACGCCCGACCTGGGCGCCCATGGCCGCCGGCACGCAGTAGCCCATGGTTCCGGCGCCGCCGGAGTTCAGCCAGCGGGTCGGCCGCTCGTGCGGCAGCAGGTGGGCAGCCCACATCTGGTGCTGGCCGACCCCCGCGACGAAGGTCGCCTCCGGCCCGGCGATCTCGCCGATCCGCTTGATCACGTATTCGGGGCTGAGCAACTCCTCCTGTAGGGGTTCCGGCTCCAGCACGTACTTGGCCCTGAGCCCGGAGAGGTAGTGCGCCCACTCGGAGTAGTCCGGGATGTCGGCGTTGCGGAGCAGGCTGTTCAGCTCGGCGATCACCTCGGCGAGGTCGCCGACGATCGGCACGTCCGCCACCCGGTTCTTCGAGATCTCGGCGGGGTCGATGTCGGCGTGAATCACCTTGGCGTCCGGCGCGAACGAGTCGAGCCTGCCCGTGACCCGGTCGTCGAAGCGCGCCCCGAGCGTGATCAGGAGGTCCGAACGCTGCAGCGCGCCGACCGCGGCCACCGAGCCGTGCATGCCGGGCATGCCCATGTTCAGTTCGTCGCTGTCCGGGAACGCCCCGCGCGCCATCAGCGTCGTGACCACGGGGATCCTGGTGATCCGGACGAGTTCTGCGAGCCCGTCGAAAGCCCGGGCCTTGACCACCCCGCCGCCCACGTACAACACGGGACGCTTCGCCTCGGTGATCAGCCGCGCGGCTTCGCGCAACTGCTTGCTGTGCGGCTTGGAGACCGGGTGGTAACCGGGCAGGTCGAGTTCGTCCGGCCAGACGAACTCGGTCGAGGCCGACAGCGCGTCCTTGGCGATGTCGACCAGCACCGGCCCCGGGCGTCCGGTCGCCGCGATGTGGAACGCCGCGGCGACGGCGTGCGGGATGTCGGCGACGTCGGTGACCAGGAAACTGTGCTTGGTGATCGGGAAGGTGATGCCGCGGATGTCTGCCTCCTGGAAGGCGTCGGTCCCGATCGACTTGCTGGCGACCTGGCCGGTGATCGCCACGATCGGCACCGAGTCCATGTAGGCGTCGGCGATCGCGGTGACCAGGTTGGTCGCACCCGGACCCGACGTCGCCATGCACACGCCCACCTTGCCCGTGACCATCGCGTAGCCCTGGGCGGCGTGGCCCGCGCCCTGCTCGTGGCGGACGAGGATGTGCCGCACCTTCGAGTCGTACAGCGGGTCGTAGGCGGGGAGGATGGCGCCGCCGGGGATGCCGAAGACGACCTCGACGCCGACCCGCTCCAGTGACTCCACCAGGGCCTGGGCCCCGGTCAGGACTGTCGGTGAATCGTCGGGCATCTCTACCTCTCTTCGTTGACGGTTGGTGGTACGGACGCAGAAAAAAACCCCCGCTGCGAGCTGCAGGCGAGGGAGCGTGCCGGGTGATGAGCGAAGGGCTCAGCCGACACGCTGACAAACTACGAGAAGGAACTTCCGCACGGGTCAAGGGTGGCGCAGCGGAACGTCGGTGTCAAAGATGTGGACGGTACGTTTCACATTCTGATCGCCGCGGCCGCGGCCGCACCCGGCCGCGGCAGCGGAGCGTCCGGCCGTGACGGGCACGCAAGGCTCAACCCCACCCTTCGACTTGGGCCCAATTCCAAGGAGTTCTCAGGTTTCCTCTGGCCGGGGCGCCGCCCGTCGGGTGACGATGAGGTTCGCTACGACGATCGAAGGGACCCCCCGATGTTCTCCCGCGCCGAGCCAGGAACATTCGCGCCCGCCGCCGCCACGGTGACCGCTGCCGCCGTGCTGCTCGGGCTGGGCGCCGGCGGGACGTCTGCGCGCGCCGACTCCGCCGTCG
>NZ_JASGES010000048.1:0-6154 GCF_047606205.1 Propionicimonas sp. | reverse complement strand
GACCAGACGGACACCACCCCGTCCCCACCACCCCGCGAACGACCAACACAACCGTCCCCCGAACCACAACCGGGACACACCCGCGAACGAGAACAGAACCGTCCCCCGCCCGAAGGCGTCAGGTGGGTTGGTCAGGCGCCGACGATCAGCCAGCGGGTGGTGGCCACGTACTCCTCGCCGGGGCGCAGCGTCGTGCTCGGGAAGGACGGCTGGTTCGGGGAGTCGGGGTAGTGCTGGGTCTCCAGCGCGACACCAGGGCGGCGGGCGTAGGGCCGTCCGGACGTGCCGACCTGGGTGCCGTCGAAGTGCTCGCCGCCGTACACCTGGATGGCCGGCTGGTCGCTCTCGATGACGAGGGTGAGCCCGTCGGGCCCGGTCAGCCGGCAGTGCTCGCGAAGGCCGTACCCGTCCACCACGAAGTTGTGATCGAACCCGCCGTTGCGGGTGATGCCCTCGGCGTCGCCCTGCACGCGGGCCGCTCCGAAGGCGCGCCCGCCACGGAAGTCCGCGGCGGTGCCGGTCACGTCCCTGATCTCGCCGGTCGGGATCCCGTCCGCGCGATTGGGGGTGTACCGGGAGGCGTGCACGGTGAGCAGGTGGTCGTCGGTGCTGCCGGCCCCCTCGCCCGACATGTTGAAGTAGGGATGCGTGGTCAGGTTCACGACCGTCGGCGCGTCCGTCGTGGCCCGATAGGTGACCTTCGCTCCACCCGGCACCAGCTCGTAGCGTGCCCTCACCGCCAGCGTCCCCGGATAGCCCTGGTCGCCATCGGGACTGCTCAGCGCGAACTCCACCCAGCCGTCCCCCCGCCCGGCCACGGCCCACTCGCGGGCGTGGAAGCCGTCCGGGCCACCGTGCAGCTGGTTGGGCCCCTCGTTCGGCACCAGCGGGTACTCGACCCCGTCCAGGGTGAACCGGGCGTCGGCGATCCGGTTCGCGAACCGGCCCACCGTCATACCGAGGTAGATGCTGGCCCCCAGGTACTCGTCGAGGTCGGCCGCGCCGAGGACGATGTTGCGCCAGCTGCCGTCGGAGAGCCGGACGTCGAAGCGCCGCAGCGTGGCGCCGAGGGGCAGGAGTTCCAGGCGAACTGTGTCGCCGTCGAGCCGGATGAGTGAATCCTCGCTGATCACGGTGATAACGCTATCAGTCCGCTCTTCCGCGGGTAAGGCCGGCGCGCGTCAGAGGTCGTCGAGCGGCTCGTAGGCCGCGGAGTCCTGCGGGGGCTTCGGGACGGGCGGGGCCACCGTGCGGTGGTGGCGCCAGAGCAGCCAGCCGGCGGTGAGCAGGAGCAGCGACCCGGTGGCCAGGGCGATCAGCGAGAATCCCAGCGCCGGTGCGACCGCAGCGGAGATCACCGTGTTGCCCAGCAGCGCGACGAAGTTCTGCACCGAGGACGCCGACCCGCGGGAGTGCGGGAACAGGTCCAGCATGGCGAGGGTGAGGACCGGGAAGGCGAGCGCCACCCCGAAGGTGAGCAGCGGCAGCGGGAGGATCGTCCAGGGCAGTCCACGGGTGGCCGGTACGAGGTTCAGGACGAGGTTGACGGCCGCCGCGAAGAGGCTGATCCGGTAGCCGAGGGTGGCCAGCCGGCTGCCGCTGAGGCGTCCGGCCATCCGTCCGCTCGCCCACGATCCGATCACCATGCCCGAGATCAGGGGAACGAAGAGAACCCAGAAGTCCGTCTCGCCCAGCCCCAGCAGGTTCACGACCAGGAGCTGTGCCGAAGAGATGTAGAGGAACATCGCGCCGTTGTTGAACATCGCGGTGAACGCCAGCCGCCGCCCGTGCGGGTTGCGCCACACCCCGCCCAGGTCGCCCAGCAGCCTGCGCAGGTCGAGCGGGCTGCGCCGGTCGGCGGGGTGGGTCTCCGGCATGAAGAACAGCACCAGGACCAGCAGTGCCGCACCGATCACGGCCAGCGCCCAGAAGATGCCGCGCCACCCGCCCCAGCCCAGCATCAGGCCACCGGCGACCGGGGCGATGGCGGGCGCGAGACCGAAGATCATCGCGACGTGGCTCATCGTCCGTTGCGCCTGCTCGTCGGCGAACACGTCGCGCACCATCGCCCGGCTGATGATCGCGCCCGCCCCCGCGCTCAGGCCCTGCAGCGCCCGGAAGACCAGCAGCATCGGCAGGCTCGTCGCGAGTGCGCAGCCGATGGACGCGCCGATGTACAGCACGGTGCCGGCCAGGATCACCGGCTTGCGGCCCAGCCCGTCCGACAGGGGCCCGTGGACGAGGCTCATCACGGCGAAGGCCAGCAGGTAGGTGCTGACAACCTGCTGCAGGGCGAGCTCAGAGACGCCCCACTCGGCCCCCATCCGGGCGAAGGCGGGGAACATCGTGTCGATCGAGAACGGGCCGACCATGCCGAGGCCGGCCAGGATCACGAGGAACAGCCAGTGCGGCCCGACGTCGATGGTGCCCGAACGGGAGGAGGGTGCGTCGGTCACCGGAGCATCTTGGCACGGCGTCCCCCGGTATCCCGACCGGGGCCGAGTGAACGGAATCGCCCCGTGGATCGCTTCCGGGCGCCCCTGAGGCCCTGATCGCATCACAGAGTGTGCGATTCCGCCCAGGCCCCGGCCCGGTCGGGGGAGAGCCCGGCGACCTGCGGGATCCCGCCCGGGCCCCCGGACTATGCTCCGTCCGTGCCTGCCGCCCTCCGCATCTGCTTCGTGTCCATGCACACGTCCCCGGCCGCGGTGCCGGGTACCGGCGACGCGGGCGGGATGAACGTCGTCGAGCTCGCGCAGGCGGACGCGCTGGCCGCGCTCGGCCACCGGGTGGACCTGGTCACGCGGCGCACGCATCCCGAGGACGCGGACACCGTCGAACTTCAGCCCGGCGTCACCCTGCACCACGTGGACGCGGGCCCGCGGACCCCGCTGGCCAAGAGCGCGATCGACGCCCACATCGAGGAGTTCTCGGCCGGCCTGGCCCGGCTCCCCGCCCCTGATGTCGTCCACTCCCACCACTGGATGTCGGGCGTCGCCGCACTGCCGGTCGCGCAGGCCTGGGGCGTCCCGCACGTGCAGAGCTTCCACTCCGTCGCCGCCCCGCCCGGCTCACCGCTCTCGGCCGGCGAACCGCCGGAGTCCCCCCGGCGAGTGCCCGGCGAGGCTGCAGTGGCGAGGGAGTCCCAGGCTGTCGTGGCGATCTCCGCGGCGGAGGCGCAGACCGTGATCGACCGTTGCGGTGCCGACCCGGATCGGGTATCGATCGTCTCGCCCGGCGTCGACCACGCGCTGTTCCGTCCGTTGGCCGCGGCGGAGGACCGCTGGAGCCCCGCGCCCGCCGGCGACGCGTGGCCGCGCGGCTACGTCCTGATCGCCGCCCGGCTCGAGCCGTTGAAGGGCCCGGACCTGGCCATCCAGGCGGTCGCGGGGCTGGACGCCGAGGTCCGCCCGCACCTGGTCGTCGCAGGGGACGCGTCGTCGGCGTTCGCGTCCTACGAGCGCGAACTGCACGCGATGGTGGCCGAGGCCGGGCTCTCCGGCGGGGTCACCTTCCTCGGCGCCCAGCCGCGTCCGGAGCTCGCCCGGTTGCTGCGCGGGGCCAGGGTGCTGCTCGTCCCCTCGCACTCGGAGACGTTCGGGCTGGTGGCGCTGGAGGCGGCGGCGAGCGGGACGCCGGTGATCGCCGCGTCCGCCGGTGGCCTGCGGGAGGCCGTCGCCCACGGCGTGACCGGCCAGTTGATGGATTCGCGGCGCCCGGAGGACTGGTCGCTCGCCCTCACTCGTCTGCTGATGGTGCCCGGGCTGCTGGCTCGGATGGGCGCGGTGTCCCGCGTCCACGCCCGCCGGTTCGACTGGGGATGGGCGGCGCAGCGCCTCGTCGCGGTCTACCGGCAGCAGCTCGATGGCTGACCCGCTGCCGGACGCCGGCGCCCGGATCGCCTTCCTGCACGCGCATCCCGACGACGAGACCCTCGCCACCGGCGTCCTGCTCGCACACCTCGGCGCGCGCGGCGACCAGGTGGCGGTGGTCACGGCGACGCGCGGCGAGCAGGGCGAGGTGGTGCCCGGCCGCCTGTCGGCGCTGGCCGGGACGCCTGAACTGGTCGCCCACCGGGAGGGTGAGCTCGCCGGCGCGCTGGCCGAGCTCGGCGTGCGCGACCACGTGTTCCTGGGGACGCCGCCCGCGCGCGTCCCGGGGCTGCCCCCGCGGCGCTACGCCGATTCGGGGATGCGCTGGCTGGACGCGGCGGAGACCCTCGCCGGTCCCGGGGAGTCGGCCGGCCCGGACAGCCTCACCGCGGCCCCCGTGGCCGAGGCCGCGGCCGACCTGGCCGCCTTCCTCACAGCCTGGGAAGCGGACCTGCTGGTCGCCTACGACGTCTACGGCGGCTACGGGCATCCCGACCACGTGGCCTGTCATCACATCGCGCGGGCCGCCTCCGACCTCGCCGGGGTGCCGCTGGCGTACGTCGTCTCCGAGCCGCTGCTCCCCGTCGAGGGCGCCGTCGAGCTCGCGCTCCCACGGTATCTGGAGCCCGTCCGGAGGGCGCTGGCGCACCACGTCAGCCAGCTGACCGTCGACGGCGCACAGGTCGTCCACGTCGGCGGCCAGCGGCAGCCGATCGTCACGACCGTCCACCTCCTCCGCCCACAGCCGTAGCCGGCGTCGGCGAGGGTCTTGACGAGCGGAGCGAGGCGACCGCGAGAATCAGGGCCACGGGGCGGTGCGCCCCACGGTGGTTCGGACGAGTCGGCGGAGGTCACGTGGACGAGGCAGGCAGGGTCGCGATCGTCGGGGCCGGGCCGGCGGGGCTGTTCACCGCCGCCGCGCTGCTGGCCCAGGCGCCGGACCTCTCGATCGACATCTTCGACCGGCTGCCGACGCCGTTCGGGCTGCTCCGCTACGGCGTCGCGCCCGACCACGCCAGCATCAAGGCGGTCGCGACGACGCTCGCGCGGGTGTTCGACGCACCCGGCGTCCACTTCCTCGGCCTGGTCGACGTGGGCCGCGACGTCACTCCGGACGAGCTGCACCGGGCCTACGACGCGGTTGTCTACGCCGTGGGCGCCGCGGACGACCGGCACCTCGGCATCCCCGGCGAGGACCTGCCCGGGAGTCGGTCGGCCCGCCAGTTCGTCGCGTGGTACTCCGGCCACCCGGACGCGGAACCGCAGCCGCTGGCCGGGGTGCGGGACGCGGTCGTCATCGGCGTGGGCAACGTGGCCGTGGACGTGGCGCGGATCCTGCTGAAGGACGCTGCCGCGCTCAGCGCGACCGACATGCCCGACGCCGTGCTGGCCGAGCTGCAGCGGGCGGAGATCGAGCACGTGTGGCTGGTCGGACGCCGTGGTCCCGAGCACGCGAGCTTCACCACCCCCGAACTGCGGGAGTTGCTGGAGACCCCCGGGATCGGTGTGACCCTGGCCGGGGTCGACCCGGCAGCGATCGACCCGGAGACGCTCGAGCGGCATGCCAGGGCGAACGTCGCGGCGATCGCGGCGGCTGTGGCGATGTCCCCCGAGGTGGCGCCACGCTGGCTGCACCTCGCGTTCTGGCACCGTCCGGCCGTGCTGCGGGGCGACGACCGCGTCCGCGCGGTGCGGCTCGAGCCGACCGGTGCCGGGGCGGAGGCGGACGGGCTGGAGGTGCCGGCGGACCTCGTCCTGCGCTCGATCGGGTACCGCGGCGTCCCGGTCCCCGGGTTGCCGTTCGACGACGGCCGGATCCCGAACCTGGAGGGCAGGGCGCTCGAGCTGGACGGCTCCGCGCGTCCCGGCGAGTACGCGGTCGGCTGGATCAAGCGAGGCCCGGTCGGGCTGATCGGCAGCAACAAGAAGGACGCCGCCGAGACCGCCGCCCACGTCCTCGAGGACCTGGCGAGCCTCCCGCGGCGCCGGCTCACCGACCTGGACGCCCGCCTCGCCGCGCGCGGGGTGACGCCGAGCACGTTCGCGGACTGGCGCCGGATCGACGCCGCCGAGATCGGCCGCGGCGGTATCCGCGGCCGCGAGCGCACGAAGATCGAGGCCTGGCACGACCTGCTCGACCTGGTCCGCCACGACGCGTGAGCGCCGGTCGGGGGCACCTTCCCGGCGTGCCGGTGACGGGGGACCCTCCCCGCGTGCCGTCGGCGAGGTGGCTGCGTAGGCTGGCGCCGTGATCAAGCACATCGTGATGTGGAACTTCGCCG
>NZ_JASGES010000047.1:0-2684 GCF_047606205.1 Propionicimonas sp. | reverse complement strand
CTCGCACGGTCCGGCAGTCCGGTGGACCGAGTGAGGAACCGTCCCCGGTCTCCCCACGACTCGGTTTGGCAGTCCGGTGGACCGAGTGAGGAACCGTCCCCGGTCTCCCCCACGACCGGTCGTGTCCCGCCGACGCCGCCCGAGTGCCACCCTGCCGCTCGATCGGGGCCGACTCGCCACCCTTCTGTTCGCGGTGAGCCGGGGACGCCAGAGGGCCGGCCGCCCCTTCTGGAGCGACCGGCCCTCCTGGGTCAGCCGGGTTGGGCCGCTGCCGGGGGAACCGCGTCCGCGAGCCTGCTCGCGAGCGCGACGTTGACCCCCGCAGCCGAACCCCGTTCGGTCAGAAGTCCATGCCGCCCATGCCACCGTCACCGGCGGGCATCGGCGGAGTCTTCTCCGGCTTGTCCGCGATCACGGCCTCGGTGGTGAGGAACAGCGCGGCGATGGACGCGGCGTTCTGCAGCGCCGACCGGGTGACCTTGGCCGGGTCGATGATCCCGGAGGCCACCATGTCGACGTACTCGCCCGTGGCCGCGTTCAGGCCCTGGCCCGCAGGAAGGTTCGAGACCTTCTCCGCCACGACGCCGCCCTCGAGGCCGGCGTTCACGGCGATCTGCTTCAGCGGCGCCGAGCACGCGGTGAACACGATCTGCGCACCGGTCGCCTCGTCACCGACCAGACCCGTGACGTCCGCCTTGGCCGCGGCCTGCAGCAGCGCCACGCCACCACCGGGGACGATGCCCTCCTCGACGGCAGCCTTCGCGTTGCGGACGGCGTCCTCGATACGGTGCTTGCGCTCCTTCAGCTCGACCTCGGTGGCCGCACCGACCTTGATCACCGCGACACCGCCGGCCAGCTTGGCCAGGCGCTCCTGCAGCTTCTCGCGGTCGTAGTCGGAGTCGGAGTTCTCGATCTCGCGACGGATCTGCGCCACCCGGCCGGCGATCTGGTCGGGCTCGCCCGCCCCGTCGACGATGGTGGTCTCGTCCTTGGTCACGAGCACCGAACGCGCGCGGCCCAGCAGGTCGAGGGTGACCGCGTCCAGCTTCAGGCCGACCTCCTCGGAGACGACCTGGCCGCCGGTGAGGATGGCGATGTCGCCGAGCATGGCCTTGCGGCGGTCACCGAAGCCCGGGGCCTTGACGGCGACGGACTTGAAGGTGCCCTTGATCTTGTTGACGATCAGGCCGGCGAGCGCCTCGCCGTCCACGTCCTCGGCGATCACCAGCAGCGGCTTGCCCGACTGGACGACCTTCTCCAGCAGCGGCAGCAGGTCGCGGAGGCTGGAGACCTTGGAGTTGACGATCAGGATGTACGGGTCGTCGAGGACGGCCTCCATGCGCTCCGGGTCGGTCACGAAGTAGCCGGAGATGAAACCCTTGTCGAAGCGCATGCCCTCGGTGAGCTCGAGGTCGAGCCCGAAGGTGTTGCTCTCCTCGACCGTGATCACGCCCTCCTTGCCGACCTTGTCCATGGCCTCGGCGATGATCTCGCCGACCGTGGTGTCGGCAGCCGAGATGGACGCGGTCGCCGCGATCTGCTCCCTGGTCTCGATGTCGACGGCCTGGTTGCCCAGCTCGTCGACGATCGAGGCCACGGCCTTCTCGATGCCCTTCTTCAGGCTCATCGGGTTGGCGCCGGCGGTGACATTGCGCAGGCCCTCACGGACCATCGCCTGGGCGATCACGGTCGCCGTGGTGGTGCCGTCGCCTGCGACGTCGTCGGTCTTCTTGGCGACCTCCTTGACCAGCTCTGCGCCGATCTTCTCGTAGGGGTCCTCCAGCTCGATCTCCTTGGCGATGGACACGCCATCGTTGGTGATCGTCGGCGCGCCCCACTTCTTCTCCAGGACCACGTTGCGGCCCTTCGGGCCGAGGGTGACCCGCACGGCGTCGGCAAGGGTGTTCATTCCCCGCTCCAGGCCGCGGCGTGCCTCGACATTGAACTCAATCAGCTTCGCCATGTTGTGTTGGCAATCCTTTGGCGTCTCGGGGGGCCTGCGCCCCACGGATGGACTTGTCAGGGTCTTCGCCTCGATGCCCGCGACGGACGATCCAGAGGGATCTCATCGAGTCAGACTGGTGGCACTCTCAACCTGAGAGTGCTAACCCCATGTTTAGCACTCACCTACCCCGAGTGCAAACAATCGCCGCGGAATTCCCCCGCGGCGCACCCCGAGCGACCGCCGCTGCGACGGGTGGCCGTGGTGGCGTCGCCCGCCGGTGCCCGGACGCGCGGAGGTGCCACCTCCGGCCCGCGCCCGCCAGGCTCGGGCCGGAGGCGCCAGGAGGTGTCGCCGGAGGATGGCGGTCCGGGCCGACGGCCTTCACTGGCGGTCCGCTCGAACACAAGGGCGCCCGGTGGCTGCAGGCGAGCCACCCATCCCGGACGCCCGGCGGAGCCGGACCGGCCATGGCCGGTCGAGACCGGCCATGCCCCTACTCCACCTGCCCCGCCTTCAGGTCCCCTCCAGCAATCCTCAAGATCCGCTCAAACCCCCGGATCCGCATCGCATCGCCCCGCCGAACCCGGGCCGAGGGGCCGGGATGGCGGGCGCGGTCCAGGCCGGGACCGCCACGCCGTCAGCGCGAACGTGGCCGGGCCGGGAGCGTGAGGGTGAGGGTGGCGCCGCGGCCGGGGCCGGGGCTCGCCGCGGCCAGCATCCCGCCGTGGGCCTCGGCGAT
>NZ_JASGES010000046.1:0-5752 GCF_047606205.1 Propionicimonas sp. | reverse complement strand
CCCGACCCGGCGGCCGCGGCGACCGGGGGCGAGCGCACGCACCGGGCCGCTCCCAGCATCTTCACCGCCGGCCAGCTGATCGCCGGCCTCACCGCACTCGCCACCGCGGTGGTGGTGGGGGTGGGCGTCGACCCGTCTGTCGCCGGCGCGGCCGGGACCCCGGTGGCCGCGGCCGTCGTGCCGACCGGACGCGTGGTCACCGTCAAGGTGACCGCCACCCAGATGCGGTTCAGCCCTGCCGAGGTCCACCTCAACAGCGGCGACCGGCTGGTCGTCGAGCTGGTCAATGCCGACACCACCACCCATGATCTGGTGATCGGCTCGGCCAGCAGCGGACGGATCGCACCGGGCGCCCGCGCCGATCTGGACGCCGGGGTGTTCGGCGCGTCCGTGCAGGGCTACTGCTCGATCGTCGGGCACCGCCAGCTGGGCATGGTCTTCGAGGTCGTGGTCGACGACGCCCCCGGCACGACCCCCACGGCCGCGGCGGCCACGAGCACCGCCGACCACGACATGGGCGGCATGACCACGCAACCCGCCGAGGCGTCCGATGTGGTCGACCCGGTCCTGGCGCCGTTGACCGACGAGCGGGAGCACCACCTGACCCTGAGAGTCACCGAGGTGCCCCTGGAGGTCGCCCCGGGAGTGTGGCAGCGCCGCTGGACCTACAACGGATCCCCCGTCGGGCCGACCCTGCACGGCCGGGTGGGGGACGTCTTCGTGATCACGCTGGTCAACGACGGCACCTTGGGTCACTCGATCGACTTCCACGCCGGAGCGCTGGCACCCGACCGTCCGATGCGGACGATCGAGCCCGGCCAGAGCCTGACCTACCGCTTCACCGCGGGCCGCGCGGGCATGTGGATGTACCACTGCTCGACGATGCCGATGAGCGCCCACATCGCGGCCGGCATGGCCGGTGCGGTGGTGATCGAGCCGGACGGCCTGCCGAAGGTCGACCGCTCCTACGTCCTCGTGCAGTCGGAGGTCTACCTGCAGACGACGGCGACCGACGCCGCGTCCGCCACCGAGGTGGACGCCGACCGTGCGCACGCTGCCGGTGTGCCCGACTACGTGGTGTTCAACGGAGTGGCGAACGGCTACGACACCGCCGAACTCACCGCCAGGGTCGGCCAACGCGTCCGCTTCTGGGTGCTGGACGTCGGCCCGAACCGGGCGAGCAGCTTCCACGTGGTCGGCGCCCAGTTCGACACCGTCTACCGCGAGGGCGCCTACCAGCTGCGCCGGGGCAGGGACGCGTTCGGGACCGGCGGCGGCGGCTCGCAGGCGCTCGGGCTCGAGCCGGCCGAGGGCGGCTTCGTCGAGACGGTCTTCACCGAGGCGGGCCGCTACCCGCTGGTCAGCCATGTGATGGCGGACGCCGAACGCGGCGCGCACGGCTACGTGCAGGTCGGCGACTGACCGACCACCGCGGCGGCGACGCCGTCCGCACCCACCGCTCCGCAGGAGCACCAACGAAGGAGACAGGATCAGGATGCAGAAGACGGTCCACCTCGAGAACGCCGGCGTCGGCGGATGCGCGTGCGGTCACCACGACGAAGGCGATCCGGTCCTCGACGTCCGGGCGATCCCGCACGCCATCCGCCACGCCACCGTGATCGGCGCCTTCGGAGCGATCCCTGCCGGCGGCGCGCTGGTGCTGGTCGCACCGCACAACCCGTTGCCGCTGCTCGGCCAGCTCGCCGCGCTCGCGCCGATCGAGGTCGAGTACCTGCTCGAGGATCCGCAGGAGTGGCGGCTGCGGATCACCCGCGCCGGCTGAGCGGTCTGGGCGCGAGGCGTCCGCCCGGTTAGCGTGGCACCATGCAGAAGTCAGCCGTCATCGTCCACGGCACCGGGGGAAATCCTGGCGTGGCCTGGTATCCGTGGCTCGCCGATCGCCTCGCTGCGCGCGGCTACGCGGTGCAGGTCCCGCACTACCCCGGCCTGAACACCGAGCCGATCGCGACTTTCCTGCCGTCGGCGCTGGCCGAGGTTCACCTCGACGAGGAGACGGTGCTGGTCGGGCACTCCGGCGGTGCAGCGTTCCTGCTCGCGCTGCTGGAGCACATCGACACGACCGTGGCCAGGGCCGTCCTGGTGGCCGGGTACTGCACGCGTCCCCACGCCTGTGAAGAACCGGTCCTGCAGGACGAGTACGACTGGGACGCCATCCGCAGCCATGCGCGCGACTTCTGTTTCGTGAACTCCGTCGTCGACCCGTACGGCTGTGATGCCACGCAGGGCCGGGCGATGTTCGACCGGCTCGGCGGCACGCTCGTCATCCGCGACGACGGGCACTTCGGCGACCACGACCAGCCGTACCCCACCTTCGACCTGCTCGACCGGTTGATCGGCTAGTCGGCGCGCGGACGCCGGCCGCCGAGCACGCTCAGGCGGCGAGCCACGACTCCCTGGTCAGGATGGCGACCATGAAGCCCATCGTGGCCAGGCCGACGAACAGCCCACCCCCGTCGAGGCCGGCCACGGCCACGAGTCTCGTCGTCAACTGGCTGAGGGCTGCGGCCAGAACGGCACTGCCCAGAAGAACCCCGATGATCATTCCGCTGATACGCACGATGTAGCGCATCTCGCTCCTCCCCCCGAATGAGCTAGATGGGCAGATCGTAGGGGTCGCGTCCGCGGACCGTCCAGCGGACCCGTCACATTCTCAGCATTCTCTTTCCCCGCGACCCCGCACCCGTGTCCGGCCGGCCGCGCTCTCGGCGGCGCACGTAGACTCCGGAGGGCTGGATTCCGTTCTCGAAAGGTCACCTATGCGCAGGTTGCGTCGGTCACAGGCGGCGGCCGCCGTGCTCGGAGCCGCGATGCTCGCCTCCCTGGCCGCGTGCGCCGCGTCCGACCCGATCGTGGTGGGAGAGCGTCCCCACTCGCCGACGGCGGTCACCGGGCCCACGCCGAGTTCTGAGACCGATCCCGCCAAGCTCGCCCTCGACCTGTCCAGCCTGCCGGGCTTCACCCCGCCGACCTCGGAGGGTGGCGGCCTGTTCTCCCGCTCGATCCTCGACTCGAGCGGGAAGGTCACCTGGAAGGTGCTGGACGGTTCCAACCAGGTGATCGAGAACTACGACCCCGACCAGCAGGTCGCGTTCGGCGACTCCTCCACCTACACCACGATCCCCGGCGTCCTCACCTTCCGGGGCAACAACTACCGCGACGCCCCCGTCTACGGCACGACCGACGTGACCCAGAAGCGGCTCCAAGTCGCGTGGACGCAGGACACCGGCGACGTGTACGCCGAGGGGTCGCACTGGGCGGGCGCCGGCTGGACCGGCCAGCCGCTGCTGGTGAACTGGCCGAAGGCCACCAAGCAGGCGATGGGGCTGTCCCAGGCCCAGATCGACGACCCGGACTTCGTCGAGGTGATCTACCCGGTGGTGGACGGCAACGTCTACCGGCTCGACCTCGCAACGGGCCAGCAGACCAAGCCGCCGATCGAGGTCGGCTGGGCATTCAAGGGCACCGGGTCGATCGACCCGCGCGGCTATCCGCTGCTCTACTCCGGGATGGGCCTGAACCAGAACGGCGACGCCACCGGCACCTGGCGCTACCGGATCTTCGACCTGATCCAGAACAAGGAGGTGTCCGGCTGGGACGGCTCGGACGCGGGCGCGCCGCGCGACTGGGGCGCCTTCGACTCCTCCTCGCTGGTGAACGCCGCCACCGACACCCTGATCGAGCCGGCCGAGAACGGGCTGATCTACAAGGTGAAGCTCAACGCCACCTTCGACGCCGCAGCCAGGACCGTCAGCGTCGACCCGGAGTTCACCAAGCTGGACTACGACACCCCCGACTCCTCCCGGCACGGCATCGAGGGTTCGGCCGCCGCCTACCGCAACCTCATGTACGCTGGCGACAACGACGGCAACATCGTCTGCTGGGACGCGACGACGCTCCAGGTGGTCTGGGTGCGTCCGACCGGTGACGACACGGACGCCTCCATCGTGCTCGAGGACACCGCCGACGGGCCGTTCATCTACACGGGCAACGAGATGGACAAGCGCGGCGAGGGTAAGAACGGTGCCAGCCACGGCACGGTCACGATCCAGAAGCTCAACGCCCTGACCGGGGCAGTGGCCTGGACCTACGACATCGACGCGGTCTACAACAAGGCCGTCAACGGCGGCCTGATGGCCACCCCGGTGCTCGGCACCGGCGAGGTGTCGGACCTGGCGATCTTCAACATCGCCAAGACCGGCTCGGACAAGCAGGGCACCCTGGTGGCCCTGGACAAGAAGACCGGCACGGTGGTCTGGAAGCGGACCCTGGCCCATTTCGGGTGGAGTTCTCCCCTGTTGCTGACCGGCACCGACGGCCACTCCTACGGCGTCGTCGGTGACTCCAGCGGCCTTCTGCACCTGTTCAACCCGAACACGGGCGAGGACTACTCGACCCTCCAGCTGTCCCAGAACATCGAGGCGTCCCCCGCCGTCTACGGCAACATGCTGGTCGTCGGGACCTACGCCGAGAAGCTGTACGGCATCCGGATCAGTTGACGCCGCCCGCGCGCCCACCCGCTCAGGCGCGGAAGTCGGCCAGCCTGGCCGCCGCTTCGGTGATCACCGGGTCGGTCTTGCAGGCGGCGAACCTGAGCAGGGACGCGGCCGACGGGTCGCGCGGATCGGCGAGGAACGCGCCCACCGGAATCGCCACGACGCCGGCCTCCTCGACGAGACGGTGGCAGGTGGCGACCGCGTCGGTGAGTCCGAGCGACGCGCCGTCGGCGATCTGGAAGTAGGTCCCGTCCGGGCGGTTCACCGTGAACCCGGCCCGTTCCAGGGCGGCGGTGATCACGCTCCGGCGGCGGTCGAGGCGCTGCGCGGCGGCGTGGAACCACTCGTCGGGCAGCGCGAGGCCGACCGCGACCGCGGGCTGGAACGGCGCCCCGTTCACGTAGGTGAGGAACTGCTTGACGGCCAGCACCGCATCGATCAGGTCCGCCCGCGCGGTGACCCACCCGATCTTCCAGCCGGTCACGTTGAGCGACTTCGCCGCCGAGGAGACGGTGATGCCGCGCTCGCGTCCCCCCGGGAAGGTGGCGAGGCTGCGGTGCGGCCTGCCGAAGGTGAGGTGCTCGTACACCTCGTCGGCCACCACGATCGCGTCGTGGCGCTGGGCCGCCGCCAGAACCAGTTCGACGGTGACGTCGGGCAGCATCGCGCCGGTGGGGTTGTGCGGGGAGTTGAGCAGGACGACAGCCGTACGGTCGGTGATCGCCGCCGCCAGTCGCTCGGGGTCGGGCAGGAAGTCCGGTGCTCGCGCCGGGACGGGAACGAGGCGTCCGCCGGCCAGGCCGACCACGGCGGCATAGGCGTCGTAGTAGGGCTCCACGACCACGACCTCGTCATCGCGGTCGACCAGGGCCAGCAGGATGGCGGCCAGCGCCTCCGTCGCCCCGGCCGTCACCAGCACCTCGGTGTCCGGGTCCCAGGCCAGGTCGTACCAGTGCGCCTGGTGGGCGGCGATGGCCGCCCGGAGCTCGGCGATGCCGCGGCCGGGCGGGTACTGGTTGGCGCCACGGGCGATCGCCGCCGTGGCCGCGTCGGCGACCAGGCCGGGCGGGCCCTCGTCCGGGAACCCCTGCCCGAGGTTGATCGCGCCGCTGCGCGCCGCGAGCGCCGACATCGTGGCGAAGATCGTCGGCGCGATGCTGCCGTCCGCACCGAGCAGGCCCGCCGCCCGTGCGGTGCGGCGCCAGGGTCCCGGGCTCGTCACGCGGGCCACCCTACTG
>NZ_JASGES010000045.1:0-26449 GCF_047606205.1 Propionicimonas sp. | reverse complement strand
TTGGCGAGCTCGCGGGTCGGGGCGAGCACGAGGCCGCGCGGCGCGCCGGGACGGCTGGCCCGCGCGATCCGGGGGCCGGCCGGCGCGAGTCCGGCCAGCCGTGCGACCAGCGGGAGCGAGAAGGCGAGCGTCTTTCCGGAGCCGGTGCGGCCGCGGCCGAGCACGTCACGGCCGGCGAGCGTGTCCGGAAGGGTCGCGGACTGGATCGGGAACGGAGTACTGATCCCCCGCTGGAACAGCGGGTCGATCAGCGCGGTGGGGACGCCCAGCGACGCGAAGGACGTCGGGACAGGCTTCGAAGAGGGCAAGGAACTGCTTTCGTCAGGAGATGGTCACCACGGTCCCAGTCCGCTCGCGGCTTCGACGGTGGACCGTCGGCGCGGTGCAGAAGGTGGTGCGATGCAGGACGCGACGCTCGCGCCCTCCCCGCCATTCTCTCATGCCGCTGCGGATCCACCGAATCGGGGCGGCTCCCGGCCCGCCGTCCGGGCGGGAACCCCACCCGCCGGCCTCGGCCGAGACCGGGTCGGCCCCAGCCGAGACCCGGGTTGGCTTCAGTCGAGGTCGGGTTCGGCCTCGGCGAGGAGGACCCGCATGGTGCGCAGCTCCGTCTTCAGCCGGTCGACGATCTCTTCGTCGCGGTCGCTGTCGGGGCGTCCCATCGACGCCGTGACCGACGAGATCATGATCCCGAAGGCGATCCGGGCGACGTGGGAGTCGCCCGCACGCTGCTGGATCAGCCCGAACAGCGGCTTGAGCCGTCCGATCGCCTGGGTCCAGAAGTCCATCGAGAGGTCAGGGTTGTCGTGAAAGAGCGCCTTGATCCGCGGGAAGTCCGTGGGCAGGGTCACGTTCCTGGCGACCAGCTCGCACATGTCGCCGACCAGACTCCCCTGCCCGGCCAGGAAGCGGGCCTGCTCCTCCTCGCCGATGTCGGTGACGACGAAGTCGAAGGCCGCGGCGATCTTGCTCGGGTAGTAGTTGAAGAAGGTGCGCGGCGACACGCCGACTTCCGCGCAGATCTCCTCCACCGTCACCGCGTGCTGGCCACGCTCCCCGACCAGGCGGAGGGCGGTCTCGTGGATCGCCGCCCGCGTGGCCGACTTCTTGCGCTCCCGCAGACCGCACGGACGCTCGGCGACCGTCTCGCTCATCACGCCAGGCCTTCCAGCGCTGCGCTCTCCATCTCGGACTTCTCCTGGAGCGCGGAGCGCGTGCGCAGCGGCGGCACCTTGAAGAAGAGGGTGATCACGAACGCGAGGGTCATCACGCCGAGCCCCACCCAGTAGATCGCGACCACCGAGTCGTTGAAGCCGACCATGAACGGCTTGGTGAGCCGCGGATCCGCGCCGGTCAGGAACGAGGTGTCGCTCGTGCTGGAATCGGTCTGGACGTTGGTGTCACCCGTGTCCCCGGTCTTGATCTGGTCGATCATGGTCGGCACGAGCTTGTCGACCATCGCCCACCGCTGCACCGGATCGGACCAGTCGACGGCGAGCTTGCCGTCCTTGACGCTGAGGTTCTGCTCGAACGCGACCTGCCGGAGGCCCTCCTTATACGCCTTGGGCAGCGCCTTCTTCACCGCCTTGTCGATGATTGTCTGGATCTTCGACAGCTTCTTCGAACCGTCGGCAGCGGCGGCGGCGCCGTCGGGGATCGCGCTGCCCTTGGTCGCCGCGGTGGTGGCGCCGTCGGCGAGCTGGTGCGCACCGGAGGCCACCTGGGCCAGCCCGGTCGCGAGGCCGGCCTGGCCCTGCGCGCCGTTGAGATAGCCGCTGGTGGTGTAGACGCTGGTGCCCAGGTCCTTCATGGCCGCGCTCACCGCGGAGGAGTCGTCGGCGAGCTGGTTGCAGGCGGAGCTGGTGCTGTCGTCGGCGCACGCCTTCTGGTCGGACCCCATCGCCGCGAGTGCCGCGCTGAGGGCGTTGAAGTCGGACGTGGCGTTCTTCGCGTTCTTCGCCGCGACCTTCTCTGCCGAGCTCAGCTTGCTGAGCCCGTTGGCCAGCTGCTGCGCGCCCGAACCGATCTTCCCCACGCCGTCCACGAACTGGCCGGTGCCGGTCGCCAGCTTGTCGAGGCCGTCGCCGAGCTTGCCGTTGGCCTCACCCATCTTCTTGGCGACGGCGGCAGTCACCTTGGCCTTGACGGCCGACTTGATCGCCTTCTTCGCCGTGGTGGTGGCGTCGGAGAGGTTGTCGTCGACCGTGTCCTTGATCTTGTCGGTGATCGGGGTCCACATCTTGTCCATGATCGCCGCGTTGGCCGGGTCGTTCGCGACCGCGGGGTTCAGGGCGGCGTCGAGCGCGTCCCAGGTGGTGTTCTTGTCGGTCAGGGAGCTGGTGATGTTGGTCGGCAGGATGCTGAACAGCAGCGACAGCATGATCGCGGTGCCGAGCGTGCCGCCGATCTGCCGGAAGAACGTGGCCGAGCTGGTCGCCACACCGATCTCGTGGGCGGCGACGGACGCCTGGACCGCCATCACCAGCGTCTGCATCAGCTGGCCGAGGCCCAGGCCGATCACGAACATCGCGATGCCGAGGTACCAGTACGGCTTGTCCAGGGTCATGAACGCGAGGATCAGGAAGCCGACGGCGGTGGTGGCGGTGCCGGTCTTCGGGAAGATCGAGTACCTGCCGGTGCGGGCGACGATCTGACCGGTGCCGATCGAGGCCAGCATGATCCCGGCCATCATCGGAAGCGTGGCGAAGCCGGACGCGGTCGGGCTCATGCCGAGCACGATCTGCAGGTACAGCGGCAGGGTCAGCATCGCGCCGAACATGCCGAAGCCGACCAGGATGCTCAGGACGGTCGCGAACGAGAAGGGGGTGTTGGAGAACAGGCTGAGCGGGATGATCGCGCTGGCGCCCATCGCCCGCTCGACCAGGATGAACCCCGCCAGCGCCGCCGCACCGATCGCGTAGCAGGCGATCGACGCCGGCGAGCCCCAGCTCCATTCGCGGCCCTGCTCGGCCACCAGCAGCAGCGGGGCGAGCGTGGCCACCACGAGACCGGCGCCCCACCAGTCGATCCGCGGCTTGGCGTGCGGGGTGTGCGGGAGGTGCAGGAACGCGATCACCATCAGCAGCGCGATGACGCCGACGGGAACGTTGACCAGGAACACCCAGCGCCAGCCGGCGATCCACAGGATGGTGTCGGTGCCGGCGAACAGCCCGCCGACGAGCGGCCCGATCACGGAGGCGATGCCGAAGGTGGCGAGGAAGAAGCCCTGGTACCGGGCGCGCTCGCGCGGAGCGAGCATGTCGCCCATGATCGCCAGCGGCAGCGACATCAGACCACCGGCGCCCAGGCCCTGGAAGGCGCGGAACGCGGCCAGCATCAGCATGGACGTGGAGAAGCTCGACAGGAACGAGCCCGCGATGAACAGGCTGATGCTCAGGATGAACAGTGGCCGCCGGCCGAACAGGTCGGACAGCTTGCCGTACAGGGGCGTGGTGACCGTCGCGGCGATCAGGTAGCCCGTGGTCACCCAGGCCTGCTGGTCGAGGCCGTGGAGATCGTCGCCGATGGTCCGGATCGCCGTGCCGACGATCGTCTGGTCCAGGGCGCTCAGGAACATGCCGGCCATCAGGCCGTACATGACGAACATGATCTGCCGGTGACTCATGACCGGCTTGGCGTCAGTGATGGTCTCTATCGGAGCCGTGCGCTCGATGGTGGCGGAAGCCACATCTCCTCCTACATGCGAAACGCTGCCGTGTGCGGCAGCGCAGAAGTACAGTAGCGCAACCTTGCACCTATGCAAGTTTGCAGTCGCGGAACGTAGGCAGGACTACTCACGTCGCGGGGCGGACGCGACCAGGTCCAGCACGTCCGCGCCGTACTGCTCCAGCTTCTTGGCGCCGACGCCGCTGATCTCCGACAACGCGTCCAGCGAACCCGGCCGCGTCTGGGCGATGCCCACCAGCGTCGCGTCGGGAAAGACCACGTAGGCGGGCAGGCCCGCTGCCCTGGCGACCTCCGCGCGCCAGGCCCGAAGGGCCTCGAACAGCGTCCGGTCGTCGTCGGCCAGCGTCGCCGCAGCGGCGGACCGGGAGCGCGCCGCCTCCCCGGACGCGGAGCGGCGCCGACGCGAACCCGCCACCGCCACCTGCCGGCGCAGCCATACCTCGTGCTCGCCGCGCAGCACGGTCCACGAGGACTCGGTCGGGCCGAGCGTCCCGAACCGGTCGGAGACCGCCAGCAGCCCGCTGGCGAGCAGTTGGCGCACCACCCCGCGCCACTGCACGTCGGTGAGGTCGGCGCCGATCCCGAACGTGCTGAGCTCGTCGTGACGCCACTGTGCGACCCGGTCCGTGCGGCGTCCGTGCAGGATGTCGATCAGCTGCCCGGCACCGAACTGCTGGTTGCGTTCCCGTTTGAGCCGGACGATGGTCGAGAGCAGCTTCTGCGCGGCGACGGTCCCGTCCCACGACTCCGGCGGCGCCAGGCAGGTGTCGCAGTTGCCGCACGGCTGGCTCGCCTCGCCGAAGTGGTCGAGGATCACCTGACGGCGGCAACGCAGCGTCTCGCACAGGGCGAGCATCGAGTCCAGGTGCCTGCCCAGCAGGCGTTTGTGGGCGTCGTCGCCGTCGGAGGAGTCGATCAACTGGCGCTGCTGGACGACGTCGGCCAGCCCGTAGGCCATCCAGGCGGTCGCCGGCAGCCCGTCGCGTCCGGCCCGCCCGGTCTCCTGGTAGTACCCCTCGATGCTCCGGGGCAGGTCGAGGTGGGCGACGAATCGGACGTCGGGTTTGTCGATGCCCATGCCGAAGGCGATCGTGGCGACCATCACGACACCGTCCTCGCGCAGGAACCGGTTCTGGTTGGCCGCGCGGACGGCGCCGGGCAGCCCGGCGTGGTACGGCAGCGCGGGGATACCCTCGCGGGCGAGGGCGTCCGCGGTCTTCTCCACGGAGTTGCGGGACAGGCAGTAGACGATGCCGGCGTCGCCAGGGTGCTCGTCGCGGATCAGGTCCAGCAGTTGCCTCATCGGCTGTTGCTTGGCCTCGATCCGGTAGCGGATGTTCGGTCGGTCGAAGCTGGAGACGAACACCTCCGCCTGCTGCAGGGCGAGCCGCTCGGTGATCTCGCGGCGCGTGGCGGGGGTGGCGGTGGCGGTGAGCGCGATCCGGGGGACGCCGGGCCAGCGGTCGTGCAGCACCGACAGCCGCAGGTAGTCGGGACGGAAGTCGTGCCCCCACTGGGACACGCAGTGGGCCTCGTCGATGGCGAACACCGAGACCTGCAGCCGGTCGATGAACGCCTGCGTCCACTCCATGCCGAGCCGCTCGGGAGCGAGGTAGAGCAGGTCGAGCTCGCCGGCCAGCGCCGCCCGCTCGGTGGCCGCCCGCTCGGCGGCGGAGATGCTGGAGTTCACGAACCCCGCCCGGACGCCGAGGGCCTCCAGCGCGGTGACCTGGTCGTGCATCAGTGCGATCAGGGGCGAGATCACGATGCCGAGGCCGGGCCGCAGCATCGCCGGTAGCTGGTAGCACAGCGACTTGCCACCTCCGGTCGGCATCAGCACGAGCGCGTCGCCGCCACCGGTGACATGGCTGATGATCCGCTCCTGCTGCCCGCGGAAGCTGTCGTAGCCGAACGTGGTCCGGAGCAGGTCGAGGGCGGGAGACAGCACGGTGGTCATGCTAGGTCACGGGACCGACGCTCCCGCCTGCGCCGGGTGGGGCTACCGCGGGGTCGCGAAGTCCTGCGTCCAGTAGCTTCCGTAGGAACCCCCGGCGGCGTAGCCGACGCCGATCGAGGTGTAGGAGGAGGACATGAGGTTCGCGCAGTGGCCGGGGCTGCCCAGCCACCCCTGCACCACCTTCGCCGCGGTCTGGTAGCCCGCCGCGATGTTCTCCCCTGCGGAGCCGAAGGTGTAGCCCGCCAGGGCCATCCGCTCGAACGGGTCCTGGCCCTCGGGCGTGCTGTGGCTGACGTAGTTCCTTGCGGCCATGTCCCGACTCTGCGCGAGGGCGAGGTCGCCCAGGGTGGCGTCCCAGACCAGGGGCGACACGGCCGGGTAGACCTTGGCGCCCCCGCACTGGCGGGCGATGGCCCTGGCCTCGTTGGTGAGCCGGAGCACCTCCGCCTCCTCCGCGCCGGGCTGATGGGCGACGACGGCGAAGGTGAACCGCGGGGAGCCGGTGGTCGCGCTGGTCCCGTTCGCGGTGGTCACCCGCACCGCGACCGCACCGGCGACGTGGACGGGCGTGCGCACCAGAAGGCTCGTGGCCGTGATGGCCAGGACGGTGGCGGGGACGCCACCGAATGTGACCTTCTTGACGCCGGTGAAGCCACTGCCCCCGATCGTCACCTCGTCGTTCCCGGCCAGGTCGCCGCCGGCCACCGACAGGGAGTCGACGACCGCCCCGTAGGTGAACGCGGTGGCGTCGCTGGGGACGCTGCGTCCGTAGCGGGTCACGACGGTGACGTCCACGGCCCGTGAGGACTGGGCGGGAGTGACGACGGTGAGTGTGGTGGCGCTCTTCACCGAGACCTTCGTGCCCTTCTTCGTGCCGAAGAGCACCTTCGACACGGCAGAGAAGTCCGTCCCGGTCACCGTCACCTTGGTGCCGCCCTTCGTGGTCCCCTGGACCTGCGAGAGGGCGGTGACAGTCGGCGGTGCGACGTGGCGGAACGTCGTCCTGGCCGTGGTCGGGCTCTGACCGTTGGCTCCGACGACCACGACCGGGACGCTGCCTGCCGCAGCGGCAGGAACCCGAACGGTCAGCCGCCTGGACGACAGCACCTTCAGCCGCGTACCGGCCACACCGCCGAAGGTGACGGCGGTCAGCGTGGTGAAGCCCGAGCCGGTGAGGGTCACGGTCGTGCCTCCGACGAGCGGTCCGGTGGCCGGGGAGACCCTGGTGACCTTCGGTGGCGCACCGGAGGCCGCGACGGCCGTGGTCGACGCACCGGCCGTGACGCTCGTCAGCGGCAGCGCCACGGCGAGCACGAGCGCCAGGGTGCGGAGGAAACGGCGGATCCGGCGCCTCATCGAACTCTCCCGGGGGGTGGTGCCCGCTGGCCGATCCAGAACCCGGGACGGCAGGATCCTACCGGCCGGCGTCGGGCCGCGGCAGGGCCGTCCTCAGGATTCCCGCCGGCCGGGACACCGCCGGCTCACCCGAAGTCGGAGATCTCGATCTTCTTCATGCCCATCAGCTTCTCGTAGGCGCCGGGAGTGCTCATCAGGTCGGCCATGTCGGTGGGGACGAGCTGCCAGCTGAGCCCGAACTTGTCGGTGCACCAGCCACACTGCTCGGCCTCGGGGACGGCGCTCAGTTCGTTCCAGAGCCGGTCGAGCTCGACCTGGTCGTCGCAGGAGACCATCAGCGACACCCCGGGGGTGAAGCCGAAGGTGTGGCCGGCGGAGTCCATCGCGGCGAACCACTGGCCGGCGAGTTCGAAGTCGGCGAACATCACCTCGCCCGCGACATCCCCGGCGGTCTCGGGGTAGGTCGCGACCGTGCCGACGCTGCCCTCGAAGAGCCAGGTGTAGAAGCCGATCGCCTCCTTGGCCCTGCCCTGCACGGTGGTGGTGAACAGCAGGCACGGGACGAGGAACGGACGCGGGCCACCCGCCGGAGTGGTCAGCATCAGCTGCCAGTTCACGCCGTACCGGTCCTCGATCCAGCCGTAGTGCGGGCTGAAGTCGTAGGCCTGGAGCGGCATCAGGGCGTTGCCGCCGTCGGACAGCTTGGCCCAGAGGTCGTCGAGGTGCTGCGTCGCGTCCGGGTCGTGCGCGGGGTCGAAGTTCACGAAGAACGACACCGAGGGGTTCGGGCGGAATTCCGCGCCGGCGTTGATGCCGAGCAACCGGTAGCCGCCGATCTCCAGTTCGACGGTGAGCACCTCCCCTGCCATGTCGGCCTGGAAGTCCGGCAGGCCTTCGCTGGGGTACCGCACGGACTCGATGACCCTCGCGTCCGGGAACGCCGAGGTGTAGAACTCGGCGGCCTCCGCCGCGTTGTGGTCGAACCAGATGTTGGGAACGATCCGCTGCATTGCTCGTCCTCTCCTCGCCGGTGGGGCCGACTCCCACCTCGTCGCAGCCTAGGAGTGGCCACCGACAGTGGGAAGACGCGCGGACCGCGCACGGCGGCCCGCAGCATCCAGCCATACCCCGGACGGGCCGGGTGCACGCGTCTCCGCCACCGCGCGCGGCCTCCTTCACGGTCCGTGGACGGTCGGCGAGGATGTCCCCATGACCTGGACAGCCCCGAACGTGGTCCGAGACGAGTTCCCCCTCGACCTTCCCGAGCGCGAGGCGCTGGCCGCCTTCGTCACCTGGCACCGCCAGACCCTGCTGTGGAAGATCTCGGGGCTGACCGGAGCACAGCTCGCCTCCCGCCCGCTCCCGAGCACGGCGCTCAGCCTGCTCGGAATCGTCCGGCACATGGCGGAGGTCGAGCACCACTGGTGGCGTATCCGGGTGGCCGGGGAGCAGGTGCCGAGCCTCCATGCCAGGGACGAGGAGTGGACGGGAGTGGACGCCGGGCGGGCGGAGGCCGACTACCGTCAGCTGGTCGCAGGCTGGGCGGCGGTGGACGCGGTCGCGGGGAGCTTCGCCCTCGACCACCGGTTCGACCGTCGCGGCGAGAGCTGGTCGGTCCGCACGCTCTACCTCCACCTGATCGAGGAGTGGGCCCGCCACAACGGCCACGCCGACCTGATCCGGGAGGCGATCGACGGCGCGACCGGGGAGTAGCAGCCCGGGCCGTGGTCCGCCGGCGGACCATTGACCAGGGCGGGGACGCTGGTACGGTTCTTGCAGCGCACGCCGCGCCGAAGCCTCGGGAAGGGAGGTCGTGAGATGTCACCCACTGTTGTCGGGCTGTCCACTACCGCCCGTCCACTCGAGGCTCCCGCGGCCTGACTTCACCGGCGGGTGCCTCCTCGTCCAGGAGAAACACCCTTGTCACACCCTTCTTCGTCGTTCGACTGGGACGACCTCACCTTTCACGAGCACTCCGAACGGCTCGACGACAACCAGCGCTGGTCCACCTGGGACAGCATCGAGCGACTGTGCCGCGGCCCCGAGCCGTGGCCGGACTGGCTGGTCACGCGGGCGGCGATCGACTCCGACCTCGGCGTGCTCAAGACCGGCAAGGAGGCGGACGTCTCGCTGCTGGAGCGCACCTCGCTCGACGACCCGGGCGAGTCGTGCCTGCTCGCTGCCAAGCGGTACCGGGCCACGTCGCACCGGTTGTTCCGCCGCGACGACGGCTACACCGAGGGCCGCCGGATCCGGAACTCTCGCGACACCAGGGCGATGGCCCGCGGCTCCGGACACGGCCGTGCGGTCGAGGCCGGGCTGTGGGCCACCGCCGAGTGGGAGGCGCTCAAACGCCTGTTCCTCGCCGGCGTCCCCGTCCCCTACCCCGTCCAGGTGGACGGCAGCGAGATCCTGATGGAGTACATCGCGGACGGGGAGGCGGCCGCGCCGCGGCTGCACCAGACCCGCCCTTCGCCCGCGGAACTGGACGCGTTGTTCGAGCAACTGCGGGGAGCCCTGTGCACGATGGCCGGCCTCGGCCTCGTCCACGGCGACCTGAGCCCCTACAACACGCTGGCCACCGGCGTCGGCAGCGGCTTCCCCCGGCTGGTGGTCATCGACGTGCCCCAGCTGACCGACCTCTACGCCAACCCCAACGCCGAGTCCTTCCTGCACCGCGACTGCGCGAACATGGCGGCCTGGTTCACGGCCCGTGGTCACACGATCGACGCCGAGGACCTGTTCGCGGAGGTGATCAGCCAGGCCTGGTGAGACCGGACCGGACGCTCGGCCGGCCGAGCGTCCTCCCCGCCCACGCCACCGGCGTTCCCGGGGCTCGTCGAGCCCGACCGGCCGTGGAGCGTGATCAGCAGGAGCGGGTGGGCGCCGCCGGCGGCGCGGCACGCCATTCGTCGCGGAGGGCGATCGCACACTCCGAGGACCCGAGCACGTTGTGGGTGTGACCGGGGATGGCGATGCTCCACGCGCGGTCCCCCAGCCGCGCGGCCAGATCGGCCGACCATTCGGGCCTGGAGAACGAGTCCAGACCACCGGAGAGCAGCAGGGCAGGAGTGTCGCCGGCGGCGACCGTCGTCGGGGCGGCGGGCGGCACGTCCCAGGCCGCGCACGCCTCCTCGTACGGCGACTCGGCGAAGGCCCGCCGATAGGCTGGACGACCGGCGACGGCCTGGTCCAGGCGAGTGCGGTCGGCGGGGAGCTGCTCGCAGAAATCGGTGAGGAACAACCCGAGGGCGAAGCGGGAACGGTCCCGGCACAGGGCGATGTAGCCGGAACAGAATGGCGGGTCGGCAGTCGCCAGCCGGGCGAGGGCGGGATGCAGTGTGCCGCGGGCGGCGGCGGCGATCATGGCCGGGACCGCCGCGACGTGTTCGGGGCCGTCGCCGCCGAGGGCTCCGCGGACCAGACGGACCAGCCTGGCATCGTCGACGGTGACCCGGACGCCGCCGCTCACCCCCGTCAGCGCCCTGCGTCCGGCCACGCCGAGAGCCTTTCGCCAGGTCGCGAGCAGGCCGGGATGGTCGCCGGCGAGTTCGGTCAGGGCAGAGTCCAGGCCCAGCGCGCCCGCGGTCAGCGGATCGAGTCCCGCGGGCGCGGGAGAGTCGAGAATGAGCTTCTCGACCCGTCCCGGGTAGCGGGCCAGGTAGTTGAGGGCGGTGCGCGACTCCACCCCGTAGCTGCCGCCGCCGTTCCAGCTGTCCTCGCCGAGGGCGACGCGGAGATCCTCGATGTCCTCGACATTGGCCGCCGCGCCGAAGTCGGCCGGCTCGGCGCCGTCGGCCCGCAGCCGGGCGGCGCAGCCGGCGACCGCGGACACGAAGGCCGCTCGTGTGGCCTGGTCCTGGTCGCTCACCCCTGCCGTCGTGATCTGGTCCACCTCCGGACAGGTCAGTGGCGGGCCGGCGTGTTCGACCGTGCCCCGCGGGGAGAGGTTCACCGAGACCTTGCCCGCCCGGGTCGCCCCCGCAGCGATATCGCCGCCGAGCGCCCCTGGAACACCCGGGTCCTTGCCGAAGCTGGTCCCCAGTCCCGGCTCGGGTTCGGCTCCCACCGGCCAGACCTTGAGCACCAGAAGGCTCAGGGTCGGGCCCTCGGGCCGCTCGCGGTCCTGCAGCACGGTGAGCTCGCCGCACTCGTGCCGGGAGACGAACTGTGCTTCGACGTCCGAGGGGCACTCGCCCCACACCAGGCTGGGCGCGACCACACGGTCCGCCCGGCCCGGGGAGCCGGGGTCGAGCTCCGCCCCGGAACCTGGTGTGCACCCGGCGGCTGCCAGGCCCGCCAGGCAGGCTGCGGCGGCCACGATCAGGCGGTTCACGAGTCGGTCCGCCGGTAGGCCCCTTCGGTCATCATCCGGGCGACCGCCAGCTCGCCGGCAGACACCGACGGAACGCCCAGCATCCGCAGGGTCAGCGTGTCCCTCGACACCGTCCAGGCGAACCTGGCGGTCGAACCGTCGCTCGAGGTGGTGAGCAGCAGGTGGCCCTCCTCGTCGTACCGGTAGGTGCCGGCGTCACCCGGCTGCATGGAGCCGCCCCCATAGTTCGCGAACTGGGTCCAGGCGCTCTCGCCGAACTTCAGGATCGTGGTCAGGGTTCCGTCCGGCGCGAACTCCATGTCTTCGGGGGCGTAGGGAACGTTGGACCGCTTCGCGTCGGCGGCGGTGATCGTGCGCTGCCAGGAGGCGCCGGCCGGGATCCGTTCGGACGCAGCGGTCGGCCCGGCGCTCGACACCGATGACACGACGGGAGCGGGGCTCGTGGGAACCGTGGCGGGCGCGGCACACGCGGTGCAGGTCACGAGCGCGACCAGCAGGATTCGGGTCAGCGGGATCATGTCGCCTCCTTCGATCTCTCGCCTGAGGACAGGCCCGACCGGGTCACCGGGTTGACCTCCAGATGGCGCCGACCAGGAACTGGCTGCGCTCCACACAGGAGTCCCCCGCGTCGACGAAGCGAACGCCATCCGCCGTGCGCTGCCAGGTGTAGCGCCCGACGCCCCGTCCGGAGCAGACGTCCTCCTGGAACAGGGTGGTGGTCAGGCTGTCGCCGGTGGTGGCGAAGAGGACCGCGCTCAGCACTCCCCGGTACCCGGCCGGCGGCGTGACCTCCAGGAGGCCGTCGGGCCGGAAGACGAGCTCCCAGTTGCCGGCCAGCCCGGTCGGCACGGCGACGTCACCGTCGAAGCGCCCGACCAGGCCGGGAGTCGCCCGCGCGGACGCGGCCGGGACGCCGGTCAGTGGCGAGGGCGTCCGGATCAGCACCGCCGCGATGCCGGCCACGACCAGCACCAGGGCCACTGCGGACGCGGCGACGACCCGGCCGGCGCGGCGCTGGCGGCCTCTGACGGCTTCGAGCGACGCCTCGACGGCCGGCGTCCACCCGTCGACGGCCGCGTGCAGGCCGGTGCGCAGCCGATCCTCAACCGACATCGTCGCCCACTTCCTCCCTGAGCAGCACGGCGAGCCGCCCCCTCGCGCGGAACAGGTGCTGCTTGACCGTGGACTCCGACACTTCCAGCGTGCGCGCGATCTCCTGGACCGGCTGGTCGGCCCAGTAGTGGAGCATGATCGCCGCCCGCTGCATGGGGCTCAGCGCCGCGATGGCGGCCACCACCTCGGTGCGGTCCCCACCGTCGGGGGCCGCCGGAGGCCCACCGGCGAGCAACTCGAGTCCCGGCCGGCGGTACTCACGCCTGGCCCGTCGCACCGCCATCCTGATCGCCACCCTGCGCACCCAGGCGTCGGGCTGCTCATAGCCGCTGACCGTGTTCCAGTGCCTGAGCATCTGGACGAAGGCGTCCTGGGCGATGTCCTCGGCGACCCCCCGGTCATGGACCACCAGGAACACGGCACGGGCCACCCTCGGGTAGGCGGTCCGGTACCACCAGTCGAACTCGGCCTCTGCTTCGCGCCGCACATCCACCTCCCCGGTGAACGGCCTCACCCACCTACAGTGCCGATGGAAACGTCCGGTTGACACCCACGCGGCGAGTTTTCGGTAGTCCTGCCCAGCGAGGCGGCCGCTGTGCCCGCCGTGACGGGCGCACTCAGAAGGTCACGGTGATCGTCAGTTCGGCTGCACCCCGAACCACGGCCAGCACGAGCTGGTCGCCCTCACCGAGAGCAGCGAGGACGCCGTACAGGTCCTCAGGCACGCGGAGTTGCTGCTCGCCGGCGCGCACGAGGAGGTCGCCGGACCTGATCGAGGCCCTCGCCGCGGGGCTGCCCTCGGCGACGTCACGTACCAGCAGGCCGTCCTGCTCGCTGAGCCCGACCGCCGCACGGAGTCGTGCCGCCACATGCGTGGGGGCCAGGGCGACGCCGAGCCGGACGGGCTCGTAGGTGCGGCCGGCCGCCATGGCCGCCACGGACTGGCGCAGCGCGGCGTCGACCGTCCGGGCCAGGTAGAACCCGTAGTCCAGGCGGTGGGTGTTGATCGCCACGACCCGGCCGGCGCGGTCGAGCACGGGAGCCCCGGAGGATCCGGGCGCGCACGGAGCGGTGTGCTCGATCGCGCCCCTGACCGGGCGGCCCCGCGGGCCGGTGAAGCCCACCTCGGTGGCCGTCACCTGCCCCCAGGTGACGCGGGGACGGTGCCGTCCGGCGGTGACCGCGAGAACGACATCGCCGAGCCCGGGCGGCTCGTCGGCCCACGGCAGCGCCGGGATGCCGGCCGTGTCGACCTCGAGCACGACGAGGTCTCCGTCGACGTCCTCGCCGGCTGCCGAGGCCTGCACGGTGCGACCGTCGGCGAAGCGCACCTGGGTGGTGCGGTCGCGGAGGTTGTGGGCATTGGTGAGGACCCGGTTCGGCGCGACGATCACGCCGGTGCCACGTCCTCGGCTCCCGATCGTGACCACTCCCGCACGGGCAGCATCACCCGGGACCCGAACCAGGTCCGCCAACTCATCGAACAGTGACATCACGTGCCTCCCTACTTACTATTGATTCGATAGTGACAGTAAACTCCGTTCGTGACCAGTGGCAACACCTCGCCTTCTGCCCGCGGCGCGGGGCTCGATGCGGCGGCACGTCTGGTGGGCGACCGCTGGAGCCTGCGCCTGATCGGGGCGCTGCTCGACGGCGAGCGCACCTTCGGCGAACTCGCCGGCGACGTGGCAGGCATCGCGCCCACGATCCTCGCCGCGCGGCTGCGTTCGCTGCAGGGCGCCGGCCTGCTCACCGCGTCCCCCTACGAGCTCCGGCCGGTGCGGATGCGCTACGCGCTCACCGCGCCCGGACGACGCCTCGCCGCCGCCATCGCAACGCTGGCGGAGTGGGGGGCCGCCCGCGAAGGCACCGCGCAGACGGTGGTGCACTCCCGCTGCGGGACCCCGGTCGTGACCCGCCCGTGGTGCCCGACCTGCGAGGAGCCGGTCGAGGAGACCGGCCGCGGAAGCGACGAGTTGCTGTGGTGCTGACCTGACCCGTCCGGAGCGCCGGAACTCCGGTCTCTTCTGTACCCACACCGCGCCCGGACCCCGGACCCCGTCCCCGCTGCCGGCGGACGTCTCCACGTGCCCGCGGCGTGGACGGGCCCCTCACCGCATCGCCCCGTCGCGGAGGCACCCCGCACGGGTCCCGTCCTCCCGGACCGGCCGCTGGCTCGCCGTCCTCGTGCTGCGCACGAGATGTGCCTGCCCGCAGATATGCATTTCCATCACCATTCGGTCGCGCCCGGACCGGACCCGGAGGATTTCACCAGCGGCCCGGTCGGAAGTGAACAGGGGATTTCCCACACCATCCTCGACGTGTGAGACAGCAGGCAGGCGCCGGGGCGATGTGCCACCCTGTTCGACAACGGGGTGTTTCGCCACCGCTTAGGGGAGCGGCGGCGAGCGTGAGTGCCACAACCACTCGCCCTTTGTCGAACTCGGGGGGGAATATCTCATGACTGTGCACTGGTAGCTCCTCAATCAGGGAGCGGTCCAAGGGGCACCGCCGTGCGCGTGCCCGAGGAAGAACGGCCCGGTCGAGGAACATCGGTTGCTGCGGCGTTCCTTCGAGCCAATGCGGCGCCGGCGTCCGCGGTCGAACTCCTGCGCGTGGCCGCGAGGCGAAATGGCGCGCCGATCTTGGTTGACTTTCCTGCTCCCATTCCGATGGCGCACGGCGAATGACCTTGACCAGAGCCGCTTCGTTGCCCGGAGGGGAAGACACAGCATGACGACATCTGTTCGGCGAGAACCAATTGACCCGCTGGCGGCGCCCGCCGCACCGCAGTGCCCCCGCCGGGGCGGTGAGGCATGAGTACTCCCGCCCGGGTGGAGACGGATCCAGATCCGGGCCGCGGACGCTCCGCGCGGCGAACCGGCTCGTCGCTCTCGCGCTCCGCGCGCGGCCACCTCGTGTCATCCGTCCTGAGCCTGGGTATCGGGGCGTGGATCGTCATCTCCCCGCCCGGGGGATGGGTCACCCTGGCAGCGCTGGTGATCGGGCTGGCCGTGCTGTGGCGGACCGGCACTCCACGGCATCAGGCCATCTTCATGGCTTGTGCACTCGCCGCCGGCATCGCCTCGGTGGACTATCTCGCCTGGCGCGTGCAGGTGCTGAACACCGGCGCGCTCTGGCTCGCACTCCCCCTCCTGCTGGCCGAGGCCTTCGGGATCGTGCACTCGATCGGCATCCTCTACACCCTCTGGCCCCGCCCTGAACCGCAGCTCAACACCAGCGAGGATCCCGCTGCGAGACCGATCCACATCTTCATCCCCACGGTCAACGAAGGAACCGCGATTCTTCGCAGGACCATCGCGGCTGCCCAGGTGGCTGTCGACAGGTTCGTGGCCAGGTACCCACAGGCGCGGGTATCGATCGTCGTGTGCAACGACGGCCGGGTCGCGGGGTACCCCCAATGGGAGGACGTCGAGAACCTCGCCCGACACGTCGGGGTGCAGTGCATCACTCGAACCGTGGGGGGCGGCGCCAAGGCCGGCAACATCGAGCACGCCCGGCAACTCGTCGGCGCCACGGGTGAGGCGCTGATGGTGATCTTCGACGCCGATCAGATCGCTGCTCCCGAGTTCCTCCTGGCCACGGTGCCCGTGCTGGGCGATCCGACCGTCGGGTGGGTACAGACCGGCCAGTACTACTCCAATGTCGAGAACACCGTGGCCCGCTGGGCCGAGGACCAGCAGGCCATCTTCTACCGTCTCCTCTGCCCGGGGAAGTCTCGCCTCAACTCGGCTTTCATCTGCGGCACCAACGTCGTCCTGCGTGCGCGTGCCCTTGATGAGATCGGCGGGCTGCCGACCGATTCGGTCACCGAGGACTTCGCCGCTTCCCTGAGACTCCACGCAGGATGGAGGTCCGTCTTCGTCTCGGGCCGGCTGGCAACCGGTCTCGGCCCGATGGACCTGCGCTCCTATTTCACCCAGCAACGCCGTTGGGCGATCGGCACGTTGTCGGCGCTACGGACGAACGGCCGCGAGATCTTCCTCTCCGGTGGTGGGCTCGACCGGGACCAACGCCTGCAATACGCCCTCGCCTCGACCCACTACCTCAGTGGCATCAAGGACCTGATCTTCATCCTCAGCCCGGTCGTCTTTCTGCTCACCGGCATTCCGGCCGTTCGCGGATTGACGCTCTCGGACTTCCTGTGGCACTTCATTCCCTTTCTCGTCTTCAGCCAGGTCGCGTTCTGGTGGTACGCCGCGCGGGTCACGAGCATTCGCGGCGTACTGATCGGTATCCTGAGCGCTCCCACCCTTTTCGGCGCTCTGGTGACGGCAGTGTCGGGTCGCAGGGTCGGCTTCGCCGTCACGGCGAAGGCGAAGAGCACCCGCCGCGAGTGGCGCTACCTCCTCCCGCACTTCAGTCTCCTGCTCCTGTCGGTCTACGCAGTGGTCGTCAGCCTTCCCGTGCTCAGCCCGGCGACAGCCCTGAGCGTTCTGTGGGCGTGCTACGGCGTGGCCTGCCTCGGCGCCTCGGTGTGGCTCGGCTTCCGGAACTCTCCACGGGCGTCGCGCGTACAGGCCCGTGCCGAGGGTCGCGCGCTCCCCCGCCGCACCGCGATCGGGTGGCGCCGGACCGGACTGGCAGCGGGAGGGGTGCTGCTCTCGGCGCTCGTGGTCGGGTGCGTGGCGGTCTACAGCCTGCCCAGGACGACCCCGGTCGGGTTCTCAGCGAGCCCTGATCAGGGCATCAGCTACGGGGTGGCGGCACCCGGAGGTGCTGGACCGGACTCTGTCCCTGCCCTGGATCTCAGCCGCGCCGGCATCGTCGGGCGCCACCAGCTCATCAGCGACAGCTTCGACCCGGTCTGGGCCCAGAGCCTGCACGCGCAGGGCACGAGTCCATGGATCACGCTCCACTTCGGTTCCTCACGCAGCGATCTCGGCGCCGGCCTGCTCGCCATCCGGAACGGGACCCACGACGCCGAACTCAGGCGATGGGCCGCCGACCTCCGGGACTTCAGATGGCCGGTCTACCTCACCGTCCTCCCATTCGTGGATGCCAGTTGGGCGGAGACCTCGGCGAGAGCCAACGGCGGAACTCCGCAGGACGTGGCGCCGGCGTGGGACCACATTCGTGCCGTCTTCACCTCCGCAGGCGCCAGCAACGTGGGTTTCGTCTGGGCGCCCGCATTCCCTGACACCGACCTCACCTACGCTCCGGCCGAGTCCGACATCGATGTGGTCCAGCTGACCGTCCTCCACTACGCAGGGGGCACGTCGTCCGCCGACTCCGCGACCGAAGCACGAGCGACGACGGCCGCGATCGGCGCATCGCTGCGGATCCTCGGGCAGCACCATCCCGGGAAGCCGACCCTGGTCGAGGTCGGGACCTCCCTGCCCAGCGGGCAGAAGGCGGTCTGGCTCGACAACGCTCTTCGGGCGATCAGCGACTCCCGCGGGGTCGTCTCGGTCGTGTACCACGAGGCCCCGCCGGACGGCGACGAGTCCTGGCGCAGCTGGTCAATCGGCTCGGACACAACGGCGACCCAGCACTGGCAGGCCCTCCTCGACGGGTCCGGAACACTCACACCGACGAGGCGGTGATGATCACCGTGCCTTTCGCCGAGTTCTCCGGCCGGGAGGAGCAGGTGTCTGAGTCGAAGGTCCGAGACGAGTTGCGAGAGCGCGTCTCGTCCGATGTCAGACCGCTGCTTGCCACCACGAGGAACGCCACGGCCACCCTGCTCGCCCTGCTCCTGGCCTTGCAGACAGCCGCCATGCTGACTCTCCAGAACGGGGTCTTCCAGGACGAGGCCTTCTACATGTACGAGGGGCGCTGGACGTTGGCAAAGCTCCTCACCGGAGCGACGATGCCCGAGGCGTTCGGAATGTACACCTCGGGATCTCCCTACGGGTATCCGATCCTGGCCAACCTGCTGGACCAGGTCGGTGGCCTGCAACTCGCTCGCGCATTCAGCATGATCTGCGCACTGGGAGTGACCGTTGGCGTCTTTCAGGCCGCGCGAGGGTTGTGGGGAGACCGGGTTGGCCTGCTCTCCGCGGCCGTCGTCTCGACCAGTGCATCACTCCTGTTCGTGGGCCGCCTGGCGACCCACGACGCGCTCGCCACCCTCCTCCTGGCAGGTGCCCTTGCCATCGCGATGCGGATCGGCGGGCGCCCGGCGCTACGCGGCCTTGCCGTGGGCGTGCTCCTGGGAGCAGCCGTCCTCACCAAGTACGCGGCAGCGATGTTCGGACTGCTTCTGCTGGTGGCCTTCCTGGTCCGGGCATTCGGTCGCGGCGGACGCGCGCACGGACTGCGTGCGGTCGGCGGGCTGGCCGCGAGTGCTTCCGTGATCTCCGCAACGGCCTACCTGCTCACCAGGATCGATGACACGCTGGTCCAGGGAGTCCTCGCCACCACGGCTGACCGACAGGTGCACGGGGAGGGCGACCCGGTCTGGATTCTCCTGCACGCACTCTCGCTCACCGCCGTGCCGCTGGTTCTTGTCGCGATCGGCACGATCGTGATCCTCAGGACACGGCTTCCCTGGCATGAGAAGACCGTGTCCCTCGTCCTGGCCGGCGCGATCCTTGTGGCGCCCGCCTACCACACCCTCAAGGTCGAGCCGACCTCGCTGGAGAAGCATCTTGCCTACGGCCTGCTCCTGGCTGCGCCCGTGGCCGGGTTCGCCATCGCGCGGCTCGCACCCATGACCCGCTCGACCCGCTGGCGGTCGCTGGTGGTCAGCTTCGCGGTGCTGGCGCTACCCGCCGCCGTGAACGTCGACCTCGCGCGGGGGCTCTACTCGGCCTGGCCGGATCCCGCGGGGGAGCTTCTCGTGCTGCGACAGGTCGTCCGGCCGGATACCTCACGGGTGCTCTCCGAGGAGGTCGAGGTTGCCAAGTACGGACTGACGCCCAACCCTGCGTCCCCCCAGCAACTCACCGGGACGGACTACTTCGAGTACACCGACCACTCCGGGCAGACCTTGTCCGGGTTGCCCGCATACCGCGCGGCGATCGCCGACGGCTACTTCGACGTCGTGGCGTTTCGCAACGGGCCCGGCAAGGCCGTGGCATCGGGGGTGGCCGATCTGCTCCCCGTCAGGTACACGCTCGTCGCGGACCTGCCGTTCTCGATCTCCAGCGGCGAAGGCTCCTACCGGGTCTGGCGGCTCAAGACCTGAACCGCCGCGCGGCTCGGAGTCAACACTCCACGACGTTCACGGCGAGGCCGGCCGCGCTGGTCTCCTTGTACCGGCTGGACATGTCCGCACCGGTCTGCCGCATCGTCTCGATCGCCGCGTCGAGGCCGACCACGTGGCTGCCGTCGCCGAGCGTCGCGAGCCGCGAGGCGGTGAGGGCGGTGGACGCGGCCACGGCATTGCGCTCGATGCACGGAACCTGCACCAGCCCGCCGACGGGATCGCAGGTGAGCCCGAGGTGGTGCTCGATCGCGATCTCGGCGGCGTTCTCCACCTGTTCAGGGGTTCCTCCCCGCACCGCGGTCAGTCCGGCGGCAGCCATCGCGCACGCCGAACCCACTTCGGCCTGGCAGCCCGCCTCCGCCCCCGAGATCGACGCGTTCGACTTGATGATCGAACCGATCGCCGTGGCGGTGAGCAGGAAGCTGCGGACGCCGTCAGCGCCGAGTCGGTAGCGGTGCCGGGCGAAGGTGAGGACGGCGGGCAGCACGCCGGCCGCGCCGTTGGTGGGAGCGGTCACGACCCGTCCCCCGGCCGCGTTCTCCTCGTTCACCGCCAGGGCGTACACGCTGAGTGCCTCGGCGGAGTCCGCGGGATCGCCGCGCTCGGCGAGTTCGCGCCAGGCGGACGCCGCCCGGCGGCGCACGCCCAGCCGGCCGGGCAGCATCCCGTCGGTCCGCAGACCGTTGCGCACGCAGGCGTCCATGGCGTCCGCGATCGCTCCGAGTCCCCGGACGGCCCGCGCCTCACCGTGGAACGCCACCTCGTCGGTCCAGGCGAGGTCGGCGATCGGTCGCCCGGCGCACTGTCCGAGCAGCTCGGCCATCGTCCGGTAGGTGGATTCCGGCAGCGCGTCGCCGCGCCGGGCGGACGGATCGCCGAGCCGCTCGATGAAACCTCCACCCACCGAGAGATAGATCTCCTCCCGCACCAGGCGCTCCCCCGCGTACGCGTCGAAGACGAGCGTGTTCGGGTGGGAGTACTCCCGGTTGCGCGGCTCGAAGCTGATATCTCCGGCCGTCACGAGGCTTCCGCCGACCGGCAGCACGGCACCGTCGACCAGGCCGTCCCAGCGACCATGGACCAGTCCCGGATCGACGGTCTCCGGCGCGTAGCCGCTCCAGCCGGCGAGCACCGCGTCCGGCGTCCCGTGCCCCACCCCGGTGGCGCCGAGCGAGCCCAGCAGGCGGCAGCGCAGACGCGTGGTCTGCTCCCAGAGTCCGGAGTCGACCAGGCCGCCGCGGAACTCCCGCGCGGCTCGCATCGGCCCGACCGTGTGCGAACTGGACGGGCCGATGCCGATCGAGAACAGCTCGAGCGCAGAGACGTAGACCCCGCCGCCCGGGCCGGCGGCCGGGCTCAGTGCCACAGACCCAGCGCGAACTCGGCCACGATCGTGGAGAGCACGAAGGTCGCGGCGATCGCCACGGCTCCGACCGGAACGATCTTCCAGCCGATGCTCCTCAGCGCGGGCAGGTCCTTGCCGATGCTCAGCCCCGCGATGGTCAGCGTCACGGTGATCGCGGTGAGGAAGTCCACGCTCTTGGCGATCGTGACCAGCCAGGTGGCGATCGGGGAGATCGGCGAGGTGAGCACGGTGCCGAGGGTCATCACGGTGACGATCGCCGGCAGCTTTCCCTTGGTGAGGTCGGCGAGCCACAGCCCGAACGCCGCCATCGCGCAGAGGACGACATAGGTGAGCACCGAGTCGATCGAGAACGAGCCGGTGACGATGGTGGCGACGATCACGCCGGCCACGGAGAGCGCCGCCATCGAGATCCACCGGGACAGCTGCACCGGCTGGGCGAGAGCGGCCTCGCCGGCCTGGGCAGGGACGGGCCGTTCGTCCCCCGGCGCTGCGGCGGACCTGCGGGTGAGCACCTTGTAGAACCGGTCGGCCAACGGGAGGGCGATCCACACACCCACATAGAGGCCCAGGAAACCGGTGATCAGGTTGGAGGTGGCAGCCAGGGCGAGCACCTGGTCCTTCATGTCGGCGTGGCCGGCCACGACCGCGGCAGCGGCGGCGGCCATCATCGATCCGGAGCCGACCCCCGAACCCATCGCCAGCGCGCGGGGGTCGAAGACGCCCAGGCTGGTGGTCAGGGAGGCGATCACGCTGACGATGATCGCCCCGAACACCGAGCCGAACACGTACATGCTGAGCACCCCGCGGTACTGCGGAGAGTCCGATCCGTACCGCTCGCTCACCATCGCGAAGGATCCTTCGCGATCGATCGAGAAGGTGGCCCCGATCGTGGCCGGACCCATCCGGAGCAGGACCGCCAGCGGGAGCGCGAGCAGGAGCGTGCCGAACAGGTGACCGAGCTCCTGCAGCAGCAGGGCGGGACCGGCGCTGATCACCAGGCCGATGTTGGGGCCGATGGTGAACGACAGCCGGGCGCAGAGCAGCAGCACGGCGACACCCATGATCGCGGTGGCGATCTCCTGGCTGACCAGGGACAGCCTTCGCCACGGCTGGCCGGACACGAAGCCGGCGATCAACAGGCCCCAGATCATCGGCAGCAGGGTGATCGACAGCCCGCCTCCGAGCGGGATGACCTTCGCCCCGATCGCCTGCGCGACGGCGGAGATCACCAGCAGCAGGCCGACGACCAGCCACAGCCGGCGGTCCTGCACGGTGATGAGGAGCTTCTCGGTGATCGCCCGGACCGTGCCGGAGGAGTCGGTCGGGGCCATCGGATTCTCCGAGTGAATGGGACTGGTCATTGCGGTGTCCTTCGCGAGTGGGAGGGATCGGGTCAGGCTTCCGGAGGGGGTGGGTCAGGCTTCCGGAGGGGTGGGTCAAGCCTCCGGAGAGGTCGGGTCAGGCCTCGAGGCTGATCCGCGTGGCACCGGCCGGACGCCGGGCGCGCTCGGTCAGCAGGCGGTCGCGCAGGACCGGGTCCAGCGCCGCGTCGAGTGCGGTCCAGGCGAGGGCGATGGCGCCGTCGAGGACAGCGTCGTCGGCGGCGGGTGTGATGGCCGCCGCGGTGAACTCTTCGCTGTGGGCGGCTGCCGTCTCGCCGAGGAAGGCGATGAGGGGGTGGATACCGGGCAGCACCTGGGTGACGTTGCCCATGTCGGTGGACCCGCCGCCCAGGACGTTCGCCGACAGCGTGCGGCCGCGGGCGCCGAGGTTGGCGTCCCAGCAGCGGGCCAGGTCGGGGTCCGGCTTCACCGGGGCGTAGGGGTACTCGGTCGGACGCCAGTCCCACGTGCATCCGGTGGCGATGGCCGCACCTTCGAAGCAGGCCAGCGCTCGCCGCTTCAGGCTTCGCCACTCGTCGATGTCCAGGGCCCGCACCTCCATCTGGATCACGGCACGGTCCGGGATGATGTTGGTGGCCTGGCCGCCCTCGGAGACGAAGCCGTTGAGATTGGCCGTCTTGACGATGTGCTGCCGCAGCATGGCGACCGCGGTCATCGCGAGGGTCGCGGCGGCTCCGGCATTCACCGCCTGCCAGGGCATGCCGGCGGCGTGCGCGGCCCGGCCGTGGAAGGTCACCTCGAAGCGGTCGACGGCGGTGCCGGGGAAGCCTGTCGCCGAGCTGTCCTCACCGGTCATGCCGTGCACCATCATCGAGTAGTCGACGTCCTCGAAGGCGCCGGCGCGCAGCAGGGCGACCTTGCCACCCCCGTGCTCCTCCGCCGGGGTGCCGAGAAGCTTCACGCGCAGGCCCGCGGACGCCGCGAGCGGTGCCAGCGCCATGGCGGCACCGACACCTGCGGCGGCGATGACGTTGTGGCCGCAGCCGTGGCCGATGCCGGGCAGCGCGTCGTACTCCGCGCAGATCGCCACGGTGAGGTCGCCGTCACCGGCCACGGCCTCAACCGCTGTCGGCAGGTCGTAGGCCCCCGTGGTCACCTCGAAACCGGCGGACCCGAGCAGGTCCGCGACCCGGGCGGCGGCACGGTGCTCCTCCCAGGACAACTCGGGGTCGTCGTGGATGGCGTGGCTCAGCCCGATCAGGGCCTCCCGGTTCTCCTCCACCTCGGCCTGCGCAGCGGCCTTCGCCGCCGCGATCCCGCTGAGTTCGCTCGTCGCGACCACGGATCGTCCTCCTCTGGGTCCGGTACTCCTGCGGAACGAGGCTGAGGCCGCCATGTCAAGGCCGTGTAACAGTGCGGGACTTCTGCGGGATCGATCGATGTCGTGCGCGATAACGTGGGGAACAGCACGACGGAGGGCGCCGAATGACCCAGCCCGGACAGCTCGACGAGACCGACTCCCGGCTTCTCCACGCCCTCCAGATCGAGCCCCGGGCGAGCTGGCAGGAGTTGGCGCCGGTCGTCGGGGCGGACGCGGCGACGCTGGCGCGGCGCTGGAGCAGGCTCCGGGGCGAGGGCATCGCGTGGTCGACCGGCTACCGACCGCCGGGGCAGATGGCCCTCCTCGAGCTGGAGTGCGAGCACGGACGACTGCAGGCGGTCGCCGAGGGCCTGCGGGCGGATCGGGAGGCGATCGTGGTCGACTACAGCTCCGGCTCCCGCGACCTGCTCGTGCTCGCCCAGGCGGACGACCTCGCGTCGATGTCGCAGTACTCGGTGGACCGGCTCGGCGATGTCCCGGGCATTCGTGCGGTCCGGACGCACCTGATCAACGAGCTCCTGATCGAGGCGGTCAGCTGGCGCCTGCGATCGCTGACGCCGGCCGAGGTGCACCGCATTCCGCCGCCGCGACCGCCCCGTCCCCGCGCCGCGAAGACCGTGCCGCAGGACCTGGAGGCCGCACTCGACGAAGAGTTGGCCTCCGACGGACGCGCCGGGGTCGGCGCCATCGCCGCGCGGACCGGCTTCGCCCCGCAGCGGGTCAGCGACGCGATCGCCACCCTGAGGGCTCAGGGCCGGTTGCGCTTCCGCACCGACATCGCCCGCACGTATTCGGAGTGGCCGGTCTACGCGTGGTACTTCATCGAGGCCCCGGGCAAGGTCGTCGAGATGCTCCGCAAGCAGGTCACGACGATCCCCGAGGTGCGGCTCGCCGCCACCACCGCCAGCAGGTACAACGTGATCCTCGCGGTCTGGCTGCGCCGGCTCAGCGACGTCAACCGGCTGGAGATCGCGCTCGCCGAGATGTTCGCCGGGGCCCGGATCGCCGACCGCTCGGTGGTGATGCGCATCGACAAGCACCTGGGTCGCGTGATCGGCCCGGACGGACGGGCGGTCGGCCTCGCCGAGGACCGGGCCTGAAACTGCCTCGCAGCACCGAACCAGCAGACGGTCGGCCCGGGTCGCCCGCGCGGGTCCGGACGGGAATCGTGCCCGGCTCAGCCGCGGCGGGCCTCCAGGTAGGCCAGGATCGCCCGCACCCGACGGTTCCCGTCCGGGGAATCGGGCAGCCCGAGCTTGGCGAAGATGTTGCCGGTGTGGGTCTCGACGGTGCGTTCGGACAGCCACAGCCGGCGTGCGATCCCGGCATTGGACCAGCCCTCGGCCATCAGCGCCAGAACGTCCAGCTCCCGCGGGGTGAGCGTGTCGAGGACGGAGGACGCACGCACCCCGCGGAGCAGCCGCGCCACCACCTCCGGGTCCAGCGCGGTGCCTCCGGCGGCGACCCGGTCGAGCGCGGCCAGGAAGTCGTCCACATCCAGGACCCGATCCTTCAGCAGGTAGCCGATCGCCCCGGCCGACACCAGCTCGAGGGTGCGGCGGGTCTCGATGTGCTGGGAGAGCAGCATCACCGGGACGGGATGCTGCCAGGCCCGGATCTCCAGCGCAGCGAGGATCCCCTCCTCGTCGGAGGGCATCCGGATGTCCAGCACGACCACATCCGGGGCGTGTGCGCGCACCTGCGCGACCACCGCGGCGGCGGTGGCCGCCCGCCCCACCACCTCGTGCCCGGCCGACTCCAGCAACGCGGCCAGCCCCTCCCGGAACAGCGCCGAGTCCTCCCCGATCACGACCCGCACGGGATCCTCGCCTCCACCGTGGTGCCGCGCGAAGCGATCGACGTCACCCGCATCCGGCCACCCAGAGCGTCCACCCGATCCGCGATGCCGGTCAGTCCACCGGCCGGCTTCGGCGCTGCCCCGCCGATGCCGTCGTCGTCGACCCGCACGCGCAGCATCCCCTCGCGGTGGTGCACCCTCACCTGGATGCGGGTGGCCCCGGCGTGCCTCAGCGCATTGGTGACCGCTTCGCTCACCACGAAGTAGGCGGTGGTGGCGACCAGGTCGGGCAACTCGGCCGCCTCCACGTCGAGGTGGATCGCCGCCGGCGCGAGCCGGGTGAGATCGGCGAGCGCAGCGGCCAGGCCGTCGTCCAGCGCGCTCGGCCGCACCCCGTGGGCGAGCTGCCGGAGTTCGGCGACCGCGGTGCCCAACTCCGCGACGGCTTTGTCCAGGGTGGCAGCGGTCTCGGCGTCCGGAGCCGAGGTGCGCTGCAGGACGCGCAGCCGCATGCCGAGCGCGACCAGGCGCTGCTGGGCGCCGTCGTGCAGGTCGCGCTCCAGCCGCCGGCGCTCCTCGTCCCCGGCCCTCAGGATGCGTTCGCGCGAGGCCTCCACCTCGGCGGTGGCGCGGCGCAACTCTGCCCGCATCCGCGCCGCGTCCACCAGCCCGGCCGCGGCCCGGGCGATCGCGGCGGACGGGCGCTTCACCCGCACCGCCGACGGGACGATCGCGCCGATCTCCTCGCCGCGGACGCGCACCGGCACGGAGGTCTCCGCCTCGACAACCCCGCGCCCGTCGAGGTCGAGCAGGGCGCCGCCGTCGAGCGCGCGGTAGGCGACGACGAGGCCCGGATCGCGCAGCGCCGTTCGCAGGGCGTCCTGCACCTGCTCGGGGTCGGCCGAGCCGGCGTCCACCTGGCCGGCCAGCTGGCCGAG
>NZ_JASGES010000044.1:0-15198 GCF_047606205.1 Propionicimonas sp. | reverse complement strand
CGTTCCGCGGCCTCGGCGATGACCTGCCTGCGGAGCTCGCGGGCGGCGGCGACGGCCTCCGCGCGCTGCTCCCGGGCGGCGCCGATGGCGTCCCTGCGGGCACCACGCGGGTCGTCGACGTGATCCTGGCTCACCGGGCCTCCTCGTCCTTGCTTGCGAACATCGTACGACGGTCGTACTGTGTTTGTTAATCAAACAGTGTTCGAGCGCAGTACGCCGTTCGAGAGGGGGAGGGCGATGGGCGATCCGGAGTTCCGGTCGACGACGGCCGGGGACGAGGCGAGGATCGGCGACCGGTGGCCGGTCCTGGCCGCTCTCATGCTGGCGGCGATGGTGATCATGCTCGACAACTCGGTGCTGAACGTGGCGCTGCCGACGATCGGCAGCGCCCTGCAGGCAGGCACGGCGGAGCTGCAATGGGTGGTCACCGCCTACTCGCTGACGTTCGGTGGGTTGCTGCTCACCACGGGAAACCTCGCCGACCGGCTGGGTCGCAAGCGGGTGCTCGCGGTGGGGCTGTCGGTGATGGCCGCCGGGTCACTGCTGGTGCTGCTGGCCCAGTCGGCGACGGCGCTGGCCCTGATCCGGGCCCTGATCGGCGTCGGAGCCGCGTTGGCGATGCCGAGCACGCTGTCGCTGATCTACTCCACCTTCACCGGGGCCGCGCGGCTGAAGGCGGCAGGCCTGTGGAGCGCGGTGACGATGCTCGGGTTCGTGGTCGGTCCGGTGCTGGCCGGTGTCATGCTGACCCACCTGGCCTGGCAGTGGCTGTTCCTGATCAACGTCCCGGTCGCCGTCGTGGCGGTGCCGGTGATCCTCGCGGTGATTCCCGAGTCGCGCGAGGCGACCGGCGAGCGGGTCGACCTGGCCGGCGCCGTCCTCTCGGTCGGCTTCCTGGCCGCACTGATCTACGCATTGAGCAGCGGTCCGGACGCGGGCTGGCTGTCCCTGCCCGTGCTGGGCTCCTTCGCCGGTGCGGCGCTGCTCCTGCTCGTGTTCTGCGGGCGGGAGCTCACCGCGGCCCAGCCCATGCTCGACCTGCGTCAGGTCGCCTCCCGGCAGTTCGCCGTCCCGGCCGTGGTGGAGGCGACGGCGTTCCTCGCGGTGTCGTCCGTCCTGTTCATCCAGACCCAGCTGGTCCAGCTCGTCCTGGGCTACACCCCGCTTCAGGCGGGTCTGCTCAGCCTGCCGCCGGTGATCGTGATGGTGGCGGGGAACAGCCTGGTCGCCCGGCTCGGGACCCGCGTGCCCGCGCGGTTCATGATCGCGGGCGGGCTGACGGTCGTGGCGTCAGGAACGCTGCTGATCGCGCTGTGGCCGACGTCGGTGGTGGCCATCGTCGCGGGCATGTCGGTGATCATGGTCGGCGTCCGGGCCGCGCTGACCACGGTGGCGATCGAGGTGATCAACGCCTTGCCGCGGGAGCGGATGGGGATGGGCTCGGCGCTCAACGACACCTTCCAGGAGATCGGGGGCGCGATCGGCGTGGCGCTGCTCGGCGCCCTGCTGAACCAGGCCTACCGGTCAGCCCTGCCCGCGGACGCGCCCGCGTCCGTGCTGGCGTCGCTCGCCGCGGCCGCCGCCGACCCGGTCTGGGTCGCCAGGGCGCAGGCGGCCTTCGCCCACGGGGCGAGCGTCGCCCTCGGTGCCGGTGCGGCGTTGATGCTGCTCGTCGGCCTCGCCGCCGCCCTGCTGCACCGTCCGGCGCCGGACCGTCCCGACGCGGACGCCCAGCCCCCCGCGGAGGGCAAGGAGGCCGCCGCGTCCGCCGTGACTGCCGACGGAACCGTCCCCTCGCACCCGGGTCAGGCGCGGAGGGATCCGTAGGTCGCCTTGGCCTTCTCCAGGGCCGCGACGTAGCCGGAGCGGGCGAGGCTGCCCGCGTCCGCCTCGCGCGGCACGGCGAGCAGGCCGCGGAAGTCGGACACCGAGCCGAACTGCTTGCGCACCATCCACTCCTCCAGGCCGTCCAGGAGCCGGCGGGCGTAGCCGGCGCCGTGGCGGACCAGCGAGGACGTGGTCATCACCACGTCGGCCCCGGCCAGCAGGTATGCGACCACGTCGTCGGACGTCTCCACCCCCGACGTCGCGGCCAGCGATGCCGTCGTCCGGTGGCGCAGGGACGCGATCCAGGTGCGGGGGACCCGGGCGTCGGCGGGAGACGAGAGCGTCACGCCGGGCACGACCGCCAGCTGCTCGACGTCGACAGCGGGCTGCAGGAACCGGTTGAACAGCACCAGCCCGTCCGCGCCGGCCTCGACCAGCTGCAGGGCGAAGTTGCCGGGGCTGGAGAAGAACGGCGACAGCTTCACCGCCACCGGGATGTCGACGGCCTGCGTGACCGCGGACACGATCTCGAGGTGCCGCTCCTCCACGTCCGTGCCGCTGAGGCTCACCTCGCCCGGCACGAAGTAGATGTTGCACTCCAGCGCGGCCGCGCCGGCGTCCGCGAGCTGCTGGGCGAACCCGACCCAGCTCCCCGTCCGCGACGCGTTCAGGCTGGCGATCAGCGGGATGTCGATCGCGGCCGCGGCCCGTTCGACCAGGCTGAGGTAGGCGGCGGCAGGGTTGAGCACCTCGGGGTCGGCGATGGCAGGGAAGTAGCTGGTCGCCTCAGGGAACGACTCGTCGTTCAGCTCCTCCAGCAGCGTGTCCCGCTCGGCCTGGGCCAGCACCTGCTCCTCGAACAACGAGTAGAGCACCACGGCGCCCAGCCCGGTGTCGGCGAGCTCCCTGACCCCGTCCACCGTCTGCGACAACGGCCCGGCCGAGGCGACCAGGGGGCTGCGCAGGTCCATGCCCAGATATGTCGTTGCCATGGTTCAGTTCCCCGCGACCTCTGCGAAGCGCTCCGCGCCGCGCGTTGCCATTTCCTCGTACTCCGCCCAGCGCCGGTTCACCTGTTCCTGGCCGAGGTCGAGCAGGCGCTCGGCACTCTCCGGGTCGGAGTTCATCAGCATCCGGAACCGCAGTTCCTTCATGTGGTACTCCCGTAGCGGCAGCCGGGGACGCGGCGAGTCCAGCAGGAACGGGTTCTTGCCTGCCGTCCGCAGCACCGGGTTGTACCTCATCAGCGGCCAGTGCCCGGACGCGACCGCCGCGTACTGCTGGTCGAGTCCCTTGCGCATGTCGATGCCGTGGGCGATGCAGTGGCTGTAGGCGAGGATCAGGCTGGGACCCTCGTACGCCTCCGCCTCGCGGAACGCCTTCAGCGTCTGCTGCGGGTCGGCGCCCATCGCCACCCTCGCCACGTACACGTTGCCGTAGGCGGTGGCCTGCAGGGCCATGTCCTTCTTGGACGTGCCCTTGCCCGCCGCCGCGAACTTCGCGACCGCGCCCATCGGGGTCGACTTCGACGCCTGGCCGCCGGTGTTGGAGTACACCTCGGTGTCGAGCACCAGCACATTCACGTTGCGCCCCGACGCCAGCACGTGGTCGACGCCGGCCGAGCCGATGTCGTAGGCCCAGCCGTCGCCCCCGACGATCCACACCGAGCGGCGCAGCAGGTGGTCGGCGACCGAGCGGAGATCCTCGACCAGCGGCCCCGACATCGTGTCGAGCAGCGCCTTCAGCGCGTCCACCCGCGCCCGCTGCTGGCTCAACTCGGACTCGTACTGCTGCGGGGCGTTGAGGATCCCGTCCACGATCGCGTCGCCCAGGTCGTCCCGCAGCGCCTCCAGTTGCCGCCGGGCGGTCTGGGTGTGCAGGTCGGCGGCGAGACGAAGGCCCAGCCCGAACTCGGCGTTGTCCTCGAACAGCGAGTTCGACCAGGCGGGCCCGCGGCCGTACTTGTTGCTCGACCAGGGCGTGGTCGGCAGGTTGCCGCCGTAGATCGACGAGCAGCCGGTCGCGTTCGCCACCGTCGCGCGGCCGCCGAACAGCTGGGTGAGCAGCTTCAGGTACGGCGTCTCCCCGCAGCCGGAGCACGCACCGGAGAACTCGAACAGCGGTTCGAGGAACTGGGTGCCGCGGACGTTGGCGAAGTCGACGCGGGAGCGCCGGTTCACCGCGATCGTCTCGAAGAACGCGACGTTCTGCTTCTCCTTCGTGCGTTCCAGCACCGGGGCGAGGTTGATCGCCTTGCGCGAGCCGCCCGAACCGAGCGGTTTCACCGGGCACGCCTCCACGCAGAGCCCGCAGCCGGTGCAGTCCTCGGCGTACACCTGCAGCGTGTAGCGCGACCCCGGGAAGCCGGCCGCGTTCAGCGGCGCCGACTGGAAGCCCTCCGGAGCGCCCTCCAGAGCGGAGTCGTTGTAGTACTTCGCGCGCAGGACGGCGTGCGGGCAGACGAACGCGCAGTTGCCGCACTGGATGCAGGCGTCCGGGTCCCACTCGGCGATCACGTCGGAGATGTTCCGCTTCTCGTACCTGGTCGTTCCGGAGGGATAGGTGCCGTCGACGGGCAGTGCGCTGACCGGCAGGCTGTCGCCGGTGCCGAGCAGCATGGACGCGGTCACGCGGCGCACGAACTCCGGCGCGGTGTCCGGAACCGGCGGGATCATCCCCGCGTCGCCGAGCGGAGCGCCCGGCACGTCGATCCGGTGCAGGTTCTCCACCGACGCGTCCACCGCGGCCTCGTTCTTGGCCACGACGTCGGCGCCCTTGCGCCCGTAGGTCTTGCGGATGGTCCGCTTGACCTCCTCGATCGCCTCCTCGCGCGGGAGCACTTTCGAGATGGCGAAGAAGCAGGTCTGCAGCACGGTGTTCGTGCGCCGGCCCATGCCGGCCTTGCGGGCCACCATGTTCGCGTCGATCGCCCACAGCTCGACGCCGAGCGCGATGATCTTCTCCTGCATGGGCAGCGGCAGGTGCGCGAACACCTCACCGGGCTCGTAGGGGGTGTTGATCAGCAGCACCGTGCCCGGACGTGCGAACTCGAGCACGTCCACCCGCTCCAGGATCGACCAGTGGTGGCAGCCGACGAAGCCGGCCTGGCTGACCAGGTACGGCGCCTCGATCGGGTGCGGGCCGAAACGCAGGTGCGAGACCGTCCGCGAGCCCGACTTCTTGGAGTCGTAGACGTAGTAGCCCTGCGCGTAGGTGTCCTCGATGGCGCCGATGATCTTCACCGAGTTCTTGTTGGCGCCGACGGTGCCGTCCGAGCCCAGGCCGTAGAACACCGCGCGCAGCGTGGCCGGGTCCTCGAGGTCGACGGAGGGGTCGTAGGGCAGGCTCAGCATGGTCACGTCGTCGTTGATGCCGATCGTGAACCGTGGCCGTGGGCTGGGCTGGGCGAGCTCGTCGAACACGCCGACCACCATGGCGGGGGTGAACTCCTTGCTGGACAGGCCGTAGCGGCCGCCGACCAGCAGCGGCAGCTGTTCCCGCCGGCCCGCGGCATGCGCCTCGCCGAGGGCGGCCGCGACGTCCAGGAACAGGGGCTCGCCGCCGGAGCCGGGCTCCTTGGTGCGGTCCATCACGGCGACGACGCGGGCGGACGCCGGGATGGCGGCGAGGACCTGCTCGACCGGGAAGGGGCGGTACAGCCGCAACTGGATCACGCCGACCTTCTCGCCCCTGGCGAGCAGGTGATCGATGGTCGAGCGGACGGTCTGCGCACCCGAGCCCATGATCACGACGACGCGGTCGGCCTCGGGGTCGCCGTGGTACTCGACCAGGCCGTAGCGGCGTCCGGTGAGCGCGGCGAACTCGTCCATCGCCGTCTCGACAATGCCGGGTACTTCGGTGTAGTACGGATTGGCGGCTTCGCGGCCTTGGAAGTAGGTGTCCGGGTTCTGCGCGGTGCCGCGGATGTAGGGATGCTCGGGCGAGAGCGCGCGGCGCCGGTGGGCGCGGACCAGCGACTCCGGAACCAGGGTCAGGAGTTGCTCGTCGGTGAGCAGCTCGGCCGAGTTCTCCTCGTGGCTGGTCCGGAAACCGTCGAAGAAGTGCACGAACGGCACCCGGGAGCGCAGGGTGGCCAGCTGGGCGATCGCCGCGGTGTCGTGCGCCTCCTGGACGCTGGAGGAACTCAGCATCGCGAAGCCGGTCTGCCGGACCGCCATCACGTCCTGGTGGTCGCCGTAGATGCTCAGCCCCTGCGCGGCCAGGGAACGGGCGGCCACGTGCAGCACGGTCGAGGTGAGCTCGCCGGCGATCTTGTACATGTTGGGGATCATCAGCAGCAGGCCCTGCGACGCGGTGAAGGTCGTGCTCAGCGCGCCGCCCTGGAGCGCGCCGTGCAGGGCCCCGGCGGCGCCGCCCTCGGACTGCATCTCGATGACCGACGGCACCATGCCGTACACGTTCCTGCGGCCCTTGGCCGACCACTCGTCGGCGAGCTCGGCCATGGTCGAGCTGGGCGTGATCGGGTAGATGCTGCACAGCTCGTTCAGGCGGAACGCGGCCGAGGCGGCCGCCTCGTTGCCGTCGATGATCACGCGGCTCATCGGTTCTCCTCGATCATCTCGATGGCGTGCACGGGGCACTGTTCGTAGCAGGTGGCGCAGCCGGTGCACTTGTCGTAGTCGAACCGGTACCGGTAGCCCTTGCCGAGCTTGATCACCGCGTCCTCCGGGCAGGCGCCCAGGCAGCCGTCGCACTCGAAGCAGTTGCCGCAGGACAGGCAGCGCGCGGCCTCCATGTGCGCCTGGTCGTCGGAGAGCCCGCCGACGATCTCGTCGAAGTCGGTGATCCGCTCGGACGGCTCGAGTTCGGGCTGGGTGCTGCGGCGGGCGTCCCCGAAGTACCACAGGTGGAGCTTGTCGAAGTCGGCGAGGTCGTGCTTGGGGCGGCCGGGCGACTCCCGGTGGCCCAGCCACGCGTCGATCTGCTGGGCGGCCCGCTTGCCATGGCCGACGCCGACGGTGACCGTGCGCTCGGACGGGACCGCGTCGCCGCCGGCGAAGATGCCGTCGACATCGGTCATCAGGGTGCGCGGGTCGACCCGCACCACGTCGTGCTCGAAGTGCATGCCCGGGATCCGGCGCAGGAAGTTCGAGTCGGTCTCCTGGCCGAGCGCGAGGATGACCGTGTCGGCTTCGAGCTTCTCGAAGCGGCCGGTGCCGCGGGCGCGTCCGTTCTCGTCGAGTTCCATGATCTCGACGGTCAGGTCGGAGGAGTCCATCGAGCTGATCGTGCGAAGCCAGTTCATCCGGACGCCCTCACGCAGCGCGCCCTCGCGCTCCTCGGCGTGGGCGGGCATCTGCTCCTCGGTGCGCCGGTAGACGATGATCGACTCCTCCGCGCCCAGCCGCCGGGCCACGCGCGCGGCGTCCATGGCGGTGTTGCCGCCGCCGTAGACGGCCACCTTGCGGCCGATGATCGGGCGCTCGCCGGACGCGACGTCGCGCAGGAAGCTGACCGCGTCCACGATCCTGGACGCGTCCCGGTTGGGGATGTCGACCCGCTTCGACAGGTGGGCGCCGATGGCGACGAAGACAGCCTCGAAGCCGCCCTCCGCCTGGTCGGCGAGCAGGTCCTTGACCGTGTAATTGTTCACGATCCGCACGCCGAGGTCGAGCAGGCGGGCGACTTCGGCGTCCAGCACGTTGCGGGGAAGGCGGTACTCGGGGATGCCGTAGCGCATCATGCCGCCGGGGGAGTCGGAGGAGTCGCGGATCTCCACCTCGTGGCCCATCTTGGCCAGCTGGTAGGCCGCGCTGAGGCCCGACGGGCCCGCGCCGATCACGAGCACCCGGCGCCCGGAGGAGAACCGGGGCTTCTCGAACGTCCAGCCCTTCTCGATGGCGAGATCGCCCAGGTAGCGCTCGACGGAGTGGATCGAGACGGCCCCGTCCAGCTCCTCGCGATTGCAGGCGGCCTCGCACGGGTGGTAGCAGACGCGTCCGTGAATGGCGGGGAACGGGTTGTTCCTGGTGATCTCGCGCCAGGCGGCCTCCTCCTGGCCGGCCTTCACCAGCCGGAGCCACTCCTGGATGTTCTCGCCCGCGGGGCAGGCGTTGTTGCACGGCGGGAGGAGGTCGACGTAGATCGGCATCCGGGTGCGGACGGGGGCGACCCGCCCACCCTCCGTGGCCAGGTCGGGAAGACCGGTGATATCGCGGGCCATGGGCACGCCCTTCGTTGGGTTTGCGAGGTGATCGACAGCAATCTACCCCCGCTCGGACGTGCGTGCTGACAAGGGGATTTACGAAAAGTCAATGCTTCGTTATTACTGACAATTGCGAACGCCTCCGCCCGGCGCCTGATCGCCACCGTGCGGTGGCGCTCGACGCGGGACGGAGGCGTCCGGTGGCTGGGGTCAGGTCCGGACCCCAGCGAGGTTCAGGCCAGAGCCTTCGCCTTCAGCTTGGTGTACTCCTCGGTGGTGATGGTGCCGGCGTCCAGGAGGCCCTTGGCGCGGGCGATCTCGTCGGCGGGGCTGCCGGCGACCGACCGGATGTAGTCGTCGGTGGCCTCCTTCGCCTGCTTGGCCTGGGCCTGGGCGCGCTCGGCCATGCCGCCGCCGCGGGCGATCAGATAGATCAGCGCGGTGATGAAGGGGAACACGATGAGGAAGAAGATCCACACGGCCTTCATGCCGCCGGACAGGTCGCGGTCGCGGAACAGGTCGCCCACGATGGAGAAGAGGGCGAACAGGTAGGAGATGAAGATGACGATCGTCAGGGTGTACCAGATGATGCTGCCCAGGTTGACGAAGAAATCGGGCACGGGATGCCTTTCCGTTGGCGGACGCGAAAGCACGGGCGAATACCGCCCGTCGGCGGCAGCCTAATGGATGATTCCCAACGTATCCCAAGAGGCCATTCAGCAATCCGTCAGGCTGCCCGGACGGGGTCGGCCCGCGGTGCTAGCCTCCTCGCGTAACCGGATGCAGAGGGGAGCTGTCCAGCCATGACCGACGCCGCACCCGACAAGGCGTGGTTCCGCCGGGCGATGTCTCTCTCCCCGCCACCGGTCGGCGTGCCGCGGCCGGCTCCGGATGCGGAATCCGCACGTACCCGCCTCGCCGAATTGTGTGCGGCGGACGAAGGGATTCCGGACGCCACGAGGTCGCGGTTGTACGAACCCCACGGTGAGATCGTCGCGACGCTCGTGATCTGGCACGGATTCACCAACGCTCCGTCCCAATTCACTGCGGTCGCCGAGCAGTTGCGGGACCGCGGATTCCGCGTCCTGGTTCCGCGGATGCCGTTCCACGGCGAATCCGATGTCCTCAATCGCGACATGTTGCGGCTCACCCCGGCCATGCTGATCAACCATCTGCACGTGGTCGTCGACATCGCGGCGGGCTTCGGCGCCCCGGTCTGGGTGCTCGGCTTGTCCGCGGGCGCGACGATGGCCGGCTGGGCGGCCGCCGCGCGCCCGGAGGTCGGCCGGTTGGTGCTGGCGGCCCCGCTGGTGGCGCCGGTCGGGTTCCCGATGTGGCTGGTCCGGCTGTTCGCGAAATTCCCGAGGATCGTCCCCCGGATCTACTGGTGGTGGGATCCGAGGGTGAAGGCCGGGATCAAGGGCAGCCCCTATGCCTACCCGGGCTTCCCGCTTCCCGGCATCATGCCGTTCCTGCACCTGTCGGAGTGGCTCTACGACTCGACGATGCGGGTGGGCCACGACCTCGACCGGGCCGTCCTGATCACGAACCCCAGCGACTTCGCGATCCGCAAGGACGCTGCGCGCGCGTTCGCGTCCGAGGTGTTCGCGCCGCGGGCGACCTCGTTCGGCGAGGCGGTCGTCGACCCCGAACGGAAGTGGATGCACGACTTCGTCGACCCCCGCTCCGACGGCTCCGGCACGACCGACCAGGTCGTCGCCGTGCTGCTGGCCGCGCTGGGCCTCGACGACCCTTCCGCCGACGGCGTCCTGGTCCCGCCGCTGGTCGACCCGCTCCCCGCCTGACCTGGACCGAGTTGGGGACGGTTCCTTACTCGGTCCGTCCCCTCGACGCCCGGCCACGGTGGACCGGGTGGAGAACCGTCCCCAATTTGGTCCACGCCGGTCAGGGTGGACCGGGGGACCGAGTTGGGGACGGTTCCTTACTCGGTCCGCTCTTCGCTCCCGGTCGCCTGGCCTGGACCGAGTCGGGGACGGTTCCTTACTCGGTCCGTTCCTCGATGCCCGGCTACGGTGGACCGAGTGGAGAACCGTCCCCAATTTGGTCCAGGTGGCTGCGGGCCGCGAGCTCAGTGGGACGCGCAGGCGGTGCAGGTGCCGAAGAACTCCACCTCGTGGTCGATCTGGGCGAAGCCCTCCTGCGCGGCGAGCGTCCTCACCTGGGCCTCGAGACTCGGGATGTTGACCTCGACCGTGCGGCCGCAGCAGCGGCAGATCAGATGGTGGTGGTGACCGGGCGAGCACGTCCGGTAGGCGACCTGGCCGTCCGGGGTGCGGACGGCGTCCAGCTCGCCCGCGGACGCCAGCGCCTGCAGGGTCCGGTACACCGTGGCCAGGCCGACGCCGGAGCCCTCGTGGCGGAGCCGGTCGTGGATGTCCTGGGCGGTGGCGAAGTTCGCCAGCGCCTCGACGGTCTGGCGGATCTCGGCGCGCTGCCGCGTGTTCCGCGGGGCGGGCGTGCGCTCAGTGCTCGTCATAGTGGTCCTCGTGCGCCGCGTGCCGGTGCCCGTCGTGGATGTAGTCGACGTGCCCGGCGTGCTGGACGGCCAGGTGGCCGCAGTGGTCGCTGTGCACATGCGGGTGCGTCCCCGCCGGCTCGTGGGGGAGCGGCTCGCCCTCGTCGACCAGTTCGACGAGCGGACGGTGCCGGCGCTGCAGCAGCCGCGACAGCGGCCAGCTGAGGGCGAACACGCCGATCGCGATCACCACGATCAGCGGCCCGGGCGCCGTGTTCAGGGAGTACGAGCCGACCGCCCCGCTCACCGCGGCGACCGCCCCGAGGCCCATCGCCAGGAACAACCCGTTGCGGAAGCCCACCACCAGGTGGTTGGAAGTGGCCACCGGCACCACCATCAGCGCGCTCACCAGCAGCAGGCCGACCGTCCGCATCGACACCGTCACGGTGATCGCGGCGAGGCTCACCACCACGATGTTGAGCAGCCGGACCGGCAGCCCGATCGAGCGCGCGAACGGCTCGTCCGCGCTCACGGCGAACAACTGCGGGAGCAGGCCGATCGTGACGCCCAGCACCACGATCCCGAGGATCGTGATGTACCACAGGTCGGCGGCGCTGATCGTGAGCAGTGAGCCGAACAGGTAGGCCGACAGCGTGCCGGTCCCCTGGCCGGCCAGGCCGGCCAGCAGCAGGCCCGCCGACAGGCCGCCGTAGAACAGGATCGCCAGCCCGACGTCGCCGCTGGCGCGTCCGGACTCGCGGAGCAACTCGATCCCGATCGAGCCGAGGACACAGATCGCCACGGCCAGCGGCAGCGGCGCGGTGCCGGTCAGGATGGCCAGCCCGACGCCGGCGACCGCGAGGTGGCCCAGGCCGTCACCGAGCAGGCTGAGCTTTCGCTGGACGAGGAAGGTCCCGATCGCGGGAGCGGTGACGCCGGTGATCACGGCGGCGATCAGCGCGCGCTGCATGAACGCGAGGGTGAGCCACTCCATCAGCCGACCTCCAGCCCGGTGTGGTGGGTGTGTGGACGCTCGACCTCGTCCACCTCGTGGCCCCCGTGCGCGTCCCGGTGGCCCTCATGCGGGTGGTCGTGGTCGTGGTGGCTGTAGCCGGGCGGCATCACACGCCCGTCGGCCAGGACGATGCTGCGGTCGATCAGGTCGCGGAAGCAGCCCCGTTCGTGCAGCACCATGACCAGGGTGGTGCCCCTTTCCTTCAACCGGGCCGCGACGCCGGCGAGCAGGTCCTGGGTGCGGGCGTCGACGCCGGCCAGCGGCTCGTCCCACGCCATCAGGTCCGCTCCGGTGGCCAGCGCCCTGGCGATCAGGACGCGCTGCTGCTGGCCGCCCGACAGGCGCACGAAGGGGTAGCGCGAACGGTCGGCGAGCCCGACCTCCGCCAGTGCGTCGTCGACGGCCCTGCGGTCGGCGGCGGACGCGGGGAGGAACGGGCGCCGGCGGCCGAGGCGTCCGCTCGCGACCACTTCGCGCGCGGTGGCCTGCTGCACGAGGATGCCCCCGCGTTGCGGCACGTAGCCGACCCGGCGCCAGTCGTGGAACTGCCCGAGCGGCGTCCCGAACAGGGAGATCTGCCCGAGGTGCGGCACGAGGCCGAGCAGGGCGCGCATCAGTGTGGTCTTGCCCGAGCCGTTGTTGCCCATGATCGCGACGAGTTCGCCCCGGTGGATCTCCAGGGACGCACCGCGCACGATCGGGATGCCGTTCAGGACGACGTCGACGTCCTCGGCGCGAATGGCGGGTGAGCCGCTCGCCGCGCGGCGCGAGCCGAGGTCTGCCGGCGTCCCGGCGTCGTTCAGGAGCACGCGTTGGCCTTCTTCAGGGCGGAGCCGTTGGCACGCATCACCTCGAGGTAGTCCGTGCCGGGGGAGGCGGCGGTGATCCCCTCGAGCGGGTCCAGCACGGCCGTCTTCAGGCCCAGGTCGCCGGCGACCGACTCGGCCACGACGGGCGAGACGAGGGTCTCGAAGAAGATGGTGGTCACGCCGTTCGTCCTCGCGATCTGCTGGACCTGCGCGATCCGTGCCGCGCTCGGCTCGACGTCCGGCTCAACGCCGTTGATGCCGATCTGGGTCAGCCCGTAGCGCTTGGCGAAGTAGCCGAAGGCGGCGTGGGAGGTGATGAACGGCACGATCCGGCAGCCGGTGAGGTCGGTCCTGAGCGCGGCGTCGAGGTCGGTGAGGTCGGCGATCAGGGCGGTCGTGTTGGCCGCGAATGCTGCCGCGTCGGCGGGCCGGACCTCGGAGAGGGCGTCGCGGACGTGCTCGGCGATCCTCACCATGTTGGTCGGGTCGAGCCAGGTGTGCGGATCGTCCGCACCGTGTTCGCCGGCCGCGTCGTGGTCCTCGTCCTCGGCGCCGTCGCTGCTGGCCTTGAGCAGGGTCAGGAAGGACGCGGTGTCGACCGTCCGCGCCGGCCTGGCCTGTTCGACCGCCGTATCGACGGCGGGCTGGAACCCGGACTGGTAGACGACGAGGTCGACGGTGGACAGCGATGCCACCTGCTGGGGGGTGAGCTCAAGGTCGTGCGGTTCGGCGCCGGGCGCGGTGAGGTTCTCCACGCTGACCAGGTCGCCACCGATCCGCTCGGCGATGAACTCGAACGGGTAGAAGGCGACCGCCACCTGCACGGTCCCGGTCCCGGCGCCGGACGTGGACGTCGCGGGCTCGTCGGAGTAGGCAGCGCACGAGGCGAGGCTGAACAGCGAGCCGGCGGCCAGGACGGCCAGCGCGGCTCTCCCTGTCTTCATGACAATCATTCTCATAATCGCCCGGAGTCCATGTCAAACCGGCCGATCTGCCCTCCGGGCCGTCGTGCCGCTCCCGCGGGGGCAGTCCCGTGGTGCCGTCCCGGCCGGCCTGGGGGCGGGACGGCTCAGCCGAGCGTCACGACGCGGTCGCAGCGGCCGACGAGGGCGGGGTCGTGGGTGATCACGAGGACGGGGAGCGCGCGGCTGGTGGTCCAGATGTCCTCGATCAGGGCGGCGGCCGTGGCGCCGTCGAGGTGCTCGGTCGGCTCGTCGAGCAGCAGCACCTGGTAGCGGCCCACCAGGAGCCGGGCGAGCGCCACGCGGCGGGCCTCGCCGCCCGAGAGCGCCTCACCCCCCTCGCCGACGATCCGCTTCGGGTCGAGCCGCAGCCCGGCGCGGTCGAGCGCGTCGACCACCTCGGACGCGGACGCGTCCCTGTTCCCGATCCGGACGTTCTCCTCGATCGTGGTGGTGAAGATGTGCGCGTCCTGGGCGAGGTAGCCGATCCGGCCCGCGACCGCCACCCGCCCGGCCTCGGCGGGGATCAGGCCCAGGACGGTGGCCGCGACCGTCGTCTTGCCGACCCCGCTCGGCCCGACCAGCGCCACCTTCTCCCCCGCTGCGACCGTGAACGACAGCCCGGCCACGACGGGCGGCTGGCCCGGCCACCCTGCCGACAGGTCTTCGACGGCCAGCGACGGGTCGGGCACGGGCCCGGCTGCGTCGCTGAGGTCGCCGGCACCGATCGGCGGTGCAGCCAGGATTTCCTCGACGCGCTGCAGTGCGGCGCCGGCCCTGGTGCGGGTCTGGGCGGACAGGATCAGCGTGGACAGCGCTTCGTGGAGGGCCAGCGGGGTCAGCACGGCCACCGCGAGCAGCGTGTGGTTCAGCGTTCCGGACACGACCTGGTGGCCGGCGATGACCAGCGCGCCGATCACGGCCGTTCCGGCGGCGAGCACCTGCGCGCCCGACCCGATCCCGCGGACCAGCGCCGACCGCGCGGACGCGATCCGGAGCTTCTCGTCGATGTCGCTGAACCGGGCGAGCCGGCCGGTGGCGGCACCGTAGGCGAGGAGGTCGGTGGCGGTCCGGGAGAGTTCGCGGGCGGAGTCGGCGAGATCGCCGCGCAGGGGCAGCGCCGCCGCGTCCGCTCTCGCTGAGGCCCGCTGTGCGATCCGCGGCACGAGGAACGCCGCGGCGAGCGAGGTCGCCAGCAGGACGAGGGCCGAGCCGGGGGAGAAGACGCCGATCCCGATCGTGGCCGCCAGGAGGACCGCCGCCGAGGACGAGAACGGGATCCACACCCGAACCACCAGGTCCTGGATCGCCTCGACGTCGGCGATCACCCGGGACAGCAGGTCGCCCCGGCGCGTTCCGAGCAGGGTGGTGCGGGCCAGCGTCGAGTAGGTCTCCAGGCGCAGGGCCGACTGCAGCTTGAGCGCGAGGTCGTGGCCGACCAGCCGCTCGGTGTAGCGGAATGCGCCGCGCGAGATGCCGAAGAAGCGGACGCCGACCGCCGCCGCCTCCAGATAGAGGACCGGTGGGTGCTCGGCGGCGAAGGACAGCAGCCACGCCGACACCGCCATCAACGCGACCGAGGCGGCCGTCGCACTGAACGCCAGCGCGATCGAGCCCGCCAGCTGCGCGCGCGCCCTGGGCACCGCGTCCATCAGGCGCCGGAGCAGCGACGGGCGGGACGCGGTCGCCGACCCGGGGCCGGCGGACGGCTCCCCGCCGGATTCCCGGGCCGGTTCGGTACCCGGGAGCTCTGCAGAGGATGTGCCGGCGTGGCCCGCCGCCCCCGCTGCCGACCCGGCACCCCCGGCGGCCCCGCGCACGTCCGCCGCCACACCCTCCGCGGACCCGGTCACGCCGAGCGGGTTCGCGGTCATGCGTGCGGGGGAGCCGGCGGCGGCCGGTGCGAGGGCGGGGCCGCGAAGCACGGCCGTCCCGCGCACCGG
>NZ_JASGES010000043.1:0-34143 GCF_047606205.1 Propionicimonas sp. | reverse complement strand
GGTCGGCGTGGGTGTGTCGGTCGGCGTGGGTGTGTCGGTCGGCGTGGGTGTGTCGGTCGGCGTGGGTGTGTCGGTCGGCGTGGGTGTGTCCGTCGCGGTGGGTGTGTCGGTCGCGGTCGGTGTCACGGTCGGGGTGGGCGTCCCGGTCGGCGTGGGCGTCACGGTCGGGGTGGGCGTCACGGTCGGCGTGGGCGTCTCCAGCGGATCCCAGGTCGGCGTCTCGGTCGCGGTCGGCACGCTCACCGTCGGCTCCGGCGTCGTGGTGGTCGTTGCGGTCGCCGTGGCCGTGGCCGTGGCCGTGGTGGTCGCCGTGGCGGTCACCGTCGCCGTCGCGGTGGGCTCGACCGTCACCGTCGGCGTGATGGTCGAGCTCGGAACGGTCGGAGTCGGGGTCGGGGTGGCCGACGCGCCGACGGTGGGCTGGACCTGGTCTCCGGTCGTGGTCAAGGGCGCGCCGGATCGCGGTGGCGCCACAAGGGCGCCAGCGGCTACGCATGCCGCTGCGGCAAGCCAAATACTTGCCTTTGCCATCGCGTACCCCCCGCAAGCAGTGGCTAGTGCTCCTTCAAGCTACTGTACCCACTCCGGCGCCGAAAAATGCAGCCATCGCTGTCGTTCTGAGATGAGATTCTGCGCTGCCTGTGCGCTCCAGGCGGCCTGCGCTGCCGGCGACGCGTACAGCGGCGTCCGCGCCAGCAGGGTGTCGAGCACTCTCAGCCGGCCGCTCGCGAACTCCTGATCGCTGTACTGCGGGTACTCCAGGCGCACGTCCCGTGCGTAGACGTGGTACCGCCCGGGCAGCTGGCCGAGGATCGACAGGTCGGCGTCCACCACCTGGATCCCGGCGGCGTCGTCCGGCTCCGGCGCGTGGCCGGCGGTCAGCCGGACGAGCCGCGCCACCTCGTCCACCTCGTCCCCGGGAAGACCGGAGGCGGGCAGCAGTGTCTCGGCCAGCCGCGCGGACGCCTCCTCGTCCGCACCGGCCCGACCCTCGTAGACGGCGTCGTGGAACCAGGCGGCGAGGCCGACCGGACGCGCCGGGCCCCCGTCCGTGAGCTGCTCGAGCGCGCCGAGCATCTGCCACAGGTGGCGTACGTCGTGGTAGTGCCGCCGGGGCTGCTGCCAGCGCTGGAGCAGGTCGGCCCCGAGCCCGGGCCGGCCGGGCAGCAGGCGGTTCCAGGCGGTCCTCAGGCCGGGAACGACCTCGGCGGCCCGTGGGGTGCGCTGTCGCCTCCGCACCCGCAGGCCGGAGGCGACCAGGCGGCGGACGAGTTCCGGGGACGGGACGGCGAGGGCGCCGGCGTCCACCAGCTCGTCGTGACGGCTCTGCGGGACGTCGTAGTGGTCGTGGTCGAAGGCGCGGACGGGCAGGCCACGCCGGTCGGCGAAGTCGAACAGCTCGTCGAGGGAGGCGTCCGAGACGAGGTGGCAGAACAGCGTGCCGTGCGCGGGCCAGCGCGGCGCGTCGATCAGCAGCGCCACGGACCGCGCTCCAGGACGGGGTGCCCGTGCCGCCCGGCCACGCCTAGCTCGACGGGTTCTGGAACGTGGCGGTGAAGGCGGCCTGGTCGAGCACGTTGAAGCTGAGCGTCAGCCGCGCGACGGCGCTGGTCGCCTCGTCCGGGACGTCCAGACGGTCCGCGCCGACGGCGAACACCGTGAACACGTAGTGGTGCGCGGGGCCGGGCGGGGGCCATGGCCCGCCCCAGCCGGTGTAGCCGTAGTCGTTGGGCCAGGTGCGGGCCCCGGCGGGCAGGGGCTCGCCCTCAGCGAGCGAGGTCACGTCGGGCGGGATGTCGGTGACCACCCAGTGCCACCAGCCGCTGCCGGTCGGTGCGTCCGGATCGAAGCAGGTGAGGGCGTAGCTGAGCGTGCCGTCGGGCGCCCCCGTCCAGGCGATCCCCGGTGCGATGTTCGAGCCGCCCACACCGGGCTCGGCGTACTTCAGGTCGATGCCGGCGTCGGCGGCGATGCCGTCGCTGCTGATCTCCATGCTGACTCCTTCGAGGCTCCGGGGCCAGCTAACCACGGGTGCATCCGCCTGTCACCGTTCCGATCGGGCAGGATGGGCGCGTGGCTCCTGAGTTGCCCGGGTTGGGCGTGCACAACGTGATCGTCGGACTGCCGGACCTCGACGCGGACGAACTCCTCCCCGCGTGCGAGGTGCTGTGCCAGGAGGGCTTCAAGGTCTGGACGCTGTCGGCCGGGCAGACCTCGCAGCTGCCCGGGTTGCTGAGGGTGTACCGACGGCGGGCACGGATCGGTGTCCACGGCGTCACGACGGCTGCGCAGGTGCAGTCGGCGGCCGGGGCGGGCGCGTCCTTCGTGGCGTCCGACTTCCTGCTGCCGGAGCTGGTCGGGGTCGTGCCCGAGTTGCCGGTGGTGCTCGGCGGCATGACCCCCTCGGAGCTGCGGGCCGGCATGGAGGCCGGCGCGGCGGCGGTCCAGCTGGTGCCCAGCGAGGCGTTCGGGACGAGCTACCTGAGGATCCTGCCCTCGCTGCTCGCTCCGGGTCCGGTGATCCAGGCCGGCCGGGTGGAGCGCTACCAGGCGGAGTTGTGGCTCGACGCGGGCGGCCTCGCGGTGTTCCCACGCGACATCATCGGTCCTGAGGCCGTGCTCGGGGACAACCTCGACGACCTCCGGGTCACGCTGCAGCACTGGCGCCTCGGCGACTGAGTCGGCTCCGCCTCGTCGGGGCGCGGCTGCCGCCGGCGTCGAGGGGTTCAGCGCGGCTTGTGACGAACCAGGGCGCCGATCCCGAAGAAGACCAGGACGCAGACGAGCAGGCCACCGCCGCCGATGACGGCCAGCTGCACCCAGCGGTCGCCCTCCTCGTCGACCGGGCGCCGGGTCGGGGTGGGCGTGGGGGTCGGGGTGGGCGTCGGCTTCGCCTTCGGGGTCTTCTTCTTCGTGGCCTCCGGCATGGGCTGCTGGCCGTAGGCGTACGCCGGCGCCGCGGCGAGGGGCGCGGCGCTCACGACCACTCCCGCACCGAGCGCGACGGCGATGACGGTGAGCACCACCGCGACTGATCTCATCCGACCCCCCGATCGCTTCCGACCCCGTCCATCCGGGATCCGTCAGCCCGGCGTCCGATGGCGCGCTGCCCGACGGTTCCGCCCGACGGGCCAACTTCCGATAGCCCAGTATCCGTCAGGCGCGGGACGCCCGCGGGCGCATAGCGAGGGTTGTCGCGCGAGAATCCTTAAGTTAGCCTGAGAATCTACGGTCAACGTCAACAGGACGGGTGTGCGATGTACCAGCCTCGACGGGTCGCCGACCCGCTCGTACCGGCTGCGTCGGCCCCATCCGCCGGCGCGCAACGGCTGGACGCGGGTCTGGCGGCCTTCCACAGCGCACCCCGGCGGGCTCGCCCGACGATGGCCGACCGGTTGTTCGCGCGGGGCGGGCTGGCCCTCGCGGTGGTGACGGCCTCGGCGACCGCCGGCGTGGTGGTGCTGGGCAGCGGACTGCACTCGGCGGAGGCACTGGGCGCCAGCGCCCTCGATGTCGCGCCCGTCGCGGTTGCGATCGCGGACGACGCCTCGGCCGCGCCGGTCAGCGGGATGACCGCGGACGAGCTCGCGGCCCCCGTCGTCAAGAAGGCGAAGGTGGCGTCGAAGGCGCTGGTGAGCGTGACGCCGATGTACGCCGCGGCAGCGGTGAACGTGCGGGCGTCCGCGTCCGAGAAGTCCGACCTGCTCGGTACCGTCGCGCTGGCTGCGCGGGTGAGCGCGACCGCGACGATCGAGGGCAAGTACCGTCAGGTCGAGTACTCCGACGGCTACGGCTGGGTGCTCGCGTCCCAACTCACCGACGAGATGCCGATCGAGGCGGCCGGCACGACCTGGGACCCCTGCCCACGAGGGTCGGCCGTCGAGAACAAGCTGCGCAAGGACACCATCCACATCTACCGGTCGGTGTGCCCGCTGTTCCCTGCGGTCAACTCCTACGGCGGCTGGCGCGCGGGTGGCATGCAGTTCCACAAGAACGGGCGCGCCCTCGACATCATGCTCACCCCGCACGCGGAGAGCGCGCTCGGTCACCGGATCGCGAACTACCTGATCGCCCACGCGAAGGTGTTCAACATCGACCACATCATCTTCGAGCAGCACATCTGGACGCCCAGCACACCGCGGTGGCGCAAGATGGCTGACCGCGGTGGCACCACCGCCAACCACTTCGACCACGTCCACGTGGCGATCAGGGCCTGACCCGAGCGGCCCACCCGTCAGGATCCCTCGCTCGTGCCGGCTGCGCGGGGACGGTTCTCTCGTGCCGGTGACGGGGGAGCCATCCGCGCGTGCACGATGGAACGGTCGCGGGCGGCAGGCGGCGGGGCGTCCCGGCTAGGCTGAGCGGGTGAAGCGCGGCGGTGGCATCCAGAGCCTCGGACGTGCCCCCGTCCCGGAGTGGGAAGAGATCGCCCGCGCCGCATGGCCAGGCCGCCTTCCCGGCCGCCTCACGCAGCTTGCCGGACGCGCGCAGTTCACCGTCCTCCTGATCGGCCTCGTCATCCTCGTCCTCGCCGCGTGGCTGCGGTGGCCGTGGCTCGGCCTCGCCGCGTGGACGCTCGGCGCGGTGGGTGAGTGGCTGGCCACCCCCGCCGACACCGCCGTGGGGCGCCTGCTCGACCTCGTCGGCCTCCGGCCCCAGCTGCGGGCCCTGCTGCGCAGCATCCTCGCCGCGGCCGTCGTCTTCGTCGCGGCGTCGGATCCGTGGGCCGGCCTCGGCTACGTCACCGTCGTGCTCGTCCTCCAGCTGGCCTGGACCGCGCAGCCCGTCCTCGCGACCTGGCTGTCTCGCTCCGCGCCGCCCCTGCGCTACCAGCCCGGAGCCGCCGCCCAGCCCGTGCCCTTCACCGCGCATGCCCGCGCCTACGCGCGCGCCGTCGGGACGCCCGGCGTCCTCGTCGCCCTCGAGTTCGTGCTGCTCGCCAAGGCGCTCGCCGCGGCCACCGGCTGGATGCGCCCCGCCCCGGACCTGGCCATCGCTGCCGCGGTGGCCGTCGCAGCCCTCGGCTGGCTCGCATGGACCGCCCTGCAGGCCAGGACGCTGCGCGCTGCGCAGCAGGGCTGGGCGGACGCGCTGGTCCTGGAGCTGGCCGCGAACTCGCCGGGCTACCTCGTCTACGTCTCGCTGGCCGCGAGGCAGTCGAAGTACATCGTGAACCAGTGGCTGCCCGTCCTCGACGGACTCGAGCGGAACGGCATCGTGCTGGTCCGCGAGGCCAACCAGCTGCTCCCGCTGGACGCCACCCGCCTGCCGGTGGTGTACGCCCCCACCACGCGCGGCGTGGAGCTGGTCACGCTGCCGAGCGTCCGCGTCGCCTTCTACCTCGCCTACGGGGAACGCAACTCCACCCTGCTGCGCGACCCGCGCCTGCGCCACGTGATGCTCGCCCACGGCGACTCGGACAAGGCGACCAGCGCCAGCGCGCTGATCCGTGCCTTCGACGAGACCTGGGTGGCGGGGCGGGCGGCCGTCGACCGGTTCGCCGCGGCGGGCCTCGACCTGCCGGCCACGCACTTCGCCGTCATCGGGAGGCCCCAGGCGTCCGTGCTGCCGGTCGGGCCGAGCGGACGCAGCCCGAAGGTGCTGCTGTACGCGCCCACCTTCGAGGGCTACTACGCGCAGACCACCCACAGCTCGCTCGACGTCCTGGGCGTCGAACTCGTCCGCCGGCTGCTCGGCGGCCACCCGGAGCTGCGGGTCTGGTTCCGTCCGCACCCGGCCAGCGGCGTGGTCCGCCCGTCGATGCTCGCCGCCATCGCCACGATCGAGGACCTGCTGCGTTCGGCCGGCGACGGCCACCTCGTCACGTCTGACCGGGGGTTGTCCCTCAACGAGTGCCTCGCCGGGTCGGACGTGCTCGTGTCCGACATCTCCAGCGTGACCTCGGACTACCTGTTCACCGAGCGACCGATCGTCGTGTGCGACCCGGACGGGCTCCCCGCCGCACAGTTCATGGCCGCCTACCCGTCCCAGGCGAGCTCCTACCTGCTCACCCCGGACCTCGACGGGCTGGACGCGGTGCTGGCCGACGCGCTCGGCGACGACTCCTTGCGCGAGGCCCGGATCGCGATGAAGAAGCACGTCCTGGGCGATCCGGAGGGCGGCCCGCAGGCCGCTTTCGCCGCCAACCTCGAACGGCTCTGCCTGAGCTGAGCGCCGTGAGGAGGAGGGTTCGCAAGCGTGACCGACCGGCAGCGCGAGCAGACCGGGGAGGGGGTCAGCGCCGACGGCGCCGGGCCCCGACCCCGTCGGAGCGGAACTGCTCGTAGGCACCGACCACCTCGTCGGTCGGGCCGTCCATCACCAACTCGCCGCGGTTCAGCCAGATCGTCCGCTCGCAGGTGGAGCGGATCGAGTTCATCGAGTGCGAGACCAGGAACACGGTGCCGGCGTTGTCGCGGATCTGGCGGATCCGGGCCTCGCTGCGCTGCCGGAACTCCTTGTCGCCGACGCTCAGCGCCTCGTCCACGATCAGGATCTCGTGCTGCTTGATGGTCGCGATGGCGAACTTCAGCCGCGCCTGCATGCCCGAGGAGTAGGTGCGCATCGGCAGGTCGATGAACTCCTGCAGTTCGGCGAAGGAGATGATCTCGTCCTGGACGGCCTCGACCTCTTTGCGGCTCAGGCCGAGGGCGAGTCCGCCGAGCATGATGTTGCGCTCGCCGGACAGCTCGCCGATCAGCGCGGCCCCGACACCGAGCAGGTTGGGTCGAGAGGACGCGTACACCGCTCCGGACTCCGGCGGGGTGAGGCCGGTGATCGCGCGCATCATCGTGGACTTGCCCGAACCGTTGGAACCGATCACGCCGATCGACTCGTTCTCGTAGGCGACGAAGCTGACGCCCTTGAGGGCGCGGACCTCGCGAATGCCCCGCCCGGACTGCTTGAGCAGCCCGCCGCGGGACTTCTTCACCGCTCGTCCGCTGGCGAACACGCGGTAGGTCACCGAGAGGTCGTCGACGACCACCACCGGTCGCGGGGTGTCAGTCACGTCCGTACCTCTCCTCCGCGACCCAGAAGAACAGCAGCCCGATCACGAAGGCGCCCACCGACCAGATCGAGAAGTACAGCCAGTACAGCGGGTTGTAGTCGTGGCCGCCGAGCAGCGCGTCGCGTGCCATCTGCAGCACCTGGTAGATCGGGACGAAGTCGTAGAACTCGATGATGGACGGGTGCTGCTCGAAGATCTTGTTCACGTCGAACAGCACGCCCGAGGTGTAGAAGAGGATCCGGGCCAGGAAGGGCAGCAGCTGGGTCAGGTCGCGGACGTGCACGGTGAGCCGGGCCGTGAACAGCGCGATGCCGGTGTTGAACAGCGTGAACAGGGCGAGCAGCGGGATGATCAGCAGCCATTCGACGGCCGGCCAGTGGCCCAGGAACGGCAGGATCACGAAGAGTACCGCGATCGACGGCATCAGCGAGAGGAACTCCTCGACCACCTCTGCGATCGGCAGGGTGATCCGGGGGAACGCCAGCGACTGCACCAGCGACTGGTTGCCGGTGATCGATTTCGCGCCCTGGGTCATGCTGCGCTGGAAGAACTGGAACAGGAAGACACCGATCACGACGTGGGCGGCGAACTGGATCGGGTCGGTGCCGCGCTGGATGACGTAGAAGATCGTGCCGTAGATGAGGGCGTTCAGCGTGGGCTGCAGGACGAGCCACAGGACGCCGAGCCGGTTGCCCTCCAGACCGGCCCGGAGGCGGTACATCGCCAGCGCCACCACGAAATCCCGCCGGTGCCACGCATCGGCGACATAGCGCCAGAAGGGCGGCCGGGCGCCGACCCGTTTCAGTCCGTGCTCGGCGGCAAGCTCGGCCAGACTCATGCGATCGCTCATCCCATCTGTAGGCGGCCGCGCCGGCCGGCAACGGACCGGAGTCTACCGGACCTGCCGCCGCGGCCGGGTATCCGGGAGGGTCAGCCGCGCTGCCGGTGAGCGAGGTAGTAGCCCACCAGCGAGCGGGTCGACGCGTCCTGCGCGGTGAGCGCCGCCTCGTCCCCTGCGACGGCGGGGGCGATCTGCAGGGCGAGCTGCTTGCCGAGTTCGACCCCCCACTGGTCGAAGCTGTTGATGCCCCACACGGTGCCCTGGGTGAACGTGATGTGCTCGTAGAGCGCGATCAACTGGCCCACGACGGACGGGGTCAGCGCGGGCGCCATGATCGAGGTGGTCGGACGGTTGCCCGGGAACACCCGGGCCGGCACGATCTCCTCCCTGGTGCCCTCCGCGCGCACCTCGTCGGCGGTCTTGCCGAAGGCGAGCGCCTTGGTCTGGGCGAAGAAGTTCGACAGGAACAGCTCGTGCACGTCCGCGTCCCCGTCCGTGAGCGGGTGCGCGGGTGTCGCGACCGCGATGAAGTCGGCGGGAATCAGCTGGGTGCCCTGGTGGATCAGCTGGTAGAAGGCGTGCTGGCCGTTGGTGCCGGGCTCGCCCCAGAAGATCTCCCCGGTCTCGGTGACGACCTCCGAGCCGTCCAGCCGGACGCTCTTGCCGTTGGACTCCATCGTGAGCTGCTGGAGGTACGCGGCGAAGCGGTGCAGGTACTGCGCATACGGCAGCACGGCGTGGCTGGACGCCTTGAGGAAGTTCACGTACCAGACGTTGAGCAGTCCCATCAGCGCGGGGACGTTGCGCTCCAGCGGGGCCTCGGCGAAGTGGGTGTCGATCGCGTGGAAGCCGGCCAGGAAGTCGGCGAAGTTGTCCGGGCCGAGCGCGACGGCCAGCGAGGTGCCGACCGCGGAGTCGACGGAGTAACGGCCGCCCACCCAATCCCAGAAGCCGAACGCGTTCGCCGGGTCGATGCCGAAGGCCGCGACCTTGTCGAGCGCGGTCGAGACGGCGACGAAGTGGTGGGCGATCGAGTCGTTCGCCTGCGCCTGGGAGTCGTCGATCGCGCCGGCCGCGCGCAGCGCGGCCAGCAGCCAGTCGCGGGCCATGCGCGCGTTGGTGAGCGTCTCCAGAGTGGTGAAGGTCTTGGACGCGACGATGAACAGCGTGGTCGCGGGGTCGAGGTCGTGGGTCTTCTCGTACACGTCCGTCGGGTCGATGTTGGACACGAAGCGGCACTCCAGGCCGGCCTGCACGTAGGGCTTGAGCGCCTCGTAGACCATCACCGGGCCGAGGTCCGAGCCGCCGATGCCGATGTTCACCACTGTCCGGATCGGTTGGCCGGTGATGCCCTTCCACTCTCCTGAGCGGACCCGGTCGGCGAAGGCGTAGACCCTGTCGAGCACCTCGTGCACCTGCGCGACCACGTCCACCCCGTCGACGACGAGGCTGTCGCCCGCCGGGCGACGCAGCGCGGTGTGCAGCACCGAGCGGTTCTCGGTGACGTTGATCCGCTGCCCGGCAAACATGGCGTCCCTGCGCGCCTCGAGGCCCACCGCGCGGCCGAGCGCGAGGAGAGCGGCGAGGATGTCGTCGTCGAGGAGGTTCTTGGACAGGTCGACGAACAGGTCGGCGGCGGTGAAGCTGAACCGCTCCGCGCGGCCGGCATCGTCGGCGAACCAGGCGCGCAGGTCGGGCTCCAGTGCCGCGGCGAGTTCGGTCAGCTGCTCCCAGGCGGGAGTGGTGGTGGGGTCAAGCAGTTCGCTCATGGCCCCAGCCTAGTGAGTCCGGGGGTCGGGCTCGCAGCCTCCAGCGCAGGTCGAGAGATGCCCGCCAGCTGATGAGAAAATTCTGTGAAAAGGCTGAAAACCTCTCATGACTGATGTTAAGGTTTCCCTTGCCTGTGCGGGGGGCTCGGGCGTTCCAGATCGGTGAACAAGGAGCTTCCTGCCATGTCGAACCCGGTTCGTGCATCCCTGCGGCTCACCGCCGCCGGTGTCCTGCTGACCGTTGTCCCCGCCTTCCTGGTCGGGGCGACGCCGAGCCAGGCGGTCACGCCACGACCCGCGGCCGCCACCACCGCGGCCGATATCGACGCCGCATCGGCGAAGGTCGTCGTCGCGACGTACAACATCCACAAGTCGAGTTCGGGCGAGTACGCCTGGGCCGATCGCCGCGAGGACATCGCTGACAGCATTCTGGGGGCCACCCCGGACGTGATCGCGCTGGAGGAGGCGACGCCCGCGTCGGTGACGGTCGGCGAGGTCAAGCGCAAGCAGTACGACGACGTGCTCTACCTGCTCAACAAGGGCGGCGGGAACTACGGGTTCGTGGCCAAGGGCGACTACACCAACGGCACCAAGGTCGCCTACGACACCGACAAGCTCACGGTGGTCGACCAGGGCTCGAAGATCCTGAAGAAGAAGGGTGCCCAGCGGCGCTACGCGGTGTGGGCGATCTTCCGGACCACCAGCGGCGCCAGATTCTTCTTCGTCGCCACCCACCTCGAGCCGGGTGGTGCATCCAAGAAGCTCAACGCGGTCAGGATCACCCAGGCCAAACAGATCGTCGCCCTGATCAAGGCGGAGAACAAGGGTTACCCCGTCGTGGTGGCGGGTGACCTGAACTCCAGCCGCACGATCAAGCCCTACAACGGCCCGTACCAGGCCTTCACGAAGGCGACCGTCGGCAACCTGGTCGACCCCCTGGACAACGCCGTGGCCAGCAAGGCCGCGGGAGCCAACGCGATCGCCGAGACGATGGTCGACGTCAACTACAACTCGGCCAACAAGTGGCGCGAGGCCGCGCCCAAGGCGCCGTCGACGTGGAAGGTCGGCACGAACGTCGACTACATCCTGGTCTCCCACGGCGACGTGGAGGTCTCCACCTACCGGACCGTGGTGAATGTGGACGCCGACGGCAACTTCGTCGGCGGGCACGCCCCGTCCGACCACAACATGATGGTGGCCACGCTCAGGTTCTGAGCCGCACCGTCGCGGCGCCGGGTCCCCATGGGGCCCGGCGTCCTCGCGTCCCGCAGGCGCCGGGCACACGGTGCCGCGCTAGGGTGGTTCGGCGGACGCGCACGCCCGGCGTCCGCAGCCACCACCCGTCACTGGCTGTCCGCGACAGCTGCCACAGAGGGAGTCCGCCCGGTGAGTGAAGCTCGACCGCGCCGCGTCATGATCCGGGTCTGCCAGCCGCCGGACGCCAACCTGCCGGCGCTGAAGTCGACGGACCTGATCGGAGGCAACCAGGGCAACCTGTTGTTCCAGTTCTCCACCGCACGCGCCCTCGCGGCCGACGACGTCACGCAGAGCTACATCAGCTACGGCGAGTTCAAGCGCAACGCGATCGCGGCGAACGCCGAGCGGATCAACGCCGAGTGCGACCACCTGGTGATGCCGATGTCGAGCTCCCTGCGGTTCCAGATGGGTCCGAAGATGGAGCAGTGGGCGAACCTGATCGACAAGCTGACCATCCCGGTCACGGTCGTCGGCATCGGAGCCCAGCTGAGCCTTGAGGAGGCGACCTCGGCCCGGTTCCGGCCCAGCCGGGTCACCGGCCTGACCGCCTCCCGGGCCGAGGTCGAGGAGCACGAGGCGTCCTGCCGGCGCTTCCTGTCCGCCGTGCTGGAGCACTCCGACACGATCGGCGTCCGCGGCGAGATCACCCAGCAGTACCTGCGCCATCTGGGGTTCCCCGATGACCGGATCGACGTGATCGGCTGCCCGTCGCTGTTCATGTGGGGCCCGGGCCACCGCTGGGCGCAGCCGTCGGGGGGGCTGACCCCCACGAGCGGGATCAGCCTCTCCTTCGACCACCGGATCCCGAGCACGGCGGCCATTCTTCAGCGCACGGTGGACGACTACGCGGCTTCCACCGTCTACGCGCAGGAGCGGCTGACCGCCCGGATGGTGATCGCCGGCGAGGAGACCCGCGCCGAGTGGCGGGGGGACGACCGCTTCCCCGTCCGCACCAGCCACCCGCTGTACCAGCAGCACCGGATGCTGTACTACCCGACGGCCTGGGCGTGGATCGACAGCCTTCGCGGCGCCGACTTCGCGTTCGGCCCGCGGCTGCACGGGACGATCGCCGCGCTTCTGGCCGGCATCCCGGTCAACCTGCTCGCGCACGACTCCCGGACCGTCGAGGTGGCCAGCTACCACGGCGTTCCGCACACGCTCACCCGCGACCTGGACGACGACAGCACGGTCGAGCAGCTGTACGACGCCTTCGATCCGGCCGACTTCAATGCCCGCTACGACGAGTTGTTCACCCGGTTCACCGACTTCCTCACCCGCAACGGGCTCGCCCACGCCTACGCCGGCAGCGGCGCGGGCCTGGCCGCGTTCGACCAGTCGCTGGAGAAGCCGAGGCAGGCCACGCCCAGGTACAGCGCGGGGCCGCCCTCGCGGCCCGCACCGAAGAAGTCGCCGATCTCGCTGCGGGAACGGGTCGGGGCGCTGCTGGGCCGCAGGTCGCGCTGAGCCGCGCCCGCTCCCGGGCGGCGCACCGTCCTCAGGTCAGGCGCAGATCTTCTGCGACTGCTTCTGGATCGTGGTCATGTGCTCGTTCAGCAGGTCGATGTTGCTGATCATGGCCTTGATCCCGTCGAGGTCCTGGGACACGACCGCCTTCTTCATGTCCTTCAGGTAGGCGAGCACCACCGCGTACTCGGTGTCGAGGGAGGATGGCGCGGCCTTGGCCGCGCTCGAGTAGGACGTGATCAGTGAACTGAACAGGTCGGCCAGCTTGTCGAAGTCGACGCTGCCGTCCTCGCTGGAGTTCTGCACCCGCCTGGTCGTGATCTGCTTGTACGCCTTGCAGTAGGCGAGCTTCTTCACCGCGCGGGTGGGAGTGGGCGAGGGACTGGCGGTGGTCGCGGTGGCGGTGGCGGACGGTGTGGCCGAGGCTGGGACGGTCGCGGAGTCCGACGGCGAGGCCGACGCCGAGGCGACCGTGGGGATCGGGGACGCGGTCGACCCCGGGTCGCCCCACCCGAGGGTCACGGCCAGCATCGCGATCACCACCACGATCACGAGGGCCACGCCGCCCAGCCACCACCACAGGTGCTTCCTCGGCAGCGCCCGTCCCGGCCTGCTTCCGCTCACGCATCCCCCCAACGACGACTCGTCCCCCGATGGTGCCGGAGAGCCGGCAGGAGGACACGGAACTGGTCGCGTCCACGGACGAACCGGGGGTTCGGCGGCAGCGGCCGCACCGAGCCTACCCGTGAAATCTGTGGGTCGGCTGTGCCGGTGCCCGCGGGAGGCGACGCCGCAGGCCTGCGGGGAGACGGGAATTGGTATCCTCGACCCACATTCCGTCTACGAAGTAGGGGCAGCGTGACACGCATCCTGCTACGGGCTCACAAGAGTCCGTTCCGGGCCGCATCGGCCACCGAGACCATCTCCAAGCGGCTGATCGGGAGCAACGTCGGCAACCTGATGTTCTCGCACGCGTCCTGTCGCCTGCTGTCGGTGGCCGGCGCCGAGATCACCACGAGCAAGTTCGAGCGGCTCGATCCGCGCGAGGTCAACGAGAACTACGACGTCGCCGTCGTCCCGCTCGCGAACGCCTTCCGCGCCAGCCTGATCGACGGCGTGCGCGACATGGCGGCCCTGTTCGAGAAGCTGACGATCCCGGTCGTGGTCCTCGGGGTCGGCGCGCAGGGCCCGGTGTCGGGCGAGTTCCAGGCCTCCGAGCTCGACGACGTCGTGAAGCGCTTCATGCGGGCCGTCCTCGACCGCTCCGGCAGCGTCGGTGTCCGTGGCGAGCTGACCGCCAAGTACCTGGCGAACCTCGGCTTCGGCGAGGAGCACGTGCGGGTGATCGGGTGCCCTTCGCTGTTCCTGCGGGGCCCCCAACTCGAGATCGTCCGCAAGGTCGAGGAACTCACGCCCTACTCGCGGATCTCGCTGAACGTGTCGCCCTACCGTCCCCTGATCGGGCCGATCAGCCTCGACCACGCGAAGCGCTACCCGAACCTGATGTACACCGCGCAGGACCAGCGGACGCTCGGGCTGATGCTGAACGGCGTCTTCGACGCGCCGTACGCGCTGCCGGAGGGTTCTCCGACGTCCCTCGACCACCCGCTGATCCGCGACAACCGGGTGCGCTTCTGCCTCGATCCGAGCACGTGGATGGACTACCTGTCCACGTTCGACTTCTCGTTCGGCACCCGGATCCACGGCACCATCGCCGCGCTGCTCGGCAGTACCCCCGGACTGCTGCTCGCGCACGACTCGCGGACGCTCGAACTCGCCACCTACCACCAGATCCCCTACCGGGTGCTGAACCGGCGCACCAGCGAGGTGGACGCGACCAGGCTCTACGCGAAGGCCGACTGGGGCCCGACCATGAGCGGCCACGCGGAGCGCTGGGAGCGGATGGCGTCCTTCCTGGCCTCGCACGACCTGCGGCACGTCTACCTGCCCGGGGAGTCGCCTGACGCCTTCGACGCGAAGCTGGCGTCGGTCGAATTCCCGCCGCCGGTCCAGATGGGGATGCGCGACTCGCTGGAGAAGCTCTACGAGATGCAGCGCCGGATGCCGGAGCTGCGGGCGGAGCTGAAGCGGGTCGAGGCCGCCCAGGCTGCTGCGCGCCCGTCGCAGAGCAGGACGAGGAAGCTCCTCCGGCGCGCGAAGCGGAGGGTCACCGGGGCCGTCCAGCGGGTGACCGGCCGCTCCTGACCCACGGACCCGGCCGTCCCCGACGCGTGTGCGGGGACCGGCCCGGCGTCGAGCGCGAGGACCGCCGGCACCGGCCGTCCGGCCGGAACGGGACGAGGGCCCGACACCCGCGGGGTGTCGGGCCCTCGGCGTCCACGGGAGGCCGTCAGCCGGTGACCTTCACGGTCACCGAGGACGACTTCTTGTTCGAGGTGACCACACGCCACTTCCGCGTGCTGCCGACCGGCGCGGAGATGAACTTCTGGGTGCCGCCGCCGCTGATGCTGAAGGTGACCTTCGTCTTCCACCCCGAGCCCGCCAGGTACTGCAGTCGCAGGTTGCCTTTGGGGTTCTTCACCGTGACGAAGAACGGGGCCAGGTCGCCCGACTTCACCATCGTGGGGGCGTAGATCCGCGGCGTGGTCGTGTTCGCCTTGGTCTTCACCACGCTGTAGGAGTAGCCGACCGAGTACTTGCCCGAGCTGCCGATGGTGCCGCCGGTCACCGACGTCGCCTTCAGCCGGTAGGCCCGGCTGCTCTTCATCTTGATGGTCTTGGTGCCGCGGCCGTTCTTCACCGAGATGGTGGTCTTCGTCTTCCACTTTCCTGCGTCGTAGTACTGCAGGGCCACGGTTCCGCTGAAGTCGGTGCTTCCCTCGCCCCAGCTGACCACCACCTGGGTGCTGGAGTTGTCTCCGCTGGTCACGGTCTGCTGGTAGTTGTCCATCGTCAGCGTCGGCGGGGTGTAGACCACGAGAGCGCTCGACGACGGCTGCGGAGTCTCGTCGCTGTCGCTCTTCACGGTTACCGCAGAGGTCGCCGTCCGGTTGCCCGAGAGCGAGGTCGCGGTGATGGTGGCGGTGCCCACGCCCACGGCGGTCACCTTGCCGGACGTGGCGTTGACGGTGGCCACCGAGGTGTTGCTGGAGGTGTAGGTCACCGTCCGGACGGTGGCGTTGCTGGGGCTGAACTTCGGCACCAGCGTCCGGGAGCTTCCCGTGTTGAGGGACACCGTCGCAGGCGACAGGCTCAGGCCGGTGACCTGCACGTTCGTGATGCCGCCCCGGATCAGCTGGTACACCCGCTCCAGCTGCTGCTCCACGGCCCGCGTCACGGTGAGGGACTCGGCCTTGAAGGCCAGCTCGTCATGGGTGAGGCTGGTGCCGTTCGCGTTGGCCGAGCCGCCCCAGGTGGTGCCGTACGTGGTGCCACCCGCGGTGTAGCTGACCGTGATCGCCTTGTCGTGGACGTTGCCGAACTCGACCCGGTTGATCACCTTCCTGGCGTCGTTGCTCATCCCGAAGTAGGCGTCCACCGTATCGGCGATCGCGTTGTCGCCGAGCATGATCTTCACGCTGCACCCCTGCGTCTGCAGGGTCGCGAGGTTGTCCAGGATGGCCTGCCTGGACGCGTTGAACAGCGAGTGGGCGAGGTAGGCCTTGCAGTTGGTCTTGCCGCTCACCGCGGCGGCCGCGGCCAGCGTCTTGGCCTCGAAGTCCGCATTCTTGGCCTGGGACTCGCTCGTGATCCGCGGCGAGGGGTAGAAGCTGAAGTCGGAGTCGGAGGAGCTGACGCCGTTCGTCATCGCGGTCTTGTAGCCGCTGGTCAGGGTCTGGGTGATCGCCGGCGTCCAGACATTGTTGAGCAGGCCCTGGTACCCGGCGGAATCGCCGTAGATCACGACGCTGGTGTTCGACTTCTTGCCGCCGCTGGCACCGTTGAGGTTGGCCGAGGTGACCCAGATGACGTTGTTCCACACCTTGCCGGTGGAGTCCTTCGCCTGCTCGAACAGCGAGTACTTGGAGTGCATCAGCGAGTCGGAGTCGGTGGACGTCGTGGTGAGGCAGGCGCCGGTCTTGGTCGAGTTGCAGTACTTCATGACGCCGGAGTCCTTGAGCAGCGTGGACAGGCTCGAGGGCGCCTTGTACGACTCGGTCATCGACTCCTTCGCGCCCAGCACGTGCACGTAGTCGGTGGGGTTCTCACCGTCAGCCAGGTACTGGTTGATCTGGTTCAGGAACGCCACCGTGGGCTGGAACAGGCTGGTCGTGTCCATCGCCTTGCCAGAGGAGTTCAGGATGGTCCACTGGTTGCTGACCTTCTTGGCCTTGCCGTAGTCGTACAGCGCGTTGAAGACCGTCGAGTACAGCTGCTTGCCCTTCGGCACGCTGTTGATCAGGTACGCGTACTCGTTCACCGATCGCCAGTCGGCCTTCGCCCCGTCGTTGTCGCCGGCGGAGGTGTAGACCTCGACGCGCATGCCCGACTGAGGGCTGTACGCGACGTCCGGGGTGACCGCCGTCGGGGTCCCGTAGATGTTCAGGGATCCGGTCTGCAGCGTTGCCGTCGCCTCGACCGTGGTCGAGGCGGCCGTTGCGGTCGTTGTGGGAAGGGCGAGGGTTGCGGCGAGAACAACCGTTCCCACAACTGTCACTAGTCGATGCACAGCAAACTCCCAAAGATGGCGTACGCGTCCTCGCGACTATACCCCGCCCAGATTTGTGCGACAGGACGGCCGGAGAACAGGACGCCCCGCTCGCGTCCGGAGGACCCGGGGTCGACCCGGCGCGCGCGCCGACGCGGCGGGCTCAACGATCGCGGCGCATGACCTCTCGGGCCGCATCGACGAACACCTCGGAGTAGTTCTCCGGCGGCCAGTCGCCCAGATAGTAGCTGCGCAGTTCCGAGCGCACCGCCCGCCGGGAGTCCGTGCCGAGGAGATCCTGCACCGGGCCGGAGAGATCGCCGGCGACCGGGAGCAGGATGGCTGCCCTGGCGAGCGGGTAGGCGGACTCGATGTCGTCGACGCGCCCGGTGTCGGTGATCGCGAAGGGCTTGTTGGCGTACAGGTAGTCGGAGGCGACGCTGGAGATGTCGGTGACCAGGGCGTCGGAGGCGTTCATGCACTCGAAGACGGTCCGGGCGGCCGTCGCGGCGCTGCCCGCGTGCGGACGGCTCGGGTCGGCGGCCAACAGCGCGTCGACCCGACCGATCTGGACGCGTGACTCGGCGTCGCGGGCGGAGTACGGGTGGGGGCGGAACCACACGGTGGCGCCGGCGTCCAGCAGTGCCCGGACGATCCGCTCGCCGTGGTTCAGCGAACCGAACATCGAGTCCTCCAGACCGCCGCGCCAGGTCGGGGCGTACAGGACGACCGGGTGCTCGCTCGGCGGGCGCCGCGGCCCGACCGCGATGGCCTGCACCTGCGGCCGGCCGACGAGGACGAACTTCTCGGGTGGCACCAGGACGCCGTGCTGGGCGAACCGGTCGACCGCCGCCTGCCCGGCGACGAAGATCTTGTCGAACATGCCGAACGTCGCGCTGTAGCTGGCCGGCTTGTCGCTGTCGCCGTGGCCGAGGTGGACGTGGGTGACGTCGGCGAAGCGCACGCCGTGGGCGTTCTTCGCGTCGTTGTTCACGTAGAAGAACGCCCGGATCCCCGGGACGGCGACGTACTCCAGCGACTCCAGCGAACGAGCCAGCACCACGGGCAGGCCGGACACGCGCGCCGCCTCGGCGAAGAAGCGGGGGTCCCGGATGATCAGGACGCCGCGCTCCCCGGTCCGTTCCAGATAGGGCCGCCACATCCCGATCTGGTAGCCGCCGGCCGTGGTTCCGTTGAAGTAGACGGCGTAGCGCGGGTCCAGCGCGGTCAGCGCGCGGCTCACGGCTCGCTCGACGGCGTGCCGGCGTACCCGCAGCAGCCGGACGCCGGAGAGGGTCAGGCCGGCCACGATCGCGAGTGCGGCGAGGCCGAACAGGACCGGGCGCGCGCTCCCGGGCGCCGCCGCGGCCGTAGCGAGGACGGCCACCGCCGTGCTCGTCGCGAGGAACATGGGGTCGGGAACGCGGTCGACGGCCGCGAGGTCCACGCCGGGCAGCCCGTCGGTCCGGAGCGCGGGTCTCGTGGAATGGTCCAGCGTCGACTCGGCCATCAACCCGCCCAGCACCAGCGCCAGGACGCACAGCGGAACCCAGGTCCACCCCGCGGTCGACCCCACGGCGGCACACGCCGAGACCGCCAGAGCGGCCCGCGCGACGAGGTGGCGGTCCGAGGCGGGCCGGGAGAGCCGCCAGCCGGTGCCCACGGCGACCGCGACGATCGCCGTGACCGCGCCCGGCAGGGCAGGTCCGAGCAGGAGGAGCAGGATGGCGAGGAGTGCGAGCGCCCAGACGACCGCTCGGGGCGCGAGGAGTTCCAGCACTCGCCGGTAGCGGTCGAACAGCGCGGTCATCGCTGCCCGGGCCGGCTGCTCGCGTCACCCACGGGTGCCTCCTCTCGTGGGCACACTCTAGGGCGTGTCAGGGTCGGAGGCACACGCGGCGCCGAGCCGGTCGCGAGGCAGCCGACGGCTCAGCCCTCGTCCCCCTCGCCGGCCTCGGCGAGAGCCTCGGCGATCCGGGTCGCCTCCAGCTCCGAACGGGACATGCCGACGTGGCCCGGCTCCTCCCTGCGCACGTCGATGACGTGCCCGGTGAGCGAGGAGAGCAGCACGTCGATCGTGGTCAGCGCGACCGCCTGCGAGGACAGCAGCGAGCCCTCGGGCTCCTTGCCGAACGCGCGGGTGCGCATCGGGGTGCCGGCGCGCTCGGGGTTGATCACGTTCACCTGGATGCCCTCGGCCGACCACTCGTCGGCGAGGGCCTGGGTGAGGTTCACCACGGCGGCCTTGGTCGAGGAGTAGACCGAGTAGTCGGCCCGTCCCCTGGTGTAGGAGCTGGAGGTGAAGAAGACGAGGTGGCCCGCCGTCTCCTTCAGGTACTCGTGGGCGAAGCGGGCGGTGAGCACCGGGGCGAAGTAGTTCACCCTGATCCCCTCCAGGATCTCCTCCATCGGCACGTCGGCCAGCCGGCCGCGGTTGAGGATGCCGGCCGTGAGCACGACGAAGTCGATCCGGCCGAGCTCGGCGTGCGCGTCGGCGAGCGCCGCACGGATGTCCTCGGGGCGGGACACGTCGGTGCCGGTCTGGCTGCGGCTGTACGAACGGACCTCCGCGCCGAAGCCGCGGGCCATCTCGACGATGTCGCCGCCGATCCCGTAGCTGCCGCCGAGGACCACCATCGCCTTGCCCGCCAGCCCCGCGGTGTACTCCTCGACGCTGGTCGGCGCGGGCGCGACCGTCGAACCGATCTGGAACAGCTTGTCCGCGATGAAGACGTCGATCGGCTCGGTGATCTTCATGTTGTGGTCGGCGCCGCGGACGACGGCGATGGGTTCGCCCGGGAGGTACTTCAGGATCACCGAGCAGTCGTCGGCCGGGACGAAGTCGGCGTCCTGCCTCGCGATGAGGTAGGCCTTGCGCAGGGTGCCGAGCCGGAACGCCTGCGGCGTCTGGCCGCGACGCAGCCGGCTGCGGTCGGGGATGTCGACGATCTCGTCGTTGGCGTTCACCTCGATGATCGTGTCGGCGGAGGGGATCGCGACGTCGACCGCGTCGTAGTCGTCGAGGGCGGCGACCAGGTCGTTGATGATCCGCGTGTCGAGCAACGGGCGCACCGCGTCGTGGAACAGCAGCCGGATGTCGGGGTCGGCGTCCTCGCCGAGCGCGGCGATCGCGGCGAAGGAGGTGTCGTTCCGGGTTCCGCCGCCGTTGATCACCCTGGTCACCTTCGAGAACCGGGCGGCGATCGCGTCGGCGGCGGCGAGGTGGTCGGGGTGCATCATGATGAAGATCTCGTCGATGACGTCCGCGTCCTGGAAGATCGCCAGGGTGTGCTCCATCACCGGCCGCCCGGCGATTTTCAGCAACTGCTTGGGGATCGACAGGCCGACCCTCGAGCCGGTGCCACCGGCAAGGATCACTCCGATCGTGCGGGCTTGCGAGCTCATGGACGTCCCTTCTCTCCGACCCCACACCCTAGCGTGGGGGCGTTCCCGGGCGAGGACGCGCGGCCGGCTCCACAGGGGCCGCACAGCCCGCCGTGATCCCGGTCACACTCCGCAGTGACAGGATGGGGACCGCCTCCGCTCCTCCGGGCGGCAGGGCCAGGCGCCCGGGAAGGGCGCCTGTAGTAAATTGCCGGGGTCGCCGCCCCCATCGTGAAAGTCGTCAATGCCGCACTTGCTCAGCACCGGGTTCTCGTCCATTCGCTACATCTTCCGGGCGGTCGGCGGAATCTCGATCCTCGCTGACCTGCTGGCCGTGGCCACCGTCATCGTCACCCTCGCCGCCCCCCAGAGTCCTGCGGCGGCCGTCCTGCTCGCCCTCACCACCCTGGTGCTGCTGGCCTGGATCGGTACCGAGGCGGCCCCGTCCCTGCGGGGCATCGAGCCGCTGAAGCAGCTGATGGGCACGTTCGGGACGGCCCGCATCCTGGTGGTCGTCGCGGCGCTCGGCCTCGACCTCGGCACCGGCGTCAGCGTCGGGGCGATCGTCGCCGCCGCGCTGCTGGGCGCGATGATCATCGGCGAGAGCGCGATGCGCCGGGCGGTACGCGGAGCAGTCCCGCAGTCGGCGAACATCCCCGGCTGGGACGTCCCGCTGCCCTCGGTGGTGCTGGCCGACTCCCTGTTCGCGGTGAACCTGCTCGGCATGGCGCTGATGGTCGTCTCCGCCGGGTTCGGCCTGACCCAGCTTCCTGCGGTGCTCGCCGCCCTGGCCGGCCTGGTGCTGGCCGTGCTGTTCGGGATCCAGTCGGTGCGCTACCTGTACCGGCGCAACCGGTTCGAGGCCAACCTGCCCAAGATTCTCGACAAGCTCGCGCCCGCGTTCTGCTTCCACTGGCAGGCGCCCGCGGGGACCGCCTACCAGGCGTCCATGTGGCTGCCCTACCTGGACCGGATCGGGCTGCCGTACTTCGTCCTGGTCCGGACGGCGGCGAACTTCGCCGAGGTGTCGAAGCTGACCGACGCGCCGGTGATCCTGCGGGTGGGGCTGGAGGACCTGGACGCGGTCTCCTGCGCCTCGCTCAAGGCCGTCTTCTACGCCAACACCGCAGTGCGCAACTCGCACATGATCCGCTTCCCCCACCTCACCCACATCCAGCTCAACCACGGCGACAGCGACAAGATCGCCAGCGTCAGCCCGACCTTCCGCCAGTACGACAAGAACTTCGTCGCCGGCCAGGCCGCGATCGACCGGTTCGCCAAGCACGGCGTGGTGACCAGGTCCGACCAGTTCGAGATCGTCGGCAGGCCGCAGCTGGAGGACGTCCGGGCCGCGACCGGGCCGATCTCGGCGGTCGGGCAGCCGACCGTGCTGTACAGCCCCACCTGGTCCGGGTTCTACGAGGACTCCGACTACAGCTCGCTGCGGGCGGGCCGGGCGATCGTCGCCGGGCTCCTGGAGCGGGGCTGCACGGTGGTGTTCCGGCCACACCCCTACGCCCGCAGGCACAAGGGGAACGCGGAGGCGTGCGACTCGATCATCGAACTGCTCACCCTGGACGCGGCGAGCACCGGACGGACGCACATCTTCGGGCCGGCGGCGGAGACCGAGATGTCGGTCGTCGACTGCTTCAACGCCAGTGACGCGATGGTCTCCGACGTGTCCAGCCTGCTGTCGGACTACCTCGTCTCCGGCAAGCCGTTCGCGATGGCGGCCGTGTCCGCCCACGGCGACGCCTTCGTCGACGAGTTCCCGCTCGCCGAGGCCGCCTACGTCTTCGACGTGGTCGGCGCGGATGCCGTCGGTTTCAGCGACCTCCTCGGCGACCTCCTCGACACCGACCCGAAGGCGGCCGTCCGCCGGTCGCTGCGCGACTACTACCTCAGCGACACCCCCACCGACCACGTCGTGGAGCACTTCGTCGAGGTCGCCCGCCGCTACCTCTCCTGACCGATTCGACCGGATCGGCGTGCCGCGGGCGGCGCGTCCGGGGACCGTGCGGTCGTGGCCCTCGGGTCGCCGACCGGGGGTATGTCAGGGCAGGTAGACGGTGGCCCTGACCATGTTGTGGTCGGAAGGGATCGTGCCGATCCACCGCCCGGCGCCGTTCAGCCGGGCCACGGTCTCCCACTCCGCGACCCGCATCTTCGAGACGAAGATCTGGTCGAGCATCCGTGCCCAGCGATCCTTGGGTGCCTTGCGTGAGCCGCCGTTGTAGGTCTTCAGGTCGGCGTTGACGAGCTTCTGCGCCGCGCCGGTCTTCCCGGTACGCACCAGCGGGTCGATGTAGCCCGCGCCGGTGATCGTGCGGTAGACGCCGTTGCCGGAGGTGCGGTACAGGCCGGTGTTGAAGTCGCCGACGATCACCACGGGGAGGTTCCCGGTGTTCACCCGCTCCAGCATGGCGACCATCTGCCGGGCCGCGGCCGTGTGGTGCGCCTTCACCTTCGAGCTGAACACGGCGAAGTGGGTGTTGACGAAGAGGAACCGCTTGCCCGTGCTGATCTGCTCGAACGCTGCCCAGGTCGCGTACCGCTGCACGCCGAAGCGCTTGCTGCCGGACAGCGGCTGGGTGCCGTGGTCGAGCAGCCTGAGCCGGGTGGTGTTGTAGACGGTGCGGACCTCGCCGGAGCCGGAGGAGGCGTCGGTGAGGGCCCAGTCGCTGCCGAGGAGGTTCACCACGTCCTGGTACTGCCGGACGCCCCGGAAGCGGGCGGGGGTGGCCTCCTGCAACCCGACGACGTCGGGGTCCTGGCCGAGGATGGTGGACGCGACGGCCGTGCGGCGCTTCGCCCAGTTGTCCTGCGATTTCTTCCTGACGTTGAAGGTGCCCACCCGCAGCGGCAGCGACTCGGCGGTCTTGCGCGTGACGACGTTCGACCATGCGCTCAGCGGCAGGCCGGCCGCGTCCACCGCGCGGACGCGGACCGAGTAGGACGTCGAGGTCTTCAGTCCGGACATCGTCTCGGTGCGGACGCCGGCCTTCGTCGTGTCGGACTCCGGGCTGTCGAAGCCGGCCGCGGTGTCCCGCTGCACCTCGTAGCGGAGGTCGTCGCCGGACGACGACCAGGCCGGCGTCAGAGACGTGGAGCTGAGGCTGTCCACCGTGAGCTCGGGGGTCGGCAGCCGGAACGGCTCCTCGCTGGTGGTGAACGAGATGCTCTCGCTCGGCGAGCCGCGGGTGCCGTCCGTGCTCACCGCGCTCACCCGCGCGTAGTAGGTGGTCGCAGGCGTGAGCGAACCGAGCACGACCAGGTCCTCGGTCGCGGTGGTGCTGGTGATCACCGTGAAGGTGGGGTCGGCCGACACGTCGACGACGTAGGAGGCGGCGTCGTCCACGCCCACCCAGCTCGCGATGGCGAGCTGGTCCCGAGGACTCACGGCCAGGCCGTAGGGGGCGGCTCCGGGCGTCTGCGCCGCGGCGGGCAGGGCGGATGCCGTGGGGCCGAGGAGCACCACGGAGAGCAGCAGCGCGGCGAGCGCGCACACCCTCCAGGCGGGTCCCCGTCGAACCATCCCCCCGCCCCTCCTCAGGCTTTTCTCAGATTCGATGAATGGTATCACCCGGACGCCCGGGGAAGGAGTCCGTGGACGTACGCATGACGGCGCTGTCCGGAGGCAATTCGGCCCCCCGGCGAGCCCGTTCGATCATGTCCGCGATCGCGACCGACTCCTCGCGCCGGAGCAGGTAGGACTCGGCCGTTCCGAGCCGGATCATCGACGCGAACTCCGCCACCTCGTAGCGCAGCCCGTCGCCCTCCATCTTCACGTAGAACTTGCGGTTGTGGCTGGGGTCCTCGAAGCGCGACTCGAAGTACTCGGTGAGCCACCAGGGTGCGGGGACGTAGAGGTAGCCGCGGGTACCGGAGACCACGAGGTCGCCCTCGGACTTGACGCCGAGCCCCGTGGTCGCGGACGCGATCGCGTGCGGGAAGTCGAGGTCGATCCGGGCGAAGGTGTCGACCCCGGTCTGCGTCCGCAACGACCGGGTGGTCATCCGGTCGGGCTGGGTGCCGAGCAGCTTGATGATCGCCAGCAGCGGGTAGCTGGCCAGCTCGGAGAGGCTTCCGCCGTCCGGGCCCTCGAGTTCCCGGCCGGAGGGGACGAGCTTGGTGAAGGTCGCGTCCACGGCCCTGATGTCGCCGATCGAGCCGCTGCGGGCGACCCCGATCATGCGCTGGAAGCCGGGCAGGAAGGCCGTCTTCAGCGCCTCCAGCAGCACGACGCCGGCCGCGTCGGCGCGTGCGTACAGCTCCTCCGCGTCCGCCCTGGTCAGCGCGACGGGCTTCTCGCACAGGACGTGCCGGCCCGCGTCGATCGCCGCGCGAGCCTGCGCGTAGTGGTACTGGTGCGGGGTGGCGATGTACACGGCGTCGCAGGCGGCCAGCAGCCCCTCGTAGGTGTCGTGGACGGTGCCGAGTTCGAGCTCGTCGGCGAAGTCCTTCGCGCGGCCGGGGGTGCGGCTGTGGACGGCGTCGATGTTGACTCCGGAGACGAACCGGGCCTCGCGCACGAACCGGCGGGCGATCCGTCCCGCGCCCACGACCCCGAGGTTCAGGCTGGGCTGCGACTCGTCCCGCAGCCGGGTGCTGGAGATGCCGCGGGTGCGCTCGAGGTAGACGACCTCGCAGTAGTCCCTGAGGTAGTCGAACTTGCCGGTCCAGTCCGAGCCGATCGCGAAGATGTCGATGCCGAGTCGCTGGATGTCGTGGATCTTCTGGCCCTCGTACTCCTCGACGATCACCTCGTCGGCGAGACCGGTCGCCTCCACGCTGCGCACGCGTTCCATCAGGCTCTGGCGCACGTTGAGCTTGCCGCGTCCGTCGTCGTACTGCTGGGTGGTGACGCCCACGGTGAGGTGGTCGCCCAGCGCCTTCGCCCGCTCGAGCAGTCGCCGGTGCCCCTCGTGGAAGAGGTCGAAGGTTCCATAGGTGATGACGCGCACCGGTGCTCGCTCCCGCTCGGCTCGAAGGGCTCGCGCCAGTCTATTCGGCGGCCGGGGATCGCCTCGCCGGCGCGACGTCGCCGTCTGTGGGACGCCGCGGTCCGGCCGGGCAGGGGTACCGGAGAGCTGTCGCCGACCGGACGGTCTCCTAGGCTGACCCGCATGAGCGCGCGGATCCGGACGGGGTCGTGGGCGGCCCTCGGCGTCGCCGCGGTCGCCGGAGGGGGCCTGCTCGCGCTTTCCGGGGCCGTGCACCTGCTCACCCGCCGGCGGATCGTCAGCGCCGACGCGCTCGAGCCGGTCGCCGTGGCCCTGGTTCTGGGTGCGGAGGTGTACGCCGACGGGGAGCCGTCCCGGTTCCTGCGGGCGCGGCTCGATCTGGCCGCCGACCTCTACCGGCGGGGTCGCGTGCGCTGCCTGCTGCTCTCCGGCGACGGGCGGTCCCGGTTCTACGACGAGACCGGGGGGATGCGGGACTACCTCGTCGGCACCGGCATCCCGGACCAGGCGCTGCTGCTGGACCCGGCCGGTTTCGACACCTACGACTCCTGCCTGCGGGCGCGGGACGTCTTCGGGCTGCACCGGCTGGTCGTGGTGAGCCAGCGCTACCACCTGCCCAGGGCCCTGGCGATCTGCCGTGCGCTGGGCATCGAGGCCTGGGGCGTGGGCGACCAGACGGCACGCACCAGCACCCGCACCTGGGGCCACGGCGTCCGTCGCGAGCTGGCCGCCAACCTCAAGCTGGTCTGGGACGTCGCGTCGCACCGCCCCGCCCGCGGCTGAGCGGGCCGCCTGCCAGCCGCCTCCGAGGTCCACATGCTTGACCGTGCTCGGTCCGAACGGAGCACGGCAAGGGCGCGGGCGAGTGGTTCGGGGGCGCTGCGGCGCGTGCGAAAATGGCGGCCATGCTGTCCCTGCCGTCCCTGTTGAGCGAACGCGTCCAGGCCGCCGCCGGAATCGACCCGGAGTTGCGCCCGGCGACCCGTCCCCAGTTCGGCCACTTCCAGACCAATGTGGCCCTCCGGCTGGCCAACGCCGAGGGACGCCCCCCGCGGGAGGTCGCGGCGCGGCTGGTGGAGCAGATCGACCTGTCGGACCTGTGCGAGCCGCTGGAGATCGCCGGCCCAGGGTTCATCAACCTGCGGCTGCGTGCGGACGTCCTGGCGGGTGCTGCGTCCCAGGTCCTGGCCGAACCGGACGCGGGGATCGCGCGGGCTCCGCAGCCACGCACGGTCGTCGTGGACTACTCCTCTCCGAACGTGGCCAAGCAGATGCACGTCGGCCACCTGCGCTCGACGATCATCGGCGACTGCTTCACCCGGGTGCTGCGCGCGCAGGGCCACACGGTCATCCCGCAGAACCACATCGGTGACTGGGGACGCCAGTTCGGGATGCTGGTCGAGCAGATCCTGGAGGAGGGACTGGACGCGTCCGCGCTGGACCTGCCGGCGGCCGAGGCGCTCTACCAGCGCGCCAACAGCCACCTCAAGGAGTCGGAGGAGTTCGCCGACCGGGCGCGCGAGCGGGTCGTGCTGCTGCAGGCCGGGGATGCGGAGACCCGCCGGATCTGGCAGCAGCTGATCGAGGTCTCGCTCGCCGGGTTCAACCAGACCTACCGGCGCATGAACGTGCTGCTCACCGACGCCGACATCGCCGGGGAGTCGCTGTACAACGCCGACCTTCCGGTGGTCGCCGACGACCTGGCCGATCGCGGCATCGCCGCCGTCGACGACGGCGCGCTGGTCGTGTTCACCGACGGGTTCCCGGCGCCGGCGATCATCCGCAACGCCCACGGTGGCTTCGGCTACACCTGCACCGACCTGGCCGCGATCCGGTACCGGGTGGGGACGCTGCACGCGAACCGGCTGATCTACGTGGTGGGGGCGCCGCAGGCGTACCACTTCGAGCAGGTCTTCGCCGTCGCGACGAGGGCCGGCTACCTGCCGTCCGAGGTGAGCGCGGAGTTCGTCGGCTTCGGGCAGGTCCTAGGCGCGGACGGCAAGAAGTTCTCCACCCGCGAGGGCACGGCGGTCACGCTGAACAGCCTGCTGGACGCGGCCGAGCAGGAGGCGGCGCCGTCCATCGCGCTCGCGGCGATCAAGTACGCCGACCTGTCCAACGGCCTCCAGAAGGACTACGTCTTCGACGCCGAGCGGATGGTGGCGACGACCGGCGACACCGGCCCGTACCTGCAGTACGCGCACGCCCGGGTGAACCAGATCCTGCGCAAGGCGGAGGCCGAAGGGATCGGGTTCGGTGCGGTCACCGTCCTCGCCGAGCCCGCCGAGCAGTCGCTGGCGCTGCTGCTGTCCCGCTTCGGCGAGGTCGTCGCCCAGGTCGGCGACACCCTCCAGCCGCACCGCCTCTGCGGCTACCTCTACGAGTTGGCAGGGGCGCTCAGCTCGTTCTACGAGCAGTGTCCGGTCCTGAAGAGCGAGGGCGAGGTCCGTGCGTCCCGCCTCGCCCTGTGCGCGTCGACCCGCAAGGTGCTGGCGATCGGCCTCGGCCTGCTCGGGATCGAGGCCCCCGACCGCATGTGACGTCCGGCTCCCGCGTCGGCCGAGTCTTTCCAACCTCCGGTCCAACCCGGTCCGGGCGGACGGGCGGTCAGGCCGAGTGGGCGACCTTGTCGGCGGCGAGCCAGGCGGCACCGATGATGCCGGCACGGTTGCGCAGGTCGGCAGGGACGATCGGCGTCTTCAGGTTCAACTTCGGCAGGAACTTGTCGGCCGCCTTGGACACGCCGCCGCCGACCACGAACAGGTCGGGCCAGAACAGGGCCTCCACCCGCTCGTAATAGCGCTGCAGCCGCGGCACGTACTCCGAGTACGACAGCCCCAGCGCCGTCTTCACCGAGGCGGCGGCCTGGCTCTCGGCGTCGTGGCCGTCGATCTCCAGGTGGCCGAGTTCGGTGTTGGGCACCAGCACACCGCGGTAGATCAGCGCGCTGCCGATGCCGGTGCCGAGGGTGGTGACCAGGACGAGGCCGTCGTTGCCCTTCGCCGCGCCGTACTTCACCTCGGCGACGCCGGCCGCGTCCGCGTCGTTGACGAGGACGACCTCGCGGCCGAGGTGCTCGGCGAAGATCTTCTCCGCCGGGGCGTCGATCCAGGACTTGTCGATGTTCGCCGCCGAGCGGGTGATCCCGTGGGTGACCACCGCGGGGATGGTCACGCCGATCGGGCCGTCGCCCATCTGCTCGGCGAACTCGGAGACGATCTCCGCAACGACGTCGGCGACGTTCGCCGGCGTGGACTTCTCGGGCGTGGGGATGCGGACTCGCTCCGTCGCGAAGTCGCCGGCCGCCAGGTCGACCAGCGCACCCTTGATTCCGGAGCCGCCGATGTCGATGCCCAGTACGGGTTGGTTGTGCATGGGCTCCACCCTAGAGGTCGGAGCGACCCGGGCGCGGCAACGGCCGGAACGGAGAAGCAGGCCCGGTGCGGGACGGCGCGGAGCAGCCGCTGGCCGGACGCGGGGCCCGATCCCCCTAGACTCGTGCCCGTGAGTACGTGGTTGGTGACGGGTGGTGCGGGATACATCGGCGCGCACGTGGTGCGCTCGCTGCAGGAGGCGGGGCTGGTGCCGGTGGTGCTGGACGACCTGTCGTCCGGAATCGCGTCCTTCGTGCCCGACGGCGTGGCCTTCGTGCAGGGCAGCATCCTCGACACGGCCACGGTGACCGGCCTGCTGCGCGATCACGACTGTGCGGGCGTCATCCACGTGGCCGGCTTCAAGTACGCCGGAGTGTCGGTGCAGCGTCCGCTGCACACCTACGCGCAGAACGTCACCGGGACGGCCAGCGTGCTGGCGGCCATGGCGGACGCGGGGGTGCGCAACATCGTGTTCTCGTCCTCCGCCGCGGTGTACGGGACGCCCGACACCGAACTGGTGACCGAGTCGTCCCCGAATGCTCCCGAGTCGCCGTACGGGGAGTCCAAGCTGATCGGGGAGTGGCTGATCAGGGACGTCGCCAGGGCCACCGAGGGCTTCCACGGCGTGAGCCTGCGCTACTTCAACGTCGTCGGGTCGGCGACCGACGCGGTTTACGACGCGAGCCCTCACAACCTGTTCCCGCTGGTCATCGAGGCGCTCCTGGCGGGTCGGACGCCGCGGATCTACGGCGAGGACTACCCGACCCCGGACGGAACCTGCGTGCGCGACTACGTGCACGTCGGCGACCTGGCCGCCTCGCACGTCGCCGCGGCCCTCGCCCTGGAGGCGGGGCGGCCGTTGCGTACGGCCTACAACCTCGGCAGCGGCGAGGGCCTCAGCGTCCGCCAGATCATGGACGCGATGGCGCGGGTCACCGGCATCGAGTTCACGCCGGAGATCTCGCCGCGGCGACCCGGCGACCCGGCCAGGATCGTCGCCGACGGCAGCGCCGCCGCGGCGGACATCGACTGGCGGATGAGCTACTCGGTCGACGAGATGGTCTCATCAGCCTGGTCGGCGCGGCGCGCGTCCGGCCCGGCCGTGGCCTGATCCGGCACCGTCCCTGCCCCGCCGAGTTGGTCACCGCTCGCGCTCCCCGCGGGGTCACCGGTGTCGGGCGGCTCGGTGAGGTCGATCGACGCGGGGTGATGGACGAGCCGGAGCAGCTCGGCCTGGCGGGCGAGCACGTCGGACGCGTCGAGCCCGGCCGCGTGCGCGGAGATCTGGGCACCGGCGGTGTGGAACTCCAGGTCGGCCAGAGCCAGCCGTCGTGACACGGGTCCCTGCGCGATGCGCACGGACTGGACCCGGGCGTGCGGCACCACCTGCCAGCGCCGGACGAGCCATCCGTGCCGGGAGACGACCAGCCGGTCGTCGTGGCCCCAGCGCAGGAACGGCTGCGACAGCGGGTGCAGCCAGCGGGCCCGGGCGGGGGCGCCATGCAGGTCGACGGCCTCGAAGTCGGCGCGCGGCCAGATCGCGTCCAGGGCGACCCGCACCTGGGCGATGGTGCCGGCGGGCAGCAGGATGGTGGAGACGCCGGAGCGGTTCTCGTCCTCGGTGACGTGCCCCCACCCGACGACTTCGAGGTCGACGCGGTACAGGCCGAGCGCCCGCCACACCGGCGACTGGCTGATCTGCACGGCCTGGACGCGCCGCGGCGGCAGGGACTGGCTGGTCAGGCTGGTCAGGCCGCGGGAGATCCGCAACCCGTGCGGACGGCGGGAGAGGGCGTAGTTGAACTGGCTGGTGACGCGGCGGCCGACGAATCCGATCAGGGTGCTCGCGGTCGGGATCGCGATCACCAGCACGAGCCACGGTTGCTGGAAGGCGATGCCCGCGGCGGCGGCGAGAACGCCGGAGGCCACGATGGCCCAGAATTCGTGGGACGTGACCGCGGCGAGCAGCAGTTGCTGCGGCGGCACGGTGATCAGGACCTCGTCCTGCGTGGACAGGTCGAGGAGCAGGCTTGCGGCGTCGGTGTGCTGTTCAGCCTCGGCCTGGACGCCGCGGGCGCGGGCGAGCAGGTAGTCGCGTAGCGCGTACGCCCTGGTCCGGGCGAGGTAGCGCAGCCGGGGCCGCTCGTGGGATCCGACGTCGATCTGGAGTTCGGCCAGCCCGAACAGGCGCGCGGCGAACGGCTGGACGACGTCGATCGACTGCACCTTGTCGAAGGAGACCCGCTGGGAGCGGCGGACGATGACGCCGCTGTCGATCCGCAGCACGTCGGGGGAGACGACGAAGCGGGTGAACCGCCAGGAGAAGAAGCCGGCGGCACCGCTGATCAGGGCGACCACGCCGACAGCCAGCAGGATGAACTGCAGGGGCGGCAGCGGCCGGGTCTCGTGCCCGAGCGGCAGGTAGTCGCGTCCGGCGCTGAGCACGACGGCGAGCAGCACGATCCAGCCGCGGACCAGGGGGGTGAGCGGATGGGGACGCTCGGTGACCTCCGCTGCTGCCGACCGGGCCGGCTCGGCAGCCGGATGTGGGGACTCGGCCGGATCGTGCGCCTCGATGTCTCCGCGTGGTGTTCCGCCCGGATCGTGCGCCTCGATGTCTCCGCGTGGTGTTCCGCCCGGATCGTGTGCGTCGATGTCTCCGCGTGGTGTTCCGGCGGGATCGTGTGCGTCGATGTCTGCGCGTGCGGTCCCGGCCGGATCGCCCGCGTCGGCGTGGGCGTCGCTCACAGCGGGAGTGCCTGGGCCTCGCCGGCGGCGATCAGCCGGTCCCTGAGCGCGGCGGCCTCGGCCTGAGGCAGGCCAGGGATGCGTCCGGCGGACTGGACGCTCGCCGTGACCAGCTCCACCCGGGCGAGGCCCCACGCCCGGTCGACCGGGCCGGACTCGACATTCACCGACAGCATCCGGCCGTAGGGGATGGCCGTGAGCTGCCGGTTCCACAGGCCGTGGGTGATCAGCAGGTCCTCGTCCCGCTCCGCGTAGCCGAAGGCGCGCACCCACCGTCCGGCCCGGACGATGCGCCACCCGGTCCAGCCGAGCCCTGCGACGGCGATCGCGACAGCCCACCGCCAGTCGACGAGCAGGCCCACGCCGACGCCGACCACGATGGTCACCGTGAGGTTGGACACGAGCGCGCCGAGCCGTCGCACACGGGCGTAGCGCGACGGCAGCCGCTGCCAGTCCGCCGTCGGGGTGAACAGGTCGTTCATGCCCCGAATCTAGTGGTGGTGGTGACGCTTCTTGTCCTTGGGATGGCGGACGTCCACGCCGCCGAACGCGCAGAAGCCCTTGAGCACGATCCGCGGCGCGACCCCGTCCGCGGGTGCGAGTTTGCCGACGTCCGAGCCACCGAAGATCGCACCCACCTGGTTGCTCACCTCCGTGCCGGGCGGAACGATGACCTCGACGCCGCCGAACAGGCAGAAGACGTTGAGGGTCAGTTCGTGCGCCTCGAAGGTGGCTTCGGTGAGGTCGAGTTCCACCCCGCCGAAGACGGCCAGCGCGGAGGTGTGCTTGCGCATCCGCCAGGCGTGCTTGCGGGTGGCGCCGGCGAAGATCGCGATGATCTGGTCGGCCTCCTCGACGGGGTGGGACTCGTCGTAGTTCACGACCGGACGCGCGGCCGGACCGGTGGGGCTGATCAGGTCGCGGGTGAGCGGGACGAGATCGTCGAAGGTGTCGGCCGCACGGGCTGCCGCGATGCGATCGTCGCGCTCGGCGACGCTGAGGCGCCCTTCGGCCTGGGCGGCGGTGAGGAGTGCGACCACGCGGTCGCGGTCGGAGTCGGTGGCGGCGCGATCGCCGCCGACCGCGGGCCCCACGTCGGTGGGCTCGAGGGGATTGGACATGCTCCGAACCTAGGCCCGCGGCGAGCGGCGTGGAAGTTCGGCGAAGGGCTTTGGGGGTGCGTTGAGGGTGCGGTGGGTGGTGTCCCCGAGCCGACGGGCGGGTCGGGGCACTCGTCTTCGTGGGGTTCGTTCGCCGCCGTTCGTCGAGACTCCTTCGCCGGCCGCTGACGTGTCCGGGCGGTTGTCGTTAGGGTGCGGCCATGAAGCGACTGCTCATACTCGCCGCGATCTTCTGCGGCTCTTCGGTGGTGGGGCTCCTGCTCGCCGGGCTGCTGGTGCCGGGCGTGGGCGTGGGCGTCCAGGGGTTCATTGTCGCGGTGGTGGTGTTCACCATCGCCCAGAGCCTGCTCACGCCGATCGTGACGAAGCTGGCCACGAAGTTCTCGCCGCCGCTGGTCGGCGGTGTCGGGCTGATCTCGACGGCGCTGGCGCTGGTGATCGCGAGCTCCTTCAGCGGCGGGCTCGTGATCAACGGGGCTTCGGCATGGGTGCCGGCCACGCTGGTCGTCTGGGCGGTCACGGCGCTGGGCTGCTGGCTGCTGCCGTTGTGGCTGCTGAAGAAGGGTGTGAAAAAGGCGCGTCAGCGCTGAGTCGCGGACCGCGCCGTCCGATCTCAGCCGCGATGCGGCGGTCGGCGGCGTGCGTGAGTCAGGCGGCGATCAGGCCCTGGGCGCGGGCGATGCTCACGGCGACGAGCCGGTCGTGGACGCCGAGCTTGCTGTAGACGTTGCTCAGGTGCTTGTGCACGGTGCGCGGGGACAGGCCGAGCCGGGCGGCGATCGTTCGGGCGAGCAGCCCCTCGGCGAGCAGCTGGAGGACCTCCACCTCGCGCGCGGTCAGGTTCAGGGCGGCGGCGGCCTCGGCCGCGGTGCGGACGCTCTGCTCGCGTCCGCACGCCTCGGCGACGTGGGGGAGGAGCAGGGTCAGCGGGGCGACCGATTCGGCGAACAGGGCGTGGGCCTCGGGACTGAACCCGCCACGGCGCGCGAGCGCGAGCACCCGGGCCCGCTCGAGGTTGGCGTGCTGGTCGAGTTCGGGCCCGATCGTGACGACTTCGCCGAGAACCGGGTGCTGCCCGATGTGGAGCTGGCTCTCCGTGTGGTGTCCGTGCGAGGCGAACTCCGCCAGCACCGTGGCGTGGCGCTGGTCGGGCCATGCTGCGTGGAGGTGGAGCTTGTGGCCGACGTCCAGGCCGATGAGGGCCGCGCTCTCCGCGTGGCTCGTCTTGGCGAGGGTCGTGCAGACGAGCTGCTCGGCCTGCTCGCCGTGGTCGATGGCGGCCATGGCCTGAGTGAGCAACTCGACGATGGTGATCGCCCGATCTTCTCTGGTCACCCGCCTCGCTCCCCGGTGATGCACGGCCCGCGGTCGGCCATGAGCTTGCTGTCAAGGAGCAGTCTTGCAGACGTTCCGCCTAGACCGGTCAGGTTTCGCCCGACTATGCGGTCGTGGCGCCTCTGCTGCGGGTTCGCGAGCCCCCCTCGGCTGCAGCTAGACTGCTCCACGCGTCGGCTCGGGAGAGCGGGCAGCGCGGATGTAGTTCAATGGCAGAACATCAGCTTCCCAAGCTGACAGTGCGGGTTCGATTCCCGTCATCCGCTCC
>NZ_JASGES010000042.1:0-11028 GCF_047606205.1 Propionicimonas sp. | reverse complement strand
GTCCGCGACCGGCTCGGGCGTCGCCGCGAGCTGCCCGTCCAGCCGGCCAGGGCCGGCGAGCGACCCGTTCTGCGGGGCGCCCGGCGGCTGCTCGTCGCCGGCATCCGCGACCGTCTCGAGGACGCCATCGTCGCGTCCGCAACCAAGGAGGACTGATGAAGCTCGCCATCGTCGGCGGCGGATCGACGTACACCCCGGAACTGATCGACGGGTTCACCCGCACCGGCCTGCCGCTGGAGGAGATCCACCTCGTCGACCCGAACCTCGACCGGCTCACACCGGTGGCGGGGATCGCGAAGCGGATGCTGGCGCGCGCCGGCCACGCCGCGCGGATCGTTCCGACCACCGATCTCCACGCCGGCGTGGACGGCGCGGACGCGGTGCTGCTGCAGTTGCGCGTGGGCGGCCAGGACATCCGGCAGGCCGACGAGACCTGGCCGCACGACGTGCACTGCATCGGGCAGGAGACGACCGGTCCGGGCGGGTTCGCGAAGGCGCTGCGCACGGTGCCGGTGGTGCTCGACATCGCCGAGGTGGTCCGCCGGCGCGCCCGCCCCGACGCGTGGATCGTCGACTTCACCAATCCGGTCGGCATCGTCACCCGGGCGCTGCTGCAGGCCGGGCACCGGGCGGTCGGGCTGTGCAATGTGGCGATCGGCTTCCAGCGCCGGTTCGCCGCCGCCCTGGGCGTGGCTGCGGACGAGGTCGCCCTGGGCCATGTCGGCCTCAACCACCTCACCTGGGAGCGCAATGTCTGGGTCGGGGGCGAGGACCGGCTGCCGGGCCTGCTGGCAGCGCACCTGGGCGACCTGGCCGAGGACGTCGAACTGGCGCCGGCCCTGCTCACCCAGCTCGGCATGGTGCCGTCCTACTACCTGCGCTACTACTACGCGCACGACGAGGTGCTGGCCGAGCAGCTGCGCGAGCCGACCAGGGCGGAGGCCGTGAAGGCGATCGAGGACGAGCTGCTCGCCCTCTACGCCGACCCTGCCGTCGACACCAAGCCGGAGGCGCTCGAGCGGCGCGGCGGCGCCTTCTACTCGGAGGCTGCGGTCGAACTGCTGGACGCGATGCGCGGCGTCCCCGGGCCACCGCGGGTGGTGAACCTCCGCAACGACGGGGTGCTGCCGAACCTTCCCGACGACCACGTCATCGAGGTGCCGGCCCGGTTCGTCGAGGGACGCTTCGTCGCCGAGCCGGTCGCCCCGCTGCCCGACGACCTCGCCGCCCTGGTGGCAGCGGTGGCCGGCTACGAGCGACTGGCGCTGGACGCCGCCGTCCACGGCGGTCGCGACCGGGTGCTGCGGGCGATGCGGGCGCACCCGCTCGTGCTCCAGCACGAGCGGGCGGAGAAGCTCACCGACGCGCTGCTCGCCGCGAACGCACGGTTCCTGCCATGGGCCTAGAGCCCGTGATCGTCGCCGTCGACGGCGGCGGCACCAAGACCGACGCGGTGGCGCTGGGGGTCACCGGATCGCTGCTCGCCCATCGGCGGGGGCCGTCCTCCAGCCCGCAGCAGCTCGGGCTGGAGCGGTCGGTGGCCGTGGTCGACGAGCTCGTCGCCGCGGTCGCAGCCGGCCACCCCGTGCGGCGGGCCGAGCTGTACCTGTCCGGCATCGACCTGCCCCGCGAGCACGCCGCGTACGTCGCGGCGATCTCCGGGCTGCCGTGGGCCCGAGACTGCCTGGTCGACAACGACCTGTTCGCCCTGCTCCGCGCGGGCACCGACGCCAGGGACGCGGTGGCCGTGGTCTGCGGGACCGGGTCGAACGCCGTCGGGGTGCGGTCGGACGGGGCGACCGCGCGGTTCGCGGCCCTCGGCCACATCTCCGGCGACTGGGGCGGTGGTTCCGGCCTGGGCGCGGAGGCGCTGTGGCACGCGGCCCGCGACGAGGACGGGCGGGGGCCGCGGACGGCGCTCACCGGCGTCGTCCGGGACGGCACCGGCGTGGCGTCGATCGCGGAGCTGATCGAGCGCCTCCATTTCGGCGAGTTCGAGTCTGACCGCCTCTCGACCCTCGCTCCCGCCGTGTTCGCCGCGGCGGACGCCGGGGACACGGTCGCCCGCTCGGTCGTCGCACGACAGGCGGACGAGGTCGTCGCCTATGTCCGGGCCTGCGTCCGACGCCTCGACCTCGCCGGACGCCCGATCCCGGTCGTGCTCGGCGGCGGCGTCCTCCAGGCAGGCAACCAGCTGCTGGACACGAGGATCGCCGCCGGCATCGCCCAGGTCGCACCGGGTTCACGCCTGGTGACGCTCGCCCACCCTCCGATCGTCGGCGCCGCCCTCCTCGCGCTCGCTGCGGGCGGCGCGACGCCCGCAGCACTGGACCGCGCCCGGACCGCGCTCAGCGGGGCGCCCACCGGTCCATGAAGCCGAACAGCGCCATGCTGAACAGCACCAGCAGGCCGAGGATCGTCCACCACCGCCAGGAGACCCGGCCGGTGCGGGCGTCCATGCCCGTGGCGAGCACCGCGGCGACGGTCGCTGCGAGATTGAGGGCGACCATCACGATCCCCAGCCAGTAGAACTGCCCGTTCACCCACACCCAGGTGAGGTAGGCGATGGTGAGGAAGCACGCGGTGAGGCCGAGGAAACCGAGCAGGACCGGCACCCACCAGGGGGTCGGGGTCCGAGGTCGCCTGGCCATCGCTCACAGCAGGTCGTGCAGCATGACCGCCTGTTCCCTGGAGGGGCCGACGCCGATGCCGGAGATCCGGCACCGGACCAGTTCCTCGAGCCGGCGGACGTACGCCTGCGTGTTCCTGGGCAGATCGGAGAATTCCCGGCAGCCGGAGATGTCCTCGGTCCAGCCGTCCAGGTACTCGTACACGGGCACGGCGTGGTGGAAGTCGGTCTGGGTCATCGGCAGCGTGGTGGTGCGCTCGCCGTTCACCTCGTAGCCGACACAGACCGGGATCTTCTCCCAGCCGGTCAGGATGTCGAGCTTGGTCAGGAACATGTCGGTGAACGCGTTCGCGGTCACGGCGGCCTCGACGACGAGCGCGTCGAACCAGCCGCAGCGGCGGTTGCGTCCGGTCGTGGTGCCGAACTCGGCCCCGTCCTGGCGCAGCTTCTCCCCGTCCGCATCCAGCAGTTCGGTCGGGAACGGGCCCTCCCCGACGCGGGTGGTGTAGGCCTTCATGATTCCGATCACGCGGTCGATCCGGGTGGGGCCGACGCCGGCACCCGTGCTCGCGCCACCGGCGATCGGGTTGGAACTGGTCACGTAGGGGTAGGTGCCGTGGTCGACGTCGAGATGGTGGGCCTGGGCGCCCTCGAACAGCACGACCTGGCCGGCGTCCAGAGCGGTGTTGAGGACGCGGACGGTGTCGGCGACCATCGGACGCAGCCGCGCGGTGTGCGCGAGGAGTTCGTCGGCGACTTCTGCGGCGTCGATCGCGCGGCGGTTGTACACCTTCACCAGCAGGTGGTTCTTCTGCTCCAGCGCGGCCTCGACCTTCTGCCGCAGGATCGAGTCGTCGAACAGGTCCTGCACCCGGATGCCGAGCCGGTTGATCTTGTCGGAGTAGGCGGGGCCGATGCCGCGTCCGGTGGTGCCGATCCGGCGGTTGCCGAGGAACCGCTCGGTGACCTTGTCCATCACCTTGTGATACGGCGCGATGACGTGGGCGTTGGCGCTCACCAGCAGCTTCGAGGTGTCGACGCCGCGAGCATTGAGGCCGTCGATCTCCTCGAACAGCACGTCCAGATCGATCACGACGCCGTTGGCGATCACGGGCACCGAGTCGTTCAGGATGCCGGAGGGGAGCAGGTGCAGCGCGTACTTCTCGCCGTTCACCACCAGGGTGTGCCCGGCGTTGTTGCCGCCGGAGTAGCGGACCGTGTAGTCGACCCGATCGCCCAGCTGGTCGGTGGCCTTGCCCTTGCCCTCGTCGCCCCACTGCGCGCCGACGACCACGATTCCCGGCATCTGCCTGCCCCTTTGCGTGAGACAAGCCCGCGGCAATGCCGACGGGCTCTTGCGACCCAATCGTAGCGGTCACGCCGCCGGCGGGGGCCAGAGCCGTCCACAGCACCCGCCGAAGGCTCCGCGCCGATCGCCCCGCTGGCAGAATCGGGGTATGAGTTCACGCGGAATCGCCGTCGTCACCGGAGCCAGCAGCGGGATCGGCGCCGCCACAGCCCGCCGGCTCGCCGCCGAGGGTTTCGAGGTCATCTGCGCGGCCCGCAGGGCTGATCGGATCGAGTCGTTGGCCGCGGAGATCGGCGGCCGGGCGCTCGCCTGCGACGTGACCGCGGACACCGACGTCGACGCGCTGGTCGCCGCGGCCGGCCCCGAGCTCGCCGTGCTGGTGAACAACGCCGGCGGCGCGTTCGGCCAGGAACCGGTGGCCGCGGCCGACGTCGACGCCTGGCGGCGCATGTACGAGGTCAATGTGATCGGCACCGAGAAGGTCACCCGCGCCCTCCTGCCCGCGCTGGTGGCCGCCCGGGGTGCGATCGTGTTCGTCACCTCCGTCGCCGCGGACGGGCCCTACGAGGGCGGTGCCGGCTACTGCGGGGCGAAGGCGGCCGAGCGGATGATCGCCGGCACCCTGCGCCTGGAATTCTTCGACCAGCCGGTCCGGATCACCGAGATCTGCCCGGGCATGGTCGCGACCGAGGAGTTCTCGCTGACCCGTTTCGGCGGCGACCAGGCCCGTGCGGACGCTGTCTACGCCGGCGTTCCCGGGCCGCTGTCGGCCGAGGACGTCGCCGAGGCGATCACCTGGATGGCGACCCGGCCCGCGCACGTGAACATCGACCGCCTGACGATCCGTCCGGTCGCCCAGCCCGCCCAGCACAAGGTCTTCCGCGGCAGCTACGCCTGAGCGCCGCGGCCGCCCCTCCCGGCCCCCGTTCAGCCGCGGGCCGGTTCGGGTCGTGCCGAAGCGTGGGCGGCCCGAAGGTCAGGCAGGCGTGCGGCGGCGGGCGACCTCGATGACGGCGCTCTCGTTGGCCTCGCCCAGGCCGGACGCGATCAGCTCGTCGAGGCCGTCGATCGCGACCCGTCCGAAGGGGGCTGCGACGCCGAGTTCGCCGGCGAACCGCAGCGCGTAGTCGGTGTCCTTGCGCCGCAGGCACCCGGAGAACACCACGTCCTGCTGGTGGTCGCCGGCGACCATCCGGCGGCTGTTGCGCACCACCTGCGGGCTCGCGGCCTGACCGCCGGACAGCGCGGCCACGACCTGGTCGAGGTCGAGGCCCGCCCGCTCGGCCATCGCCAGTCCCTCGGCCGCCCCGGCGATCTGGACCGCACCGATCAGGTTCACGATCAGCTTGTAGGCCGTCCCCGACCCGACCGGCCCGAAGTGGAACACCTGGTCGGCGATGGCGTCGAAGAGCGGACGCGCCGCGGCCAGATCGTCCGGATCCGCGCCCACCAGCAGCGTCAACCGTCCCGCCGCGGCCGCGGCCGGCAGGCCCGTGACCGGCGCGTCGGCATACCGGAGGCCGGCTGCGCGTGCGGCGGCGGCCAGCTCCTTGACCCAGGCGTGCGACAGCGTCGAGCACTCGACCGCCAGTGCCCCGGGACGCGGCCGGCCGGCCAGCACCCCGTCCTCGCCGAGCCACACGGTCCGGGACGCGTCGTCGTCCCCGACCATCACGAGGACGGCGTCGGCGTCCGTCGCAGCCTCAGCGGGCGTCCTGGCCACCCGCGCTCCGCGCTCGCCGAAGGGGACACAGCGCTCCCGCGTCCGATTCCACACGACCAGGTCGTGCCCGGCGCCGAGCAGACGTGAGGCCATGCCCGACCCCATCCGGCCGAGCCCGAGGAACGCAATCCGTGCCATGCCGGCGACCCTACCGGGACCGGACGGCAGCACCCACGACAGGCCTGTACAGCACGACGGCCCGCCCCGGTGAGGGGACGGGCCGTCGCGGTCAATCGGACGTTGCTCAGTCGAGTTCGATGAGCCCTTCTCCGGCCTGGACGGCCGTGCCCTTCTCGACCAGGACCTTGCCCACCGTGCCGGCCTTCGGCGCGGTGATCTCGGTCTCCATCTTCATCGCCTCGAGCACCAGCAGCACCTCGCCGGCCTCGATCTGCTGGCCCTCCTCGACGAGGACGCGCGCCACCGATCCGGCCAGCGGCGCGACCACGGCGTTGGCCGACGTCGCCTGCACCGATGCCGTGGACGGGGCGGCGATGGACCCGCTGCCCCCACCGATCACGATCGAACCGAGCTGGGGAGCCTCCGGCTCCTCCACCTCGACGTCGATGTCGTAGGGAACCCCGTTGACATTCACTTTCAGTCTCATTGGTCTTCCTTCTCAGCGGGTGTACAGCGGGTGGTGGGTGTGCTGGGAACGCCGGGTGTTCGACGCCCAGTTGCGTCCCGTCGTGAAGTGCGGCTGGCGGCGCCGCGCACGGTGCCCGAGGTAGGCGGCGACCGCAGCGGCGATCGCGACCAGGGTCTCCTCGGGCACGTCGTCGGCATGCACCTCGAGGCGCTTGATCTTCGCCTCGAGCCCCTCCACCCGCTCGGTGAGCCCTCTGACGAGCTCGAGCAGTTCAGCCTCGTCCATGGCGATCACACCGGCCCGAGGCCGTGCTTCTTGGCCGGCCGCAACTCGCGCTTGGTGGCCAGCAGCTCCAGAGCCATGGCCACCTTCCGGCGGGTGTCGCCCGGATCGATGATGTCGTCGACCAGACCGCGGGAGGCCGCCATGAACGGAGTGGAGAAGGTCTCGCGATACTCATCGACCAGTTCCTCGCGCCGCGCCTGGGGATCCTCCGCCGCCGCGATCTCCTTGCGGAACACCACAGCTGCGGCGCCCTCGGCGCCCATCACGGCGATCTCGGCCGTCGGCCACGCGAACACCTTGTCGGCGCCCAGGTCCTTGGCTGCCATCGCCAGGTACGAGCCGCCGTAGGCCTTGCGCAGCACCACCGTGATCTTCGGGACGGTGGCCGCGGAGTACGCGTACAGCATCTTCGCGCCGTGGCGGATGATGCCGCCGTACTCCTGGGCGACGCCCGGCAGGTAGCCGGGGACGTCCACCAGGGTGAGGATCGGGATGTTGAACGCGTTGCAGAACCGGACGAACTTGCTGCCCTTGTCGGAGGCGTTGATGTCCAGCACGCCGGCCATCACGTTCGGCTGGTTCGCCACGATGCCGACGCTGCGTCCGTTGATGTGGGCGAAGCCGACGACGATGTTCATCGCGTAGCCGGCCTGCACCTCCAGGAAGTCGCCGTAGTCGACGATCTTGGCGATCACGTCACGGACGTCGTAGCCCTGCTTGCCGTCCACGGGGACGACGTCGTGCAGCGAGGGGTCGTACTCCACGCTGTAGTCACCGTCGATCATCGGGGGCTCTTCGGTGTTGTTCTGCGGCAGGAAGCTGAGCAGCTTCTTCGCGATCAGGATCGCCTGCTCGTCGTCGTCGGCGACGAAGCTGTTCACGCCGGACACCGACATGTGGGTGTCCGCGCCGCCGAGCTGATCCTGGCTGACATCCTCACCGGTGACCTGCTTGATCACATTCGGCCCGGTGATGAACATGTGGGCCTTGCGGGTCTGGATGATGAAGTCGGTCAGGGCCGGGGAGTAGACCGCGCCGCCCGCGCAGGGGCCGGCGATGATCGAGATCTGCGGCACCACGCCCGAGAGCAGCACGTTGGCGTAGAACACCTTGCCGTAGCCGGACAGGGAGTCGATGCCCTCCTGGACGCGAGCGCCGCCGGAGTCGTTGAAGAAGAGGAACGGCGTGCCTGTCTCCAGGGCCGCCTCCATCATCTCGACGACCTTCTGGTTGTGCACCTCGCCGGCCGACCCGCCCATCACGGTGAAGTCCTGGCTGGCGACGTGCACGGGGCGCCCGAGCACGGTGGCGCTGCCGGTCACGACACCGTCGGCCGGAAGGTCGGCGGTGTCCATGCCGAAGGTGACCGTCCGGTTCTTCCGGAACAGGCCGATCTCCTGGAAGCTGTCCGGGTCGATCAGGGCGTCGATCCGCTCGCGCGCGGTCAGCTTGCCGCCGTCGCGCTGCTTCTGCAGGCGGGTCTCCCCGCCGCCGAGCCGGGCGGTGGTGCGGGCCTGGAGCAGGTCGGCGACCCGCTTCTTCATGCTTACTGGCTTGTTGCTCATCTCGTCCCTACCCTCACGCCATCTCGACGGTGACGGTGCTCTCGCGCCCGCCGAGGGAGACCTTGTACTTGATCGGGCCACGCACGGCATTGGCCGCGCCACTGGCGGCGTCCGCCTCGGCCTTCAACTGCTCCTCGGTCTTGCCGACGTTCTTCGGGCCCTCGTCACGGGCACTGAAGAAGCCGGGTGCGACGCCGGGGAACATCGCGTAGGTGAGCACGTCCTCGTCGGTGCCGTCGAAGCCCTCCAGCTTGGCGGCCTCGCCGACCAGCTTCTCCCACTCCGGGGGCAGCAGGTCGGCCGGACGGACCGTGATCGGCTCCTTCTTGGCCTGCGCCTGGGCGATCGCGACGACCTCGGGGTTGCGCTCCCCGATGCACTCGCCGTAGTAGCCGAGCATCAGGTCGGCGAACTCGCCGGTCATCACCTTGTACTTGCCCATCAGGACGTTGAACACGGCCTGGGTGCCGACGATCTGGCTGGACGGGGTGACCAGCGGCGGGTGGCCGGCGTCCGCCTTGACCAGCGGGACCTCGGCCATCACCTCCTTGATCCGGTCGCCGGCGCCCTGGGCCTTCAGCTGGCTCTCCATGTTCGAGAGCATGCCGCCGGGAATCTGGCTGGAGAAGATGTCGGTGTCCACGAGGGTGGCCGACTCGAACTCCTTGTACTTCGGACGGACCTTCGCGAAGTGGTCGCGGATCCTGGTGAGCCGCTCCGGGTCGAGGTTGGTCGTGTACGGCGTCCCCTCGAGCATCGCGACGAGCGACTCGGTCGGGTTGTGGCCCGGCCCGAGCGACATCGAGCTGATCGCGGTGTCGACGACATCGGCGCCGGCCTCGATCGCCTTCATCAGCGTGACCAGCGTGACACCCGTGGTGGAGTGGCAGTGGACGTTGATCTGGACGTCCTCGCCGTAGGTCTCCTTGATGCCACGGATGATGTCGTACGCGGGCTGCGGCTGCAGCAGCGCGGCCATGTCCTTCAGCGCCAGCGACTCGGCGCCCATGTCGAGCAGCTGACCGGCCAGGTGCACGAAGCCCTCGACCGTGTGCAGCGGGGAGATCGTGTAGCAGATGGTGCCCTGGGCGTGCTTTCCGGTCTTCTTGACCGCCTGCATCGCGTGGGCCATGTTGCGGGGATCGTTCAGTGCGTCGAAGACGCGGAAGACGTCCATGCCGTTCTCCGCGGACTTGTCCACGAACCGCTCCACCACTTCGTCCTCGTAGTGGCGGTAGCCGAGCAGGTTCTGACCGCGCAGCAACATCTGGAGGCGGGAGTTCGGCATCAACCTGCGGAAGGTCCGCAGCCGCTCCCAGGGGTCCTCGTTGAGGAACCGGATACACGCATCGTAGGTGGCGCCACCCCAGCACTCGACGCTCCAGTAGCCCGTCTGGTCGATGTCCTCGCACGCCTCGACCATGTCTTCGAGGGCCATACGTGTCGCCATCAGGCTCTGGTGCGCGTCGCGGAGGGCGACCTCGGTCACACCAATGGTTCGCTGACTCATGGATCCATCCTGTCAGACCTCCTACTACAGATCGTCGTAACGGGTGGATTACGGACAGTCGTGAGACGAATGGTCTGACCTATGAGAAATGGTGCTTCGCCGAGGCGGGATCCCGGGCTGCCCGCGAAGGGTGGTCGTGCTCGGCGTGGACGCGTCCCACGGCGCCCTACAGCCAGCCCTGGCGGCGGAAGTTCCGGTACAGCAGCAGGCAGACGGCGACCATGCCGGCGATGACCACCGGATAGCCCCAGGGACTGTGCAGCTCGGGCATGAACTCGAAGTTCATCCCGTAGATGCCGGCCACCATCGTCGGTACGGCCGCGATCGCCACCCAGGCCGAGATCTTGCGCATGTCCTCGTTCTCGGAGACGGACAGCCGGGCGACCGCCGCCTGCAGGATCGACGACATCAGCTCGTCGTAACTGCCCACCTGTTCGCGCACCTGCTCGAGATGGTCGTGGACGTCGAGGAAGTACTGGCGCATCTCCCTGTCGTCCTGGGCCTCGGCGAGCTTTCGCACCGCGGCGTTGAGCGGGGCCACCGTCCGCTTCATCTCGATCAGGTCGCGCTTGAGCTGGTAGATCCGCTCGACCTGTGGGGTGCCGCGAACGGCGAACACGTGGCTCTCGATCTCCTCCACGTCGTCGGAGACCTCGTCGGCGACCCGCAGATAGTCGTCGACCGCGCTGTCCACGACGGCGTGCAGGACGGCGATCGGGCCCCGGGCCAGGTGCTCGGGACGGGCCTCGAGATGGCGGCGCACCGGCTGCAGCGCTCCGTAGCGGCCATGGCGGACGGTGAGCGCGTACCACTGGCCGGCCAGGACTGTTGCCGTCCCGGTCTCGACGATCTCGCCGCCCTCGCCACGGACGTCGGTGTCGACGTAGCCGAGCGTGCGCAGGGAGAGGAAGAGAGTCCCGTCGTCGTAGCGCTCGAGCTTGGGTCGCTGCCGGGAGTTGCCGGCGTCCTCCAGGGCGAGCGGGTGCAGGCCGAACACGTCGCGCAGCGCGTCCAGCTGGTCGGCCGACGGCTCGAAGAGGCCCAGCCAGACGAACCCGGACCCGGCCTCGGCGCGGGCACAGGCCGTGGCGAAGTCGATATCGGACTGGCGCCGTCCGTCCACGTAGTGCGCCCAGTCGATCGCCGCGGCCAGCGGGTCGGCGGACGTGGAGGGGGTGGTGGGAGCGGGCGCGGTTGCCGGAGACCACGGCGCGCGGCGCAGCGGTACCGAGCGGAAGGTGGCCGGAAGGCTCAGGCGGCCGGGCAGGGACAGGTTCATGACGGCTCCTCGGGACGGAGCCGCAGCAAGCCCGCGCCGGGCCGGGATCAGCTCGGGCGGACGCCGCGGGAAGTGGGCGGGACGGGTTGGTGGGGACTACCTGGTGACATCCGCCTCACCTCCTCCGGCTCAGCCGCTC